>JAJDVR010000206.1 GCA_022826025.1 Gemmatimonadota bacterium | reverse complement strand
CATGCTTGTGGTCGGCGCGACCGCGGTGGATCCGGATGTCCCCGTGGGCGGCGACATCGTCACCACCGAATCCTTCTCGGACTTCGACCTCAGGTTCGACTTCATGCTCTCGGAGGTGGCCAACAGCGGCGTCCTGTACCGCGTGATCGAGGAGGAGGAAGCCGAGATCTGGTTCAACGCGCCCGAGTACCAGGTGCTCGACGACACCGCGTACATCGAGATGGGCACGATGGACATGCGCACGCATCTTACCGGGGACAACTACGACCTGCACGCTGCGGGCGAGAAGACGCTGCACGGCCCCGGAGAGTGGAACGAGGGCCGCATCCGCATCGCGAACAACCACGTGGAGCACTGGCTGAACGGCGTGAAAACCGTGGAATACGAACTCGGCTCGGCGGAATGGGAGGCGCTGGTCGCCGCCAGCAAGTTCGCGCCCTATCCGCGCTACGGGCGCGCGGCGTCGGGTCCCATCGGGCTCCAGGACCACGGGCGCAACGTCTTCTATCGGAACATCAGGATCCTGCCGCTGGGGCCGGTCTCGCTCTTCAACGGCGAGAACCTCGACGGCTGGCGCGTGCACGGAACCGAACTCTGGTATGTCGAAAACGGGGAGCTGGTGTGTGAGAGCGGTCCTGACGCCGAGTACGGTTATCTGACGACAGAGCAGTTATTTGGAGACTTCGACCTGACGGTCGACTTCAAGCAGGAAGCGGACGGCAACAGCGGCGTCTTCTTCCGCTCCAGCGTGGAGGGCACGGTCGTGACCGGCTGGCAGGCCGAGGTGGCGCCGCCGGGGCTCTTCACCGGTGGGATCTACGAGTCCTACGGGCGCGGCTGGCTGGTGCAGCCCGATCCGGCGCTCGACGCTGCGCTCAGGATGGGCGACTGGAACACGCTGCGGGTGCGGGCGGTGGGCGACCGGGTCACGACCTGGCTGAACGGGACGCGCATGGTGGATTTCGAGGATGCGAGGATCGGCGAGGCCGAGGGCTCGATCGCGCTCCAGATCCACGATGGCGGTGGGATCAAGGTTCGCTGGCGGAATCTCCGGATGGTGGATCTCGGGGGATCATGAGCGTTGCCTTGAGAGGCGTCCTCTTCGACCTGCTCTCGGCGCTGCTCGACTCGTGGTCGCTCTGGGACGACATCGCGGGGAGCGAGGAGCGAGGCCGTCGCTGGCGCTTCGAGTACCTGCGGCTCACGTACGGGACCGGCGCCTACGTGCCGTACCTGGACCTCGTTGCGCAATCTGCGGCTGCCGTCGGCCTGCCGCGCGCGCTTGCCGGCGAGCTCGAAGCGCGCTGGGACGAACTGGCCCCGTGGCCGGGCGCGGGCGCAGCGCTGCGGCGAATCGCGCGGGAGATGCCGATCGGCGTGGCGACCAACTGCTCGCAGGTGCTGGGTGTGCGCGCGGCAGGGCTGATCGGAGCCCCCTTTCGCTCGGTCGTCACGGCCGAGTCAGCCGGGTTCTACAAGCCTGACCCGCGCATGTATCATGCGGGGGTGGAGGCGCTCGGCGTCCCCGCGCGCGAGGTGTTGTTCGTGGCGGGCTCGCCGCGCGACATACGGGGTGCGGTTTCGGCGGGCCTCGAGGTCGTGTGGCACAATCCGGCGGGGCTGGACGGGGGCGGGGCGGAACATCTCGCCATCGCGGTGATCGATGATCTGGGACGACTGGCGGACGTGATCGAGTCGCTCTGAATCATGTTGCCCCTGATGTATCCGTTTCTCTCGCAGCCATGGGCGGGTATGGCCATCGGGGCCGGCATCGCCGTGATCGCCTCCCTGTTCGCAATCGGCCTCCGGCGCCTCCAACCGCAGCCGCGCTCCCTGTGGTCGCGCGCGGGGACCCTCGTCGTCCTGGGCGCCGGTGCGTCGTCGGCTATTCTGCTCTGGGGCGGCATCACGTCCTTTGTCGACATCTCGCGGCTCGCGCTCGACCATCCCCCGCCCGGCGCACTCGTGGACGTCGGCGGCTACCGCATGCACATCATCGCGGAGGGAGACGCCCGGGGCGGGCCGACCGTCATCTGGATTCCGGGCGGTCACGGCCAGGGACTCGCCCTCTACCACCTGCACGCCGCCATCCGCGACGAGACCCGTTCGATCCTTTTCGACCGCCCCGGCACCGGGTGGAGCGACCCGGGGCCGTTTCCGCGCCGCACGGCGTTCGAGGCCGAAGAGCTGGCGGAGTTGCTCGAAGGGGCCGGGGAGGCCGGACCGTTCGTGTTGGCCGGCCACTCCTACGGCGGGCTGCTTGCGGCGAATTTCGCCCGGCGCCATCCGGACCGGACCGCCGCCCTCGTGCTCCTCGACGCTTCTCCTCCCGATGCCTTCATCTACGCGCCGGCATACGGCGCGGGCGCCCTGGATGAACTGGTGAAGGATGCGGAGCGGCAGGGACTCGCCAAGGTGTTCGGCAAATGGACAGACCCCGAGGACGCGCTGGCCGAGACGGACACGGAGATCGGCGGGATCGTGCGCAGCCAGCGCCGCCTGCTCGCTGATGTAGGCGACGCGGTGGAGGCGAACCGCCGGCGCGCAGCGTCGTCCTTCGCCGAGGCTTCGATCTTCCGCGAGTTCGCCGCGGACGTGGTCTCGGCCACGGCCCCCGATCTGATGGTGTACGACGGCGAACTCGGCGACATGCCGGTCCTGGTCGTGATCCCCGACGAGAGCGCCGCCGGGATCATCGAGCCGCTGGGCATGGACGAGGCGGCGGCCACCCGCGCCATCAACTTCTTCGAGCGCGTGCGCGTGCGGTATCTCGAGGTGTCGTCCGACGCACGCCTGATCCACACGCCCCCGGGGACGGGACACAACTACCCCTACCAGACACCGGAATTCGTGGTCGGAGTCGTGCGTGATCTGCTGGCGGAACTCTCCCCGGGATGATCCCCGGGATGAATCGCCGCCGCTTCGTCCAGGTCTCGGCAACGTTCGCTGCGGGGGCGGTCCTGCCGTCCTGCCGCGTTGCGGAGACTTCTCCCATCTACTTTGAAGTGCACGGCCCCGATAACGGCATCCCGCTCTTTCTGGGCTTTCCCCTGATGGCGTCCTACGGCGAGATCTTCGGCCCGGATCTGGCCACCGCCGTAAAGGACGGCTACCTGGACATGCTGACCGATCGCTATCGCGTCCTTCTGGTGGACTATCCAAACGTGGGCAGGAGCAGGGTCCCGTCCCCCGGCGAAATGACCCCCGACCGGGTGTACTCGGACCTGCTTTCGGTCGCGGACGCTGCGGGTATTGATCGCTTCGCGTACTGCGGTCACCTCTGGGGCGCGATCAACGGGCTCATGCTGGCGTCGCGCTCCGACCGGGTCTCCGCGCTCATCTGCGGCACCTGGCCTCCGCTGGGCGCGCCCTATCCGGACATGCTCCGGGGCGTCGAGATGCAGCTTGCGGAGCCCCCGGCGCACGCCATGGTGATCCTGCGCGACCCCGCACAGTACGCGCAGTGGCGCACCTTCTACGCCGCCATGCAGGAATGGCCGGAGGAAGATGTTGTCGCGGCGATCACCTGTCCGCGCCTGGCGTTGATCGGCTCCAGCGCCGAAAGCGCCGTGGCGGGAATCCCGCTGCGCCTCGTGGAGCGGCTCCGGGAAGTCCGGCCGGCACTTGAGGCGATGGGTTGGATGGTGCGCGAGATTCCCGGAGCGGATACGGCCGCCATCCTGGATCCGGCGGTCATGGTGCCCGAGATCCGGCGCTTTCTATTAGCTTAGTCTAGCTTGACCAAGATCTCTCACCTCCGGTCGATGGAAGCCCAATGAAGGTCAACATGCACGAGGCGAAGTCACAATTGTCACGTCTCGCCAGGCGGGCGTGGCAGGGAGAGGACATCGTGATCTGCAAGTCGGGACAGCCCTGGCTGCGGCTGATTCCGTATCGGGAGCGGCTCGAGCGCCGGCAACCGGGTGGGCTGGAGGGTCAGATCCGCATCGGTGCCGACTTCGACGCGGACGACGAAGAGATCATCGCGGGCTTCGAGAACTACACGCTCTTTCCGGGCATGGAGTGACGATGCGGTTGCTCCTGGACACGCACACGTTCCTCTGGTGGCTGTCGGACTGGAGAGAAATCGGCGAAACCACCCGGGATGCCATCGCCGATCCCGGGAATGAGGTCTTCGTCAGCGGCGTGTCGGGGTGGGAAATAGCGATCAGGAAGGCCAGGGGCCGGCTCGTCGCGCCGGACAACCTGAGCGCAATGGTCGACGAAAAACACTTCGAGCACCTTCCGCTGACCTTCGAGCACGCGGAGAGGGCGGCCGCTCTGCCGATGCATCATCGTGATCCGTTCGACCGGATGCTCGTCGCGCAGGCGCAAACCGAAGGGCTTGTCCTCGTCACGCGAGACGAGCGCATACGCCTGTATGACGTCCAGACCATGGCGGTCTGACCCTACGCCAGCACCTGTCTGTTCCGCTGCACCACGCGGCCGTCGACGGCGATGGTCGGCTTCCACATGAGCAGATCGTAGTGCGTGGGCGCCACGATCTCCCCTCCGAGCGTATGGCTGGTGCCGATGCCGATGTGGATCGTACCCATCACGCCTTCGTCCTCGAGCATCTCCCCGGTGAGGCGCGCGTTCGGGTTCAGGCCCACGCCCAGCTCCGCGACGTTGAAGCAGTGCCGGTCGCCGAACGACTCCAGGTGCCCGCGCAGGAAGTCGGCCTGCGCGCCGCCGGTCATCTCGACGATGTAGCCCTCGCGCACGGAGCACACGATGGGCTCTTCCAGGATGCCGATGCCGAGATAGGGGACGGAGGCGTCGGCGATGATGGTTCCCTCGGCGGACCCCGTGACCGGCACCACGTTGACCTCGATGTCGGGCACGGGCGCCAGCTGCCCGGGATCGGGGATGTTGGTCAGCACGTTGGCGACCCGGCCCTCGGTGCCGAAGCGAAGGTCGGTGCCGCGCGGGGAGGTGAGGCGCACCGACCGGCCTTCCGTGAACGCCGCGCCAAGGCGGCGGCAGACGTCGGCCTGTGCCTCGAAGTCGGTCTCGAGCAGGGCCGGGCTGGTCATGATCGCGTCGGTGTACGCGGTCATCATGCACACCCGCGCCCCCGCTTCGAGGGCCGCTCGCATCGCGCGCGTGTGGGTGATGGAGATGCGGACGGGGGAGAAGATCACGGCCGCCTCGGTCATGGCGCGCGCGACCGGGGGTGGCGGCTCCTGGCCATCCTGGTCCCGCACGGGGATGACGGAGACGGTGACGTCGGCTCCGGCTTCCCGGGCGGCCCCGGCGACCGCATCCGCGTAGCGCCGCATGGTCGGGTCGGTCACGACCAGCACCGCCTCGCCGGGCTGGACGCGCCCGTTCACCCGCACCAGCCGCTCCGCGCCCGGGGAGAGGTCGGCCCTCGACTCAGCCATGCCCGCCCTCGCGATCGCGCGACTCCCCGGTCGCCGGAGCTGCGGCCTCGGTCCCGCCCGCCTCAGCCATGTTCCCTCCCGAAGAACTCATCGAACCGGCCATCGAAGATGATCGCGGTGTAGCCGTCTCCCGTACAGTTGGTCGCGGTGCGCAGCATGTCGGGGATCCCTCCGGAAAGCGCGATCCAGCTCGCGATGAACTCGCCCTGAGCCGGGCCCTCGAGCCCCAGAATGCTGGCGAAGAGGGTCGCGCTCCAGAGCGCCGTGCCCATCCCGGCCGGCAGCCCCGGGGCGGCGATGGTGAAGAGGACGACGGCCGGCCAGGCGGCCAGCATCATCATCCAGCTGAGTTCCAGGCCGAAAACGTGGCTCACGACGAAGGGCCCGTACGCGACGTAGGCGAGCGCGCTGGCGTCGAGGTTCACGACCGCGCCGAACGGCAGGACGAAGTCAGCCACCTCGTCGCGCACGCCGACCCGCTTGGCGTTGGCGAGGTTGACGGGGAGCGTCGCCAGCGACGAACACGTCCCCGCGGCGAACACCGCCGTCGGGACGTAGTAGCCGCTCAGGACGGGGCCCACCGGCCGGCGCCCGACCCTGCGCACCAGCACGAAGGTGTAGAAGGCCCACCAGACGAGCACGAGCGCACCCGTGTAGGCCGTCATGGTGAGGTAGTGCGAGAGGCCCAGCCTCGCCCCAAAGCGGACGCCCAGGGTGATGCCGAAGGCGAGGATGAGCGGCAGCATCACATAGGCGAGCCCGCTCCCCGCGCTCTCAATGGCGTCAGCGACGCGCTTAAGCACCCGGTACGTCGGGTCGTGGCGGGCGCCCCAGAGCCCGAGCAGGATGCCCGCGAGAATCGCCAGGAGGGGCCACGATGCGCCGCCCGCCCCGAGGCTCTCGAGCATCGTCGCGGCTTCGGTCCACACGCCCCGGCCGCCCGTGGTCAGGGGGATGCGGAAGATGGCCGCGGAGGTCACGAGGGCGATGAGCCCGGCGACCGTCGAGGTAAACACGTACCAGACGACCACCGCTCCCGCGAAGCGCCCGGCGAGCCCGCGTCGCACCAGGGTGGCGATGGCCGGGCTGAGGGCCGCGAGGATCAGCAGTGGTACGATCGCGACGATCCAGGCGATGAGCGTGGCGGTGGCGTCGGCGACGGGAGCGAGGGGAGCAGGGAAGACGCCACCCGCGGCCAGGCCAGCGACCAGGGCCAGGAACGTCCACACGTAGGTTGGGATGCTGCGGGTTGCCGGCAGGCTGGCCTCCTCACTGTTTTTTCGTTTGGCCGAACGCCAATCTTTCTTTTGGACGGACTGTTTCTTTCATTTCGCCGATACGAGGTGTCTTCGATTCCCGCGGCGTTCACCCGCACCGTGCCGCAATCGCATCGATCGCGGCGTCGATCTCGTCGCGCGTGTTGAAGAAATGGATCGACAGGCGGAAGTCGCGCGGCTGCCGCACCGGGGAGGCGAGGATGCCGTCGCCGTCCCGCAGGTCGTTGTAGAGCTCCGTGGCGTCGCACCCCTCCGGGAGTTGGAGGACGAACACGCCCGACCGGTCCGGAGGCGTGCGCGGTGACGACACGCCGAGCCCGTCCGTGCCGTCGACCGCCTCGGTCGCGTGGTCGACCAGCGACTGGATCCGCTCCTCGATCCTCGCCAGGCCGATTTCCTCCATCCACTCGACGGCGCGCGCGAAGCCGGCGAAGTCCGCCAGGGCGCGGGTGCCGAATTCGTAGCGGGCGGCGCTGGGAAGCAGGGTGTACGCGCCTTCGTAGTCCATGGTCGCGTGGCTGTGGGAGCCGGCCCAGCTGAGCCGCACGTCGTCGAGCAGCTCCCGTCGCACGAAGAGCGCCCCCGTGCCCTTGGGGCCGAGCAGCCACTTGTGGCCGCAGGTGGAATAGCAGTCGCAGCCGAGGGCGCGGAAGTCGGTGGGGACGCAGCCGGGGCCCTGCGCGCCGTCCAGGTGGTAGCGGACGCCGCGGGAGCGGAGCAACGCGCCCAGTTCCGCGGATTCGTCTGTGCGCACCGTGCGTCCGTTGTTCCGGGATACATGGCTGATGCTCACCATGCGCGTGCGGTCCGAGAGTTGGCCGCGGACCTCGTCGATGAGCCCCGTTCCCGTGCTCAGATCGATTTCGCGGATCACGATTCCGAACCGGTCCCGGAGGACGTACCAGGGGATGACGTTGGCAGGATGTTCCGTGTTGGAAATCACGACCTCGTCGCCCGGCTGCCAGTTCAGGCTCCAGGCGACGATGGAGATCCCCTCCGAGGTAGAGTGCGTAAGCGCGACTTCCTCGGTCTCGGCTCCGAACACCCGCCCCAGTTGCGCCCTCAGGTCGGGTTCGATGCGGGCCATCTCGGTCGCAATCCGGGGCTCGGCCGGGCTCTCGTTCTGGAATGCGAGGCGTTCCCGGACGTGGTCGATGACCGGCTCGGGGGAGGGCCCGATCCCGCCGGTCTGGAAATAGAGGCTGCCGGTCGAGGCGGGGATCTCGGCGCGGGCGCGGGCCACCCAGGCCTCCTGGGGCGAAAGGGCCCCGGCTGCTGTCGGGACCGCCCCATCTCTCCCGCCCAGGAGGGCGAGATGCCCGACGGGCACCACCGGAGCGAGAGCCAGTGCCCCTGCCGATCGGCGAAGAAAGCTGCGTCGAGTGGTGTTCATGGTTCCTGACCCTTCACCTTCCGGAATCGCCAGCCGTGCAGAATGCTCCCGTAGTGATTGAACGAGCGCCTCGCCTCGGCATCGTCGAAGGGATAGTCCGCGCCGAGCTGTGTCGCGGCGGCCAGCCCGGTGACGAAACAGGTTTCCTGACTGTTGATGAGGGTATGCGCACCACAGTGCCAGGTCCGCTTCCTGCCCTGGATCCTGCGGAACAGCGGCACAAGCCATGCGACGTGGCGCACGTCATGCACGATATGCTGGAACCACCACTTGCCGATGATCTTTCGATTATCGATTCGGCTGATGGGATTGTAGGTCACCAGGCAGGGCCGGTCGGACCGGCTGGCCCATGGCTGCTGGTTGTGCATGATATATGTGATCTCATAGTTGTCCGGCCTGGCGCCGTATTGTTCAATGTGATTGCTGCGCGTCGTCAGGGGCTTCACTTCGTTGTCCGGAAGGACGGACGCGTCGGAGTGGATGATGGTATGGTTGTGGAGTTCGCTCTCGTAGCGCACCGACGAGAGAATGTAGCGCTCGAGCAGCGTGGGGTCGTCGAGCATCATCAGCGTCTGGTTCGCATTACATGCGAAGATCACGTGGTCAAACTCCTCCCTGACGCCCGCCTCATCCTCGACCACCACATGAGACGGGTGACGATACACCTTCCGTACCGGCCGGTTGAGGTAGATCCGGTCCCGGAAGTTCGCCGTCAGATGCTCGTAGATGCGCCGCGTCCCCTGGTCCCACGTCTGCATGGGCGTGGCGGACTCGATGTCGAAAAACTCGAGGTACCGTGAAAAGAGCGCCGCGGGCATATCGAACACGTTCGTCGCCATCAGGAAGTTGACGAACATGGGCTTCAGCACCTTGTACCTGAAGTCCCCGGACAGTCCGGCCAGGTTCAGGACCGTCCCCATGCTGACGTAGTTGAACGGGTTGAGGGCGTTCAGGAATTTCGACCGGGACCGCGTCAGCCAGCCGAACCGGTGCAGCCACCCGAGGATTCGCTGGAACTTTGCGATCTCGGGTTGCAGTTGATCCCTGATGTCGGAGTCGAAATCGTGGGCATAGATGCCGCCCCGGTATTTCACGCTGTAACTGAATCGAGTGTCGATCAGCTGGATGCCGTACTCTTCCATCAACAGCATGATGTGCCGGTACACTGACGGAATGCAGGCGGTGACGGAGATGTCGAAAGGGATGGAGCTGCCGTCGCGCTGGGGCATGTCCGCCGTGACCGCATTCCCGCCGATTCGGTCCTGCGCCTCGTACAGGCGGAAGTCGAACCGGTCCCGGTGGTGGTCGAGGGCCCACGCGGCCGCGAGCCCCGATATGCCTCCGCCGATGATGGCTATGCGGCGCGGCGCGGATGTGCTCTCTGACATGGGCATCAACGCTACGCGATTGCGGAGCGTCCAACAAGCAGCGTTGATCGCGACCACATCGGCCTTCTATTGTCAATCGCGCCGGATCCTCTGTCTTCCAGGAGCATCGCAATGATCAGAGCGTCGCAACACTTCCATTACCGAGCCACAGCCGTCCTTCTCGCCTCGCTCACCGCCTGCGCCGCCCCGGGCGATGAGGCCCGCAACGCGCAGGAGCATACAAGTATCATACAGGACGACATACAAGATGACGGGACGAGCATACAGGATCTCGTGAACGGGTACGCGGTGTTCCGGCTGCAGGCCGATCTCTCCCACCTGTCGGAGAGCGACCGGGAGGTCGTGCGTCTTTTGATCGAGGCGTCCCGGCCCATGGACGACGTCTTCTGGATGCAGGCGTACGGCAACAGGGAGGAGGCGCTCACCCTGGCGCAGGGCGACCCGGCTGTGCGGCGCTACATGGAGATCAACTACGGGCCCTGGGACCGGCTCCGCGCGGACGATCCCTTCGTCGCCGGGATCGGGGCCAAGCCGGCGGGCGCGAACTTCTATCCCGCCGACATGACGGCGGATGAGTTCGATGCGGCGGCGGCGGACAACGACGCGCTCCGCTCGCTCTACACGCTCGTGCGCCGGGATGAGGAAGGTGCCCTGGTCGCGGTTCCGTATCACGAGGCCTTCGCGGAGCAACACGCGGCCGCCGCGGCGAAGCTGCGCGAGGCTGCCGAACTGGCGAGCGACCCCGGCCTTGCGACGTACCTGCGCCTGCGCGCGGACGCGCTCGAATCCGACGACTACCAGCCGAGCGACATGGCGTGGCTGGACATGAAGGAGAACCCGATCGAAGTCGTGATCGGGCCGATCGAGACCTACGAGGACCTGCTCTTCGGCGCCAAGGCGGCCCACGAGAGCTTCGTCCTCATCAAGGACATGGAGTGGAGCGAGAGGCTGGAGCGCTTTGCCGCGCTTCTTCCCGGCCTGCAGGAGAGCCTGCCCGTCGCAGACCGGTACAAGGCGGAGGCGCCGGGGACGGACTCGGATCTGAACGCGTACGACGCCGTCTACTACGCCGGCGACGCCAATGCCGGGGCCAAGACGATCGCCATCAACCTCCCGAACGACGAGGAGGTACAGCTCGCCAAGGGCACGCGCCGGCTCCAGCTCAAGAACGCGATGCAGGCCAAGTTCGACGAGATCATGGTGCCGATCACGCGCGAACTGATCGTCGAGGACCAGCGGGAATACGTCGTCTTCGACGCCTTCTTCGGCAACACCATGTTCCACGAGGTGGCGCATGGGCTCGGCATCAAGAACACCATCACGGGGAAGGGGACGGTGCGGGAGGCCCTGCGCGAGCACGCCTCGCCGATGGAGGAGGGAAAGGCCGATGTGGTCGGCCTGCACATGGTGACCGAGCTCCTCGAGCGGGGCGAGATCACGGAGCCCTCGGTCGAGCACCACTACGTGACCTTCCTGGCGGGGATCTTCCGCTCGGTCCGCTTCGGCGCGGCGAGCGCGCACGGCCGCGCCAACATGGTGCGCTTCAACTACTTCCTGGAACAGGGCGCCTTCACCCGCGAGGAGGGCACCGGGAAGTACCGCGTCGACTTCGCGGCGATGCGCGAGGCGGTGAGCGGCCTGAGCGAGCTGATCCTCACGCTCCAGGGGGACGGCGACTACGACGGGGTTGCGCAGCTCATGGAGGAGCGGGGATTCGTGCCCGCCGAACTCCAGGCCGGCCTCGACCGGCTGGATTCAGCCGGGATCCCGCGCGACATCGTCTTCCAGCAGGGGTTGAGCGTGCTGTTCGGGGGAGGGTAGGGTGCGGCAGGCTCCTGGCGTTTATAGCAAGTTTAGCGATATTATCTTCCCACGATAAACTCGCTAATCCTGGTATAACTTGAGTCCGAGATGGATCCGATTCAGAACCCCTATTCGCCCGGCGCGGGCATGCCGCCACCTGAGTTGGCAGGACGCGCACCGCTGTTGTCCAGGGCGGGCATAGCGTTGGAGCGAATGCGCGCCCGCCGTGCCGCGAAGAGCGTCTTGCTCGTCGGCCTTCGGGGTGTAGGCAAGACGGTCCTTCTACTCAAGATGAGCGACTACGCCCGCTCGCGAGGCATTCTGGTCACGGAGGTGGAAGCTCCGGAGTCCCGCTCCCTGCCCGCGATGCTGGCTCCGGGACTGCGGTTGGCGATGATCCGGCTCGCGAGGAAGTCCCGCGGCCAAGAGCTGGCCAGACGCGCGCTCCGGGGCCTGGCGGGTTTTGTCGGCGCTCTCAAGGTGAAGTATCGGGACATCGAGGTTGGGCTCGACTTCGATCCCGAGCCGGGACTCGCGGACAACGGAGACCTGGAACTCGACCTGCAAGCGCTTCTCGAGTCCGTCGGCGAGGCCTGTGCCAGTGCCGGGACAGGCTTGGCGATGTTCGTCGACGAACTCCAGTATGTACCCGAAGACGACTTGGCGGCACTGATCGTCGCGCTACATCGCACCGCCCAGCGGCAACTGCCCGTCACGCTCATGGGCGCGGGACTGCCACAGCTCCGGGGCCGAATGGGGCGCGCAAAATCCTATGCCGAGAGGCTGTTCGACTTTCCGGAGGTGGGACCGCTTCCGCCCGAAGCCGCCGCCGTCGCGATCACCAAGCCCGCAGCGGATCTCGGCGTCGAGTTCCAGAAGGAGGCGCTCGACATGATTGTCGCAGAATCGGAAGGATATCCCTACTTCCTTCAGGAATGGGGCAAGCATGTGTGGGATGTCGCCGAACGCTCGCCGGTAACCGGGCAGGATGTGTACGCTGCCTCCGTGTCCGCCCTCGCTGCGCTGGACGAGAGCTTCTTCATGGTACGCTTCGATCGTTTGACGCCTTCAGAACGAAAGTACCTGCGCGCCATGGCTGAATTGGGATCGGGACCTCATCGCTCGGGCGACATAGCCACAGTGCTCGGTCGCTCCGTGACCTCCCTCGGTCCGGTGCGGGCCAAGCTGATCTTCAAGGGGATGGTCTGGAGCCCGAGTCACGGCGACACGGCATTTACGGTCCCCCGCTTCGACGGATTCATGCGGCGGATCATGCCGGGCAGCGGCTGGGAGTTACCGTAGGCCCTTCCGTTCTCAGCCTCCTCGCCGTGCCGGGTCTACCGACCTCGGAACGCCTCCCACAACCGGTCGTGCTTGTTTGCCCGGGGATCCACCTCGAGACCGCCGACCCACATGCGCTCGATCCGCGTCAGCGACTGCAGCGGGGAGCCGTCCGTGACGAGCAGATCCGCCCGCTTTCCGGGCTCGATGCTTCCCATGAGGTCGCCCAGACCCAGTGCCTCCGCCGGGCCCAGGGTCACGGCGCGCAGGGCGGCATCCTCGGGGAGCCCGAAGCCGACCGAGAGCGCCGCATGGTAGGGGAGGTTGCGGACGTCGGCGTCGCTGGCCGTCGAGAACGAGACCGCGACGCCCGCCGCGTGCAGGAGCCCGGCGTTGCGGTAGCCCGAGGTGACGGCCACGTCCCGGTCGGCGGGTGCCTGGAGGGTGCCCGTGAGGATGACGGGGATGCTGCGGGCGGCCAGGCCGGAGGCAACGCGATACGCCTCCCGTCCGCCCAGAACGATGGCGTCGATGGTCGGAAACGCGTCCAGGAAGACGAACAGGGTGCGGATCTCCCAGGCCGTGTCCACCGAGAGGAAGACCGGCCTCTCTCCGGCGAGCGCCGGCTGCAGCGCGTCGAGCAGGACGGCCTCTCCGCCCCAGGTGTTGGCCTCGAAGGGCGCGGTCGGGTCGTCGGAGGTCGCCGGGTTCGCTCCGTATGCGACGGCGCGCTCGAACAGGTCGACGAGGCCTTCCATGGCGCTGCTGTCGAGCTCCGGTTCCTCCTCGTCGTCGCCCTCGGGACCCGCCGGCAGATCGACGATCAGGGAGGCTTCCGGAGCCACGGCCACCTTCTCGAAAGTGTCTCCGCCGTTGAGCTGGATGACCGAGCCCGTACCCCGAACCACACCGCCGCCCTGTGCGGTCTGAACCGTGGTGATGCCGTTGGCCCGCGCCACGTTCAGGCTCGGGTAGTAGGGGTTCACCGCCGGAAGCGCACGGATGTGCGGGTTGTAGTCCCCGATCTCGGCGATGTCGGTGGCCTGGCCGACGGCGCCGAACTCGAGCAGTCCGAGCGTCGTGAACGGGTCGGTCATGCCCGGATAGACGTGCCGTCCGGCCACCTCGACGCGCGCCGCATCGGCGGGGATCTCGACCTGCGACCTGGTGCCCACGGCCTCGATGGTCCCGCCGCGGATGAGCACCACCCCGTCCGGTATCGTCCCGCCCGACACCGTGTGAACCGTCGCGCCCACGAGAGCCGTCGCGGCCTCCTGCGCGGCTGCTGTTCGCGGCGGCGTTTCTCCGTCCATCCCGTTCGCACTCGGCGTCCCGGGTGCCATCCCGGTCCCGGAGCTCGAGCCGTCGCCGGAGGTTGCAGTCCGCGGCGCGCCAGCGTCGGCGGAATCCGGGCCGTCGCCGGGGGTTGAGGTCCGGGGCGTTGCCGGGGCGGCGACGACATCCGTAACCGCGCGAACAGGCTCGCCCCGCGTCCCCGCCTCATCGTCCACGTCGTAGTGGACGATTCCGTCGACGATGGTCTTCTCGACGCGGCTGAACGAGTCGAAGGGCGATCCGTCGAGCAGCACGACATCGCCTTCCTTGCCTTCCTCCAGGCTGCCAACCCGGTCGTCCAGGTACATCATCCTGGCAGGAAACAGCGTCAGCATCTGCAGCGCTTCGAGCTCGCTCACGCCCCCGTACTTCACCGGTTTCACGATCTCGCGGTGCATGAACGGCTGGAGCGAGGGGATGTCGGAGTTGATGGCGGTGAGCACTCCGTGCTGGTGCATGATGGCGGCGTTGTGCGGGATCGACTCGTACGCCTCGAGCTTGTACTGCCACCAGTCGGAGAAGGTCGAGCCGGCGGCGCCGTGCTCAGCCATCTCGGTCGCGACCCGGTATCCCTCCATGACGTGCGTGAACACGTCGATCCTGAACCCGAACCGTTCCGCGAGACGGATGAGCATGAGGATCTCGTCCGCGCGGTAGGAGTGCGCGTGGATGCGGATGCGTCCCTCCATGATGTCGACCAGCGCCTCGAGCCGGAGATCGCGCCGCGGGGGAACGGGGAAGGCGGCCGGGTTTGCGCGGAAGCTGTTCCACTCCGCCCGGTACGCCTGCGCGGCCGTGAACGCCTCGACGTAGATCGCCTCCACGCCCGCGCGACTCAGCGGGAACCGGGAATCGGTGCTCGGTGGAGCCGCTTTTCGGGTCACGTTTTCACCGAGGGCGAACTTCACGAACTTCGGCGCGCCGGGCATCAACAGCTGCTCCGTGGCGTCCATGCCCCAGCGCATCTTGATGACGGCGCTCTGGCCGCCGATCGGGTTCGAGCTGCCGTGCATGATGCGGGCTGTCGTCACCCCGCCCGACAAAGCCCGATAGATCCCGAAGTCCTCGGTCGTGAGAGCGTCCAGTACCCGCACCTCGGGCACGATCGGGGCGGTGCCCTCGTTGCCGGCAATGAGCGCGGTGTGTGAGTGCTCGTCGACGATGCCCGGCATCGCGGTAAGGCCTGTCCCGTCGATGACGCGCACGCCGTCGGGCGCGGCGAGGCCAGGTCCGATCTGCTCGATGATCCCGTCCCGGATCAGAATCGAGACGCCTTCGAGCACCGGGCCGGCCGCCGTGTGCACGGCCGCGAGACCCTGGACGAACAGGTCGCCGGTGGGGTAGCTGCCCGCGTCTGCCGGGAGCTGCACGTCCCATTCCTGCGCCGCCGCCGGGGTCCCCGAAAGGAGGCCGATCGTCGCGATCGCCAGACCCGCGCGTACCATCTTTCGGACAGTCGTCGTGTGCCGGATAGTCGTCGTGTGCCGGATAGTCATCGCGCACCTCCCGGAGCCCGTCGGGCCGTCATCTGGAAGTCCCCCATCGGGCTCGATCCCGAACCGTTCATGCGATCGCCCTCGACGTCGGCCTCGAACGACAGCTCCATCGACTGGCCGCCGGCCGCGACGACCAGGCGGAACGAGATCTCGCTGCCCGAAATCCGTCCGCCGCGCACTTGCGCGTCACCGAACATGTCGGCGGCCGCTGTGCCCGAGAACTCGCTTCCTTCCTGCTCGAGCTCCATCTCGATCGGGACGGTCATCCCCTGCGCGGTCACCTCCACTTCCCAGGAGCCCGACACGTTGACCGTGGGAGCCTCGCCGCCCCCGGCGCCGGATCCGGGCCCGACCTCGTACCTGCCCTCGACGAAGGTGTAGGCGATCTCGCTCCCCTCCTCGAGCAGCGGGCCGGTCGCGAGGATGAAGGTCGCCGGCCGCCCCTCGTCGACCTGGACGAGGGACGGCACGCCCAGGATCTCGGCGGGCGCAGTGGTCAGCGCCGCGACCGCCGCGTTCCGGGACAGCCCGTACTCGACGGCCTTGCGGGCTCCCTCGATCGGATCCGCGTCGCCCTCTCCGCTCGTCAGCGCGAACTGTACGCCGGCGGCCTCGAGCGCGGCGGCGTTGGCGTACACCGCCTCGAGGTCGCGCTTCTCGCGGAAGGCCGCGGGTTCGAGTTCCTCCTCGCTCTCCGGGTCCCATTCGTCGGGTTCGGGAAAGTCCGTGTCGATGAGGACGGGAACGCCCCGGTCGGCGAGTTGCTCCGCGACCTGCCACGCCTCGTCACCGCCCACGATGACCGGGCGGAGGCCGATCTCGTCCGCGAGCCCGAGCACCCGGCGGATATCCTCCGAGTCCACGGCCCGGAAAAACACGGGCATCTCGCCGGCAGCAACATCGCGGAGCACCTCGTAGTCCGGATCCCAGTCGGGCATCGTCATTCCGGCGCGGCCGTTCGCGAAGGCGCTCTCGAGGGTGGCCTGGCGTTCGGCGTCCAGGAACGCCTGGCGGATGGTGGCCATCACGCCGAGGAGCGTCGATGGATACACGCCCTGCGCCGTCTGGAAGCTCATGGAGAGCCCGGCGTCGGGGCGGGCGATCAGCTCGCGGGAGGTCTCCGCGTCGACCCTGTTCAGCAGGACCGCGCTCCGGCCCGGTGCGATTCCGTCGCCGGCATGCACCGCTGCGGCGACGATCCCGCGTCTTCGCTGCTCGGTTTGCGCGCCTCCGGTCGCCGTCACGTAGTCGGCGACGCGCCGGTGCGGGGTGACGCGCTGGGCGATGCGGGTGGGCGCCCAGGACGGCGGACCATCCTCGGGGGCTTCGGGGAACTCGAACTCGCCCACCCCGTCGCCGTCGACGAGACCCGGGTAGAGAAAGAGGGAGTCCCCTTCCAGCCGCTCCGCGTCCGCGGGAATCGCGACTCCGGCGCCCATCGCCTCGATGAGTCCTCCTCGAACGATGACCGTGACGCCCGCCTCTTCCTGAAGGCCGGGTCCGACGACCGTCACGCCCTCGATGGCGTAGGCTGCGGGAGGCGGGACGCTCCTGTGCTGGGCCACGAGCGGCGCGACGAACAACAGCGATCCCGCAAGGGCGATCGCGGCGGTGCGAACTGGCGTTTTCCTCATTCCGGGCGGGTCTCCCTCATGCTTGTCGGGGTCTCCCTCTGCTTCCTGGCATGGCGAACCCTACTACCCCTTCGGCGCGGGGTGCAAGGTGATGTACGGGACCGAGGGGTTCAGCGTTTGATTTCGTGCACGCGGACCCCGAGATTGCCCCCAATCGCCCGACGCCACGCAGGCCGAAAGCCTCGCGCGACTCGCAATTCCAAGGAGACCCGCATGACCGCCCGCCGCCACCTCCGAACCGCCCCCGGCTTCCTCGCCCTCGCGATCGCCCTTGCCCCGCCCGCCCCGTCCGCCGCGCAGCAGCCCGGCGGACTCCTCGACATGGACACCTACATGGAGATGGAGTCGGTCGGGAGCCCCAGGATCTCGCCGGACGGCGGCTACATCCTCTTCACGCGCGGGAGCGTGGACAAGATGAACGACCGCAACAAGAGCGAGCTGATGATCATGGATCTGTCGACGCGGCGGATCAGCGAGCTCGAGACCGGCAGCTTCGAGGTGTCGTCGCCGATCTGGTCGCCGGACGGCAGCAGGATCGCTTTCCTGTCCGACAAGAGCGGGACCAGCCAGATCCACGTGATGTGGCTTGACACCCGCGAGACCAAGCAGCTCACCAACCTCGACCGGGCCCCCGGCGGCATCCGCTGGTCGCCCGACGGGGCGCAGATCTCGTTTACGACCTTCATCCCGGATACCGGGTCTCCGCTGCCGATAACGATGCCCGCCTTCCCGCCGGGCGCGAACCTGGCCAAGCCGGCCGTGGTGGAGGACCGGATCGCGTGGCAGCGCGACGGGACCGGGTACACGCGCAGGGGCAACACCCAGATCTTCATCGTCGATGCGGACCTCGGCGGCACCCCGCGCCAGATCACCTTCGGCGACACCTCGCACGGCAATCCGCGCTGGGCGCCGGACGGCACGAAGCTCTATTTCAGCGGTGACCTCATCCCCGAGGAGGGCTACGAGCGCGGCAACTCCGAGGTCCACGCCATCGACCTCGCGACGCTGGAGATCACCACGCTCACCGACCGCCTCGGGCCCGACAACGGCCCCGTCGTGTCGCCGGACGGCAGCATGATCGCCTACACCGGCTACGACCAGAACGAGAACTACAGCAACCTGTCGAACCTGTACCTGATGGACGCGGACGGCTCGGGCGGCCGGATGCTCGCCGGCAATCTCAAGAACTCGCCCGGAGGCGTCACCTGGGCGCCCGACGGCTCCGGTCTCTACTTCACGCTCGGCGAAGAGGGCTCGTCGAACCTCCACTTCGTGTCCACAAGCGGTGACATCCGCAAGGTCACGGACGGCGTCCATTACATCACCGGCGTCTCCATCGCGAAGAACGGCCGGGTGGCCGCCACCAACTCGACCTTCTACCGCCCGAACTACCTCATCACCTTCGACCTGGACAATCCGGGCGAGCTCGAGACGCTGGTCGACTACAACGAGGACGTCCTGGCCGACATCAGGCTGGGCGAGGTCGAGGAGATCTGGACCGAGTCCGTCGACGGCTGGCCGGTGCAGGGCTGGCTCATGAAACCCGCCGACTTCGAGCCCGGCCGGGAGTACCCGCTGCTGCTGTGGATCCACGGCGGGCCGGTCTCGATGTACACCGTGCGCTGGAACTGGAACTGGCAGAACTTCGCGGCGGACGGCTACGCGGTCCTCTGGACGAACCCGCGCGGCAGCACCGGATACGGCCAGGACTTCGTGAACGGCATCAACTACTTCTATCCGGGCAACGACTTCCACGACCTCATGGCCGGCGTCGACGCGGCCATCGAGCGCGGCTTCATCGACGAGGACAACATGTTCGTCACCGGAAGCAGCGGCGGCGGCGTCCTTACCGCCTGGGTCGTGGGACACACCGACCGCTTCCGCGCGGCGGTGTCGCAGCGACCGGTCATCAACTGGCACTCCTTCGTGGGGACGACGGACGGGTCGGGCTGGTACCGGCGCTTCCGCTCCTATCCCTGGGAGGATCCGGTGGAGTACGCCGAGCGTTCGCCGCTGCACTACGTCGGCAACGTCACCACGCCGACGATGCTCCTCTCCGGCGTCGAGGACCTGCGCACGCCGATGCCGCAGGCGGAGGAGTTCTACCGCGCGCTCAAGGTGCTGGGCCAGGAGACGATGCACGTCAAGATTCCGGACGAATACCACGGCTCGCGCTCCGTTTCGCACCGGATCATGACGCAGCTCTACATCAAGGCGTGGTTCGACAAGTACCGGACGGGGACGGTGACACAGGAGGACGGCGGATAGTCGGCGGTGGCCGGGCCGTCGAATTCACCACACTCGGCGGCCCACGGCCACATCGCCGGCGCCTGACAGAGTTGCCTTGTCGCCAGTGGCCAGCCGGACCCCCAGTTGCCGCGCAACCACCACGAACTCGGCGTCGTACGCGGTGAGTCCGCACTCCAGAGCGACATCCATGACGCGGTCGGGCGGGACGCTGATCACGCGGGGGCCCAGCACGGTGGCCGCGTCGTCGCACATGGCCTTGGCCTGGTCCGGGGTCATCGAACCTCGGCGCACGAAGCCCAGCAGCACGTTCGTCAGCTCGCTCATGAGGATCGCGGGCGCGGCCCACTCCGGGTCCTTCAGAAAGAGCCGCGCGGCATCCGCTCCCTGACGGCCGCCGACGACGAAGCGCACCATCACGTTGGTGTCGACGACGATCATGACCGCCTCAGGTTCATCTGCCTCCGGTTCATCCGCCCGCCGCCACAGTCGCCAACTCCGGACCTACTCGCCTCTCCTCCAGCGCCTCCGTCCTTCATTTCGAAGTCGGCGCAGTGTCCTCTCCTTCAAATCGATGGGCCCCAGGGCCTCGTGTCGACGCCGGATTCGCTCCAGGAGAGCGGCCGCGTCGACCGGCTGCGGACGAACCGAAGCCGCCAGCCTCGCGAGGATCTCTCCGTTCAGGCTGCGGTGCCCTCTCCTGGCCGCCGCCTTCAGTTCTCGATGCAACTCTTCCGGAATCCCCCGGAGCGCCACGTCGGGCATGCTCTCACCTCTTCAAGCCTCATGGGTATCAAAACGATATCAAAATAATATCACTTGGCGTGCGGCGCCGCGAGGCCATCGCCCATCGCGCAGGCCTCGGCGTGAGCAGCCACGAGCACGGACGTCGGACCGGAGCAGCGGACCAGCCGCGCCCGTGGCCACTTGCCGCGGGGCGGGAGGGGACGTCTCCTGTGGTTCATGCGCGAACGAAAGCTGATGATCTACGGCGCGACCGGCTACACCGGCCGGCTGGTCGCGTCCGAGGCGGTCGAGGCCGGCGTGTGGCCCGTGCTCGCCGGCCGCGATGCGGGGAAGCTCGGGGCGATGGGCGATTCCGTGACTGCGGGCGGGGGATCCCGGCGCGGGCCGCCTGAGACGCGCGCGTTCGACCTGGACGACGCGGCCGGGATCGCGGCGGCCCTGGAGGACATCGATGTGGTGCTCCACTGCGCCGGGCCCTTCTCGCGGACGGCGCTGCCGATGTTCGAGGCGTGTCTCGAGGCCCGCACCCACTATGTGGACATCACCGGCGAGATCGCCGTGTGCGAAGCGCTCGCGGCCCGGGACGCGGAGGCGAGCGCGGCGGGGATCATGGTGCTGCCCGCCGCCGGCTTCGATGTCGTGCCGAGCGATTGCCTGATCGCCGATCTCGCCGCGCGGCATCCCGGGGGACGCATTCTGCGGCTGGGTCTGTGGGTGCGCTCCGGAGCCTCGCGCGGCACGATCAAGACCGCCCTCGAGAGCGTAAACGCGATGCGCATCCGGCGCGACGGCGAGATCAGGCGGGTCACCGCGGGCAGCCTGCGGCACGACTTCGACTTCGGGCGAGGGCCGACCGAAGCTCTCGTGACCCCTCTCACGGACGTGTCGACGGCCTGGTGGTCGACGGGAATCGAGAACATCGAGACCTACAATCGCGCGGGAAGAAGACTCCCGCGGCTGATGAGGCTGAGCCGGTGGCTCGGCTGGCTGCTGGCCGGACGGGCGGCCCAGGCGCTGCTGCGCGGAATGGTTGACCGCGGACCTCCGGGACCGAGCGACGCCGAGCGCGGGACGAGCGAGGGGATCATGGTCGCGGAAATCGAGGATGCCCGGGGCCGGCGCGCCGCCGCCCGCATGCGCGTTCCCGATCCCTACGGATTCACCGCAAAGGCCCTGGTGGCGATCGGAGTGCGAGCGCTGAGGGGCGACTTCAAGCCCGGATATCAGACGCCGTCATCGGCGTACGGCGCCGATTTCGTTCGCCAGTTCGACGGCGTGGAGTGGGAGGTGCTGTAGGGGGGGGAGTTCTTGCCGTCCCCAGAAGTCAAACCCGCCGATCGGCAGGGCGCTCGGTTTGATGATGGCATAATGAAGGCGTTTCGCATATGTTACGCTGTCATCATCGCTGACGACGCCGTCACACCACCGCTGAAGACACCGTCACCGCCATCCTCACGCGCACGGAGGACGCATGGGCGTACTCACAATTCGCAACGTCGACGACGACGTCATCGCCGCCCTCAAGGCGCGAGCCAGGGCGAACCATCGCTCGCTCGAGGGAGAACTGCGCTACCTGCTTGCCCGCTCCGCGGCCCCGAGATCCACGCTCGGCATCGTGCGCGAGCGAGCCCGGATGGCTGCCAGATACCGGGCGAATCCGGGCGTCCGGGAGACTGTGGCCGAGGCGGCCGGGCCAGCCCCTGACACGGGCGCTGGTATCCAGTCCGGCAGCGGAGAATGGATGGGCGCCATGAGCGATGTCGGTGAGATCGTCGGCGACATCGTGTCCCCGGCGACCGAACCCTCCGAGTGGGCCGTACTGCGCTCGCACATCGGCGAGCCCAACGATGTCCGGAAGCCGTGAATCTCCTCCTCGACACCCACATCTGGCTCTGGAGCCTGCTGGATCCCGATCGGCTTTCCGACCGGGCGTGCAGCGAACTGATCGATCCGGCGAACACCCTGGCGCTTTCGGCCGTCAGCGTCTGGGAGGCGCTGGTGCTGGCCGAAAAGGGACGCGTGCTCCTCCGCCCCGATCCCTGGAGCTGGATCCGCACCGCCCTGACCGTCCGGCCCATGCGTGAGGTCCCCTTGACGTTCGACATCGCGCTCGGCAGCCGGAGCATCCGCCTCGGTCATGACGATCCGGCCGACCGCTTCATCGCGGCCACCGCCGTGGTGCACGAACTCATCCTGGTCACGGCGGACGAGTCACTCCTGCAGTGTCCCGACATCCGGGTGATCCCGGGCGCGTGAGCCGGCTTCGCGGATCGCGACTGTCTCCAACCGGCGCGTCCCGGGGTTGCTGAACGGCGCCGCCAGCATCGCGTCGCCAGCAGCCGGTCCGGCCCGAATTCACATCTGGTAGTCCCATTCTGCCATTGACGGAGTCCGAGGATCCTGGGGTCGCACTGACCCAGCGGCCGGTGCGGCCGAATTCACATCCGGTAGTCCCGTTCTGCCATTGACGGAGTCTGAGTCTCACGGTTCGAGGATGTCCGGGATCCAGAGCCGGTTCCCCCTTCGAGGGGCTCACGGGCCCTCTGACGGCGAACTGGGCCCCTTCTTCCTTCGGAGGTCTCCCAACCCGATTTAGGCCAGTACAGGCCATCCTGAGAGGCCGATTCGGGCGGTGTTATATTGGTACATAAATCATTGCACCATCTCATGTTAGGAGAAACAATGATCGCATCTCCGGACCTCCTCCCCGGTCCCTCCGATGCCGGCGTTGCTGATGATTGCGACGACGAACTCTACCGCCTCGGCGAACGCATCGCGGAGCTGGCGGCGGGCATCAACTCCGCCGAGGCGCGGATGATGGCCCTGATCGCCGAGTTCGATCGCCGGGGCGGCTGGAAGGGCGAGTACTCCTCCTGCGCCGAGTGGCTGGCCTGGAGAATCGGCATCAAGATCGGCCCGGCGCGCGAACGGGTCCGGACGGCCCGTGCACTCGCGGGCCTGCCGCAGACCGCCGAGGCTCTTCGGGAAGGCCGGATCTCTTACACGAAGGTGCGGGCGCTCACCCGCGTGGCGACGCCCGCAAGCGAAGCCGAGCTGCTCGAGTTCGCGCAGGCCGGTTCGGCGGCAAGACTGGAGGGGATGGTGCGCATGTGGAAGAAGCTGTCGCGCGAGGGCGAGCTGACGGCCGAGGAGGCCCGGCACCGCAGCCGAACCTTCTCGGTCTTCGTGGACGGCGACGGGATGTACGTGGTGAAGGGGCGGCTTGAACCGGAGGTCGGGGCGGTGCTGATGCGGGCCGTGGAAGCGGCATCCGATGCGCTGTTCCGGCGCGAAGAGGGCGCCGGCGATTCGCGCGGCTCCAGCGTTGCCCGCGCTAGCGGCGATGAGCATGCTGCCGACGATTCGCGCGCTGCCGGCGATGCCGAACCGAAGCCCAGGCAGCGCCGTGCGGACGCGGTCGGGCTGCTGGCGGAGCGGGCGCTGTCGGCGGGCTTCGGAAGGCGCGAATGCGACGGCTCTCATGACTCGGACGGCGGTGACCTCGGCGAACCACGCGTCGAATCCGGTACCCGCGCGGAGCGCTACCAGGTCATGGTCCACTGCGACGCCGCGACTCTGGCGGCGGAAGGCGAGCCCGGGCGCTCGGATCTGGACGGGGTCCGCGTTTCCGCGGAAACGTCGCGGCGGATGGCGTGCGACGCCGCGGTCGTGGCGATGGTGCATGCGAAGGACGGATCGGTGCTGAGCGTGGGGCGCAAGACGCGCACGATCCCTCCGCACTATAGGCGTTCAGCAAGGTCCCATAACGTATCGTAATGCTGCCTAACACATTGCCATCACTTGTATTGTCTGTCCGTTGACCTCTCAGGCGGTTTCGTGTAGTCTTGGTCATGTAGTGATAACCTATGGTGATAACCAAAATCCGCCGGGAGCACCGCATGACACGACCCAAACGCCTGAGCGCCGCGTTCGTTCGGACCGTCAAGCGGCCGGGGCGGTACGGGGACGGTCGCGGCGGATACGGACTCTCTCTGTTGGTCAAGCCTACGGCCTCGGGACGGCTGTCGAAGACGTGGGCGCAGCGGATGCGGATCGGCGGCAGGCCCTTCAACGTCGGCTTGGGTCCGTATCCGGTCGTGACGCTGGCCGAGGCGCGGGCGAAGGCGCTCGAGAACCGGCGCGCCATCGAGAAGGGCATGGATCCCCGGAGCGGCGGCATGCCGACGTTCGAGCGGGCCGCCGAGAAGGTAATCGCGCTCCACGCCAAGAACTGGAAGGGAAACGCCAGCGAGAAGCAGTGGCGGCAGTGTCTTCGGGACTACGTGTTCCCGAAGCTGGGACACAAGCGGGTCGGCGAGATCACGACCGCCGACGTGCTGGCCTGTCTGGTGCCGATCTGGAACGAGAAGCGCCCCACGGCGGCGCGGGTGCGGAGGCGCATCGGCGCGGTGATGAAGTGGGCGGTGGCCAGGGGTTACCGGGAGGACAACCCGGCCGGCGACGCCATCGCGGCGGCTCTGCCGCGGGGCGGGCGGCACCGGACGCACTTCCGCGCCCTTCCCCACGGCGAGGTCGGGGCGGCGCTTGAGGCGGTGCGGGCATCGGAAGCGTGGCTGGGCATCCGGCTATGTCTGGAGTTCGTGGCCCTGACGACGACGAGGAGCAGCGAGGCGCGCCGGGCGCGCTGGCCGGAGATCGACCGGGACGGCGCGACGTGGACGGTGCCGGCGGAGCGCATGAAGGGTGGACGCGAGCACCGGGTGCCTCTGTCGTCGGGCGCGCTGGCGGTGCTGGAGCGGGCGCGGGAGCTTGAGAACGGATCGGGACTGATCTTCCCCAGCTTCAAGGGGCTGGAGCTGCGGAGCCCGCAGGTGGCGGGGGCGTTTCGGGACCTCGGCATCCCGAGCACGGTGCACGGGCTGCGGAGTTCGTTCCGCGACTGGGCCGCGGAGACAGGCGTGGACCGCACGGTCGCCGAGGCGGCGCTGGCGCACAAGGTCGGCGGGGTCGAGGGAGCGTACTTCAGGAGCGACCTGTTCGAGCGCAGGCGCCGAGTCATGGAGGACTGGGCGGCGTATCTCGCGGGCCGGAGGGCAAGCACCGAGCCCTGATCGGGACCCGCGACCGGGCCGGGAGACCGTTTCCGGGCGTTCCGGCCTCCACGGGCGGCGAGAGAGGCCGCAGGAGCGGTCCGGCGACCTAGGAGATTTCCTAATTTACGTCCCAGGACGTCTCACGGGTGTCGAGGAACGGACGGTCTGGAGGGGTTTCGGGATGTCTACGGGCTCCGAGAGCGCCCAGGATGGACGAATCTCCGGTCTCCGAGGGGTACGGGCAGGCCGGAAACGGGCCGTGCGGCAGAAGGTGCCGCCGTCGCCGAGGAGTAACGGGTCGGCCTGTTCGCCCTGGCCGTCCGTTGAGGCTGACGACCGAGAGGGCGAGGAGCTTGCCCGCGACGGCCGGGTCGGCTCTGTTCCGAACCGTTGCCCCGAATCCGACGGCCAGTGACGGGCGCTATATTGCGGGGCAGAGCCAGCCGCCGAGACGAGCGTGCCGCAGATGAGCCACCGCGTGAGTTCGCTCAGAATCGCTTCCGCTCGGATTCGGTGATTCCCAGCCGCTGGGCCAATCGGACAGGAGAGCGACCGTATGCAAGACCGCTACGTCGGGGATATCGGGGACTTCGTCAAGTATGGACTTCTGAGGGCCATCCGCGGAGAAAAAAGTCTCGGCGTCGCTTGGTATCTGCATCCCAACGCTGGACCGGTCGGTGATGGGGGACACACTGCCTATCTTCGTGATCCGGACGAGTGGCGACACCTTGACCCTGAGCTGTTTGATGCGCTGGGGGAGCTGATCCCCGACCGGCGGTCCGTCGCGAACATCCAGGAGTCGGGCATTCTCGGCGATGCTGTTTTTGCCGCCGACCGCCTCGCGGTCGACGACATCGAGCACCGCAACCACGAGCGCTGGCGGCAGCAGTGGTTCGACCGAACGAGAAGTCAACTCACCGAGTGCGATCTCGTGTTTGCCGATCCTGACAACGGACTCTTTCCGGACGCCCGTTTCAACCCTAGGCGAAGGAAGAGTGCCAAGCGGATCCCACTCCGTGAGGCAATGGGGCTGGCGGAAGGCCGAGCCGCCGTGATCTACCACCACAACACGAGATTCAAGGGTGGCCACCGCAACGAGATTCTGTGTTGGAAACACCACCTCCCTCGCGGTACAATGGCCTACTGGTGGCGTCGCTGGCGCAACCGGACGTTCTTCATCATCAACCCGGACAACGGAATGCGGCGGCGACTTCGCGAGTTCGTGGACCGGTGGGGCGATCGAGGAGTGTTGGTGTGAGCTTGACCGTTTCGGAGGCGTGGCGAAAACCGGTGTGCAGTAGGAAGCGCCGCCGTCACCGAAGGAGCGAAGGGGCATCCGTCGCCCGCGCCGTCCGTAAGGCTGGCGGCCACGAGGCCGAGGAGCTTGCCCGCGACGGTTCGGTGGACGCTGTTCCGGACCGTGCCCCGAGAGGCCGTTTCGGCGGCTCCGCCGCGCTGACTTGAGCCACTCTTACTGTGGCTAAGCCAGCACACGCGATGTAAAACATTCGCGCTCTGGCGAAGGGTGCTCCGCCCCCCTTCGATCCCCCCGGAAAAAACCTCCGCTCCGGCAGCGTTCGCGGTTAGGGAGTCCGCCCGGGCTTCCGCCTGGCCGAACATTCCCGGCGGCCGGGCGCCGGATATTCTCCCGCCGACCACCGATCACCGCCGGTCGAGGCCGTCGGTTTTCGCGTCGTGCGCCTGCGCCGTGACCGGCGGCGGCGTGGTCGGCGTTCCCCACCGCTTCGGCGCCGGTCCCCCCGGCCTCCGGGACGGATCCCCCGTCCCTCCAGCCGGCGTCGAGCCGCCGCGCCGACACCGACGCGGAAACACCAGGGGTCTAAGGGGAGCCGAGCGTCCCCTTGCCAGTCCGCCGTGTTGAACACGGAGTCGGCTGGCTTGCTTGCTTGCTTGCTTGCTTGCTTGAGCACCTAAGCGGTGCTTCGAGCCAGCGCCGTCTCGACGGTGGCCCGGACCCTCTATAGCTCGACGGCGTCGAGGAAGGCGTCGACGACCAGCCCGCAATCCCTCTTGGTGACTCTTCGTCGGATCGCATCGGCGGCCCGCTCTTCGAGGTCGGCTTGGTCATCCTCGACCGGTTGTGGTCCCAAACACCGGCAAGGGACCAAGAACTACCATTCGATCGAGAGCACCGCGATAGCTGTCGGAGCAGCCGCGTCAGATATCTCCTCAACATGGATTGTATCGCGGTGCGGTACATCCACGATCCTGCCAAGTCCTTCTACCATTCCGCACTCCTGCACACGACCACGGTCCAGGACGCACGTGAAGAAGTGATTGAAGACGGTGGCCGACTCCTCGTCGTGGCTTGTGTAGACCGACAGGAAGCGGTCGTGCCATACATATGCCTCGCCGTGACTCGTCCAGGTCGATAAAAAGGCGAGCACATCAGACTGCGCCGCACCCGCGAGCGGCCGATCCTCGGGCGCCTGGTAGAACGGCGGTGCGTAGCTCGGGCCAGGTACCTCACCCTCAATCACCTGAATGGTCGGTGAGATCGGCTGGGTGCAGCTGATGGCGTCCGTCGTTGCCGTCAGAGCGGAGTACTGGATCAGGGCGAGCATGCCACCCTCCGCTTCGCTGATCGCAAAGCGGCGGTCGCGCGAGCAGGAACTTGAAAGCCACTCACCTTCGTGGGTAAGCCGATGAGCGATATTCCACTCGCCGGACTCCCGCTCCGGCAGGAAAGGCGTGAGGACCACAAGCCCCGCCGCATCCGCGATGATGTCCGTCGGGTTGCCCGACACCTCCAGGCCCCGAAGCTCGATGAACGTCCCGTCGTGCCTGAAAACCGAAACTGTTGGGCCAAGCGTCGGATCCAGTACGTAGACAGTATCATCGAAGACAGCCAGAGCCATCGGATCGCCGAACTCCCCCGGTCCGCGACCCCGTCCCCCGAAACTGCGCACGAACGCTCCGTCTGACTCCTGGTAGACCTTGATGGTCTGCGCCATTCCATCGAGCACGAACAGCAGGGAGTCCGATCGCGCGATTTCCGTGATCGAATTGACGAATCCGACGCTGTCCTCGCCTAGCTCGATCGTGCGTGCGCGGCGAACCTGAAGCTCCCGTACAACAACGCCGGGAGGCAGGTCAATCTGGGGCAAAGCAGCCATCGAGGGTGCCGAGTTCTCGGTATTGCAACCACCCAGGGGGATCAAGAGACAGAGACAGATCGTAGGCCTTACCCGTCCCGCGACTGGGTCACTAGTCCTTTGCAACATTCGTCTCCTGCGCGATCATGCGGTCGCGTGTCAGCAATAGACCGCGAAACGGATCCGGAAGGTTCAGGGCCGCTTGCGCTGGGGTGCTGGTACCTGCGTCCCCGCCAACAGACCTGCGGCACAACGTTGTAGTTCCAACGTCTCCCGCTCGCTGGAGCCCTCGGAGGTTACCGCCGCCACCAACGGGTCCTCCGCGAACTTCCGTTCTCCTTCCCATCACGGCTCGCGAGCGAAGTCTTCGACCCCTACTGACGGTAGCTATTTCTCTCGTGCCTACCTAGGTCGGGTTCCGATCCGGCTCCAGCGTATCTCGCGGATGAAGGGGAATGGCCGGTAGGAATCCCGGTTGTAGGAGAAGTATCGGACGATGATCCGCCCCTCGAAGCGCCAGCGCTCCAGAAGTCCCCAAGTGCGTGAATCCAGACTCTCGTCGCGATGGTCGCCGAGCATGAAGTACCGACCGTCGGGAATCGCGAGTGGACCCCATGTGTCGCGGGTCGGCAGGTAATCCCCCCTCGGACCGCCAACGAGGATCTCTTGTTGCCACAGCATCGCGGCTACGGCGAAATTGGGCTCGCCATCCGTGTGCCGCACGTATGGTTCGTCCTGCGCCTGCCCGTTCAGATACAAGGTCTTGTCCCGCATCTCCAGCGTGTCGCCGGGCATGCCGATGAGCCGCTTGACGACGATGAGCGTGTCCTCGTGCGGAGGATCGAAGACTAGGATCTCCCCCCTCCTCGGCTCCGAGTAGCCGGGGACGCGGACATCGGTGAACGGGATTCGCGAGCCCAGCGCGGCCTTATTGACGAGCAGGAAGTCCCCCGCCATCAACGTGGGCTCCATGGAGCCGGACGTTATGGTAAAGGCCTGTAGCGCCACGACGCGGACCGTCAAGAGACTGAAAACAAGGCACGCGCTCCTGAGGAACGAACGCCTCCACGACGGTCCCCGCTCTTTGTCCTTCAGCTTGTTCTGTCCCATGGCGGGGAGGATCTTACTGGAAGACCCATCACCCGAGCAAGCCGACTCCGACGCTGCCCCTGTCCGCCTCCCCAAGGCCAAGGGAACGCTTCAAGTCGGCCTCGCACTCGTCCGCAGACCTCTCTTGAGATCCAAGGAAGTCGTTCAGAAAGAGGCATATCAATAGTGATAACAACTAATGTAAAATCGGCACATCCTGTTGTGGTCACGTGACTTACATAGATCGCACTGCCGGACGATCCCGCCGCACATCCGGCGGGCGTTGGAGGAGCGGGACCGGGGATGCCGCTTTCCGGGATGCGCGAGCCGTTTCACGGAGGCGCACCATGTGAAGCACTGGGCGGACGGGGGCGAGACGAGCCTGAGGAACACGGTTCTCCTCTGCCGCCGGCACCACCGCACGGTTCACGAGGGGCGAGTCAAGGTGGGGATGAGCCCGGACGGGACGGTGCTGTTCTTCACGCGTGGCGGGCGCGTACTGGCCGATGCGCCGCCGGTGGGGCGGGCGGGGGCCGATGCGCTGCAGGAGCGAGCGCGAGCGGACGCGTCGAGGCCAGGGGTGGAGGCGGATGCGCGGATGAGCCCGAAGTCCGTGCCCACAGGCCTGCCGCCGATCCCATCGGCTGACTCCCGCGGTCCGTCACGGGGCGAACGCGCCACCCTGTCCAACGGGGCCGCGCTCTATCGCGATGCCGCCATCCCCTGGGCGATCGAGGCCGCTGCCCGGGAAGCCGTGGAGGCGTCCATGGAACGCTGACCCGTGGGAGTCCTGGGAGATCCCGCCTCCTAACGCGCCAGCCAGGTGCTGAAGCGTTCGTTCAGCTCGTCCTGGTGGTCGACCCAGAACGACCAGTCGTAGAGCAGGGCGCGCGCGGCGTTGGCGGGGGTCGCCGGCATGTGCGGGCCGATCTCGACGCCGCTCGGTATGTGGGTCGTCACCAGTGGCATGCCGGACCTGCGCGTCGGGGAGTAGGAGATGCGGCTGGCGATCCGCGCCAGCGACTCGGCGCTGGTGGCGAAGCCCAGGTAGCTGAGCGCCTCTTCGAGTCTCGGCGTGCCCCGGAGGATCCCGAGCTGGCCGACGGCGAGCAGTTGGCCATCCCAGACGATCACGAACGGCTGGTCCTCCAGTACCCGTGCGTTGAAGACGCGCCCGTTGTACGCGGTGCTCATCACGACTTCGCCGTCGGCCAGCATCTGCTGTGGCTGGGCGCCGGCCTCCCACCAGATCACCTCGTCCTTGATCGTGTCGAGCTTGCGAAAGGCGCGTTCAAGCCCTTCGGGCGTGGTCAGGGCAGGGTAGACCTGGTCCCGCGGCACTCCGTCGGCCATCAGCGCGAACTCCAGATTCCCCTGTGGAACGCGGCGCATCCCGCGCCGGCCGGGGAACTTCTCCAGGTCGAAGAAGTCGGCCATCGTGGCGGGCGTTTCCGCGGGAATGTAGTCCTCGTTGTAGGCGTAAACGGTGGACGCGTACAGGAAGCCGGCGCCGCAGGTGGTTCGGGCTTCGGGGACGAAATCCTCGGCCGCGGGCGTGCCGTCGTGACCGGGGGGCAGAGCGTCGATGTCGATCGGCTCGAGCAGCCCTTCGTCACAGGCCCGCACCGCGTCGGAGATCTCCAGGCTGACCACGTCCCAGTGGATGTTGCCGATGTCCACCTGGGCCCGGATTTCGGCGAGGCCCCCGTTGTAGTCCTCGACGTTGACCGGGATGCCGGTCGCCTCGGTGAAGGGGAGAATGGCGCCCTCGTCGACGGCGCGGCCATAGGAACCACCCCATGACACGACGGTGATGGTCTGCGGCTGGTCCCGGGTGCATCCAGCGGCCATGAGGGTCACGGAGAGAACGACCCCCGCGAATACTGGCGGTCTACCGGGCATCACAGACCCGGGTGTCGGTTGCCCAGGCTGTCTATAATCGGACAATCCGGCCGGTGATCGCCCTTGCAGGCGCCGACGAGGTGAGTGAGCTCGTCGTGCAGAGACTCCAGTTCCCGCCGTTTTTGCGCGATCTCCTCGAGCCGCGCTGCCGCGATACGCTTGACGTCCGCGCTCGAGCGATGGCGATCCTCGTAGAGGCCGAGCAGCTCCCTGCACTCGTCGATGGAGAATCCGAGCTCCCTGGCCCGGCGGACGAACACGAGTTTCAGCACCGAGCGGTCGTCGTAGGTCCTGTATCCCGCCCCCGTCCGCCGCGGTGCCGATACCAGCCCGATGTCCGCGTAGTACCGAACTGTCTTCACAGGCAGTCCCGCAGCGTTCGCTGCGGCGGAAATCTTCATCACGCAGCCCCCCTTGACTCTCCAGTTACTGGAGAGATTAGGATGCAAGGCAAACAACAGTCAACCGGCGCCGACGAGTGCGACCGTCGCTCGCGTGGAGGACGCACGGGTCGGGGCCACGCCCAGGAGGATTGGCGAATGTCGGAATCCCAGCCGGAGGGCACAGTCTACACCTGCCCGATGCACCCCGAAATCACACAGGCCGGGCCGGGCGCATGCCCGATCTGCGGCATGGCGCTCGAACCGGCGATGCCCACGGCGGCCACCGGGCCGAACCCGGAACTCGTCGATTTCCGGCGCAGGCTCTCGATCGGCGCACCGCTGGCGCTGGCGGTCCTCCTGCTCGAGATGGGCGGGGTGCTGGGTCTCCCGTGGGATGCCTGGCTCGGGGCGGGAGCGGTCCGGTGGCTCCAGTTCGCGCTGGCCACGCCGGTCGTCGCATGGGTCGCGCAGCCCTTCTTCAGACTGGGCTGGCAATCCATCGTCACCCGCCAGCTCAACATGTGGACGCTCATCGCGATCGGGACCGGTGCCGCCTATGCGTTCAGCGTCGTCTCGCTGCTTGCGCCCGGGATCTTTCCGGAGGGCCTGGCGGAGGGACTCCATCCGCCGCTGTATTTCGAGGCGGCAGCCGTCATCCTGATCCTCGTCCTCGTCGGACAGGTGCTGGAACTGACCGCCCGCGACCGGACGGGCGACGCGATCCGGGCGCTCCTCGACCTCTCGCCGAAGACGGTGCGGCGGGTGACGGATGCGGGCGATGAGGATGTCCCGCTCAGCGCCGTGAGGGTGGGGGATCGGCTGCGGGTGCGTCCCGGCGAGGCGGTGCCGGTCGACGGCGCCGTCGTGGAAGGTCGCTCCTCGGTCGACGAGAGCATGATCACCGGCGAACCCGTTCCGGTCGAGAAGGTCGGGGGCGATGCCGTCACGGGCGGCACGCTGAACAGGACCGGCTCGTTCGTGATGGAGGCGGAGGCCGTGGGCGGCGACACCGTCCTGTCGCGAATCGTTGCCATGGTCGCCGCGGCGCAGCGCTCGCGGGCGCCGATCCAGGCGCTCGCCGACCGGGTCTCCTCCTACTTCGTGCCGGCCGTGATCGTGGTCGCCGTGCTCACCGTCGTTGCGTGGCTGATTCTCGGCCCCGAGCCCGCGCTCGGGCATGCGGTCGTGGCGGCCGTCAGCGTCCTGATCATCGCGTGTCCCTGCGCGCTCGGCCTCGCCACGCCGGTGTCGATCATGGTGGCCACGGCGCGGGGCGCCCAGGCCGGGGTGCTGCTCCGCGATGCCGAGGCGCTGGAGCGGCTCGC
>JAJDVR010000133.1 GCA_022826025.1 Gemmatimonadota bacterium | reverse complement strand
GCCGCTCGTCCACGTACGGCGGCATCCCCCGCAGGATGTCCCACCGCCCCTGGTTGACCGGGTCCTCGATGCGGATGACCTGCGCCCCGAAGGCAGCCAGGAAGCGGGTCGCCCCCGCCCCCGCCAGCTGTCCCGTGAAGTCGCAGATTCGCAGATGCGAGAGTGCCTGCGGCATACGCCCTCCAGCCGCGGGAGCATACCCGCGCGCGTCCGCGCCCGCACTCCCGCGCCACATCAGCGGTCCGGGACGTCCTCCCCCTGCGAGAGCCGCCGCTCCAGCCGGCTCAGCGACTCCCGCGCCGCCCGCAGCTCGTCGATCAGTTCGTCCCGCGTCGGCACGCTCTCAAGCTGCCGCAACCGCTCCTGCTTCGCCTCGTCCAGGTTGTTGATAACCACCGCGATGAACAGGTTGATTGTCACGAACGAGCCCAGCACCACGTAGCTCACGAAGTAGATCCAGGCCAGGGAGTTCAGCTCCATGGCCACGTACATGATGTCCGTCCAGTCCTCCAGCGTGACCACCCGGAAGAGCGACAGCAGCGATATCCCCAGGCTGTCCCAGTGCTCCGGGTCGTGCTCGTGGAAGAACTCGTAGCCGAGGATCGCGTAGATGTACGAGAGGATGCTCATGACTACCACGATGTGGAGCATCCCCGGGATGGACCGCACCAGCGTCGTCACGATCAGCCGCAGCTCCGGGATCGCCGAGACCAGCCGCAGCAGGCGCATCAGCCGCGCCATCCGCGCGATGATGGCGAACGTCCCCACGGCGGGGATGAGCGACAGCACGATGATCGTGAAGTCGAAGACGTTCCAGTTGTCGCGGAAGTAGCGCTGGGGCCGCGGCAGCAGCGCCACCATCTTCAACGCCGCCTCCACGATGAAGATGACGATCGTGGCCGTGTGCCCGGCGTTGATCCAGGCACGGTAGCCCTCCTTGATGCTGGGAACCGTCTCCAGCCCCAGGAGCACGCCGTTGCCGACGATGAGCGCGACGATGAAGTACTCGAAGCGGTTGGACCGCGTGATGCGCCCGGCGAGCTCTCGCATCCCTCGGCCCTTCCCTACAGGGCGACCCGGCGTGCGCGGTGCCGGCGCTGCTTGGTCCGCAGCTCTCGCAGGGAAGGCGCGTGTGGAGGCCGCTGTTGCGGTTGACGGGTCATCAGGCTGGCGATCGAGGCGGTCGTGATGGAAAGCGCCGCGATGCCGAACACCATCAGGAAGCTCGCGACTCCCCGCCCCAGCGGCGTGACCGGCGCGTAGTCGCCGTACCCGACGGTCGTGAGCGTCACCACCGCCCACCAGATAGCGTCGCCGAAGGACGTGATCTGGCTGCCGGCGTGGTCCTGCTCGGCGGCGAATACGATGGTGCCGCCCCCGACGACGGCGACCAACAGGGCCGCAACCACGAACCCCGTGCCCCGTCGCAGGAAGAACGCGCGGATGAGGCGGGTGTTGAGCCCAAGCGCCACGGCCAGCCGCACGAGTGTCAGCACACGCACGAGTCGCAGGGGGCGCAGGAACGGGAGCACCACCATCGCCGCCTCAAGGGGATGGGTCTTCACGTAGCCCCACCGGTTCGGAGCCACCAGCAGCTTGGCTCCGAAGACGGTCGCAAAGGCCGCCCAGATGACGTAGTCGGCGATCAGGAACCAGCGGTCTGCCTGTGCGGACAGGTCGGTCGCCAGTGGCAAGACCAGCAGCGGCACCATCAGGAGCGCCAGTGTCAGCAGCGGGTACTCAGTCGCCCGCTCGATTCGCTTGAGGCGCTCCTCGCTCCGTCCTATTCCAAGCCCTCTAATGCTCACCTTGTGCCTCTCTCACCGCCGCCACGATGTCGCGCGGCTCCATGCGGTAGCGGTAGTCCGCCAGGCAATGCCGCGAGCGGATTACGCCCCCGCTGTCGATCACGAACGTGGCCGGTACAGGGAGCCTCCACCCCGTCTGCGGGTTCCGGTCGGGGAATCCCAGGCGCGAGTACATCCCGCGCAGCGATTCCGGCAGGTCGAAGCTGATCCCGTAGGCGTCCATCGCCGCCCCGTCAATGTCGGAGAGCACGGGGATGTCCGTCTCGTTCTTCCCCAGGAGCTTGCCGGCGTTCTCCTCCGTCTCCGGCCCGATGAAGAAGAGGGTCGCCCCCAGTTCGCGCAGGTCGGCATGGCGTCGCTGCAGACCCTGCAGCTCGATGTTGCAGTACGGTCACCACTCGCCCCGGTAGAAGGAGAGCACGACCGGCCCCTCCGCCAGCGCCTCCTGCAGGTTCACGGTGCGGTCGTGGGTCACGTCGCGGAGCTCGAAGTCCGGCGCCCGCGCCCCCACGTCGAGTCCCCGCCCGATCGTCTTCGCCTCGATCTCGTCGATCGCCTTCTCCATCGTCTCCACGATCTCCGCCGGCATCCGCTGGGCGGATTGCTCGCGGATCACGTTCAGTTCGTCGTCGAGCAGCGTGTCCTCGGTCATTGGGAACCTCCGGTCCGCATTCTACGAACGCGCAGGGCGCTCGCCTCCGCTATCCTGCGCCCCGTGCACACCGACCTCCTCCTGATGCCCTTCGGCGCCACCTACGCCCAGATGCGCGAGGCCGCCGTCACCGCCGAAGAGGCCGGCTTCGACGGCATCTGGACCTGGGACCACCTCCGCGACGCCGACTACAACAGCGGCCGCGTCCCCGAGGCCTTGGTCACCCTCACCGGCATCGCCGAGGCCACCTCGCGGGTCATGCTTGGAACCCTTGTCCTCAACGTCGCCAACCGCCACCCCGGCCTCCTCGCCAACATGGCCGCCACCCTCCAGGAGGTCAGCGGCAACCGCTTCATCCTCGGGCTCGGCGCCGGCGGCGGCCCCTCCCTCCCCTACGCCCCCGAGCAGACCATGATCGGCCGCCCCGT
>JAJDVR010000053.1 GCA_022826025.1 Gemmatimonadota bacterium | reverse complement strand
CTCATCGGCGAAGTGCGAGCGCAGGCGTTCTTCCATCTCCCGATCCGGTACGTCGTTACGCGCCATTGCCGGCCACCTCCATCACGCCCGACTGCTCCAGCAGCTCCCGCATCTGGCGTAGCGCCCGATGGAGCCGCGACTTGACTGTTCCCTCCCGTACCCCGGCGGAGCGCGCCACCTGCGGGACCGTCAGGTCCGCGAAGTAGCGCAGCACCACCACCTGGCGGTGTTCCGGCGAGAGCCGGGCGAGCGCTTGCCGAAGCGCCTCCCGGTCCTCGCTCGCCTCGATCGACTCGGCCGACCGCGTGGGCGCCGCGATTGGCGCGGACTCATCGAGCGGCGCCGTCGCGAGCGAACGCCGCCGCCGCTCGGCCAGCACGGTGTTCACGAGGATGCGCATCAGCCAGGGCTTCAGCGGTCGCCCCCGGCGGAAGGTGCGGATGCCGCGCCAGGCCCGCAGGAACGCCTCCTGCACGTGCTCTTCGGCGATGGCCGCGTTTCCCGTCATCAGGTAGGCGGTCCCGTAGAGCGGGTTCTTGTACTGCTCGACCACGTGGCGGAAGGCGTCGCGGTCGCCGTTCTGGCAGAGCAGGACGGCTTCGTCGTCGGTCATGTGTGCGTCTCTTTCCGCGGGCCCGCCGGCGTCGTCTTCACGCAGCACGTCCAGCCGTGCCAGTACCATCCTGTAGACCGATACGCGCAACAGCCCCGGATCGTTCCCCCCGGTGGGGAGATTCGTCGGGAGGGGCGCTCGGGAAGGGTCGGGAAGCGGGCGGCAGGCGCGGAGGATCGAGACCGCTACATGCGATGTGGGTGATAGTTGAAAGCAGCGCTTCGACTTGAGGTCGCCTCAGTGGTGGGCGCGCAGGTAGCGGACCAGCTCCATCATCGCCTTGCAGTCGACCTCGTTGTAGCGCTCGATGTCCTGCATCACGGCGAGGTCGCCCATGCTGCCGCCCGCGCGGGCCGCCTCGCGGTCGCACCACCACGCCCCCACCATCGCCCCGAGGCCATCGGCGGGACCGTCGTCCCACTTCGACTCGACCAGCCCCAGGCCGTGCATGGCGTTCGTGACCGCCTTCAGCCCGAACCCGTGCGCGCTCCGCACCACCACCGGCTCTTCCCGCACCACCTTCACGAGGAAGTCGAACCAGTTCGGGCGGGCCCAGGGCTGCCGGCTGCGCGTGTGCTGCCAGGCCGCTGCCTCGTGCCGCTTCATGGCCGCGTCGAAGGCCGTCTCCAGGCTGACCGTCTCGTGCGGGGACCAGTGGATCACCTTCGGGTTCGCCCCCGGCGCGATCCGGTCGCGGACGGCGGTCATATGGTCGATCCAGTCGTCGATCACGCGCGCCTCGGAGGGCTCGTCGAGCCGGTCCGCGATGAAGCACTCGAACGTCCACCGGCCGTCCTCGACGTGGCCGCAGCCGACCATGAAGATGAGCGGCTGCCCGCCACGCTCCGGGATCCGCGAGAAGTCGTCGTCGAGGTCCCCGACGGTCTCGAAGTCGACGTAGAACTCGACGGGTGTCTCCTCGATCCAGTCGGCCCGCGCCGCGCCGATGCGGGCGGGGCGCACGTCGGGGCCGGGCTCGCGGTTCACGTCGAGCAGGGCCCGCAGGCGGGGCTCGGTCGTGCGCCCCTCGACGCCGACGGCCTTCGGCGTGACACGCGGGTCGGTCCAGCGCGTGATCCCCTGCCGGTTCGCCTCGCGCCGCTTCGCCACGCCCACCCACCAGAGCTGGGTCAGATCCTGGGTCTCCTTCGCGATTTCCTTGACCGCCGTCGACCACTCGCCCGCGTCGCTCTTGGCGTTGGGACGAAGCTCCTCGACAGAGGGCTCGGGGAGCGCCTGCCAGCCGGCGCCCTCGCGGCGCAGGCGCCGCACCCACGCGACGGCCTGGTCGGCCTGGTCCGCGAGCCGCCCCCGCATCCAGGAGGCGTAGTCGTTGGCGACGGGCGCGATGCGGTCCATGGCGTTCCCGCAGCGGGTGGTCTCGCGCCGGCGGGTCTGTTCCCAGCCCCGGCCCAGCACGAACGCCTCGGGTGGCAGGTAGCCCTGCAGACGACCGAGGGCGCGGTTGTAGAGGTGGACCTGCACCTTGTAGGCGGGCGCCGATCCGCCGTTGCCGAGCTCGCCGCCGGCGGACAGGTGAAGGGTCGAGTACTTGATATCGACCACGCGGTAGTGGTGGCTCCCGCCGAGGTCGGGGGCGGGCGCGGCCGCCGCCTCCGCCGGGAGGCAGCCGGGGAACAGCTCTGCCAGCACGTCGCTGCGGACGAGCAGGTCCGGCGAGCCGTAGGTGCGGGTCTCCGGATCGCGCAGCGATCCCTGGTAGACGATGGGAACGCCTTCCGCCATGGCCGCGAAGGTCGCCTCCGCAACGTCGAGGTCCTGCCGCTGCTCGCGGGTGGCGTCATCGGGCAGGACCGTGCGCACCTCGGCGAGCCCGCCCAGGTGTTCCACTACCGCCGCCTCGAAGGCGTTTCCCTTGGCGAACAGGAACTGCAGGAAGTCATACGGCTCGTCGACCTCGTCCCGGGCGAAGCCGTTGGCCTCGCCGTACAGTTCGAGCCAGTCGAGCAGGGGCTGGTCGAGCACGTGGTTCCGCGTCCGCGAGGCGGAGACCCACTCCTCCCAGTCCTCTGCCGTCTCCGGCACCACGAGGGTGCCGTCGTCGTCGTGCGTCAGCGCGTCCAGGCCCATGGAGCGAGCCTAGCCCGTGCGGTCGGCAGGTGGAAGCGGGGCGCTCAGGTGGTGGGCAGCGCGGGCTGCTCGACCTCGACGCGGTCGGCGAAGCCGAACTTCTCGGCGAGGTGCTGCGTGACCTGAGCAGGGTGATCCCTCGCCCCTCGCACAACGACCCGCCTAAAGCCCATCTCCTTTACGAGAATCACGAGGGTCTCCGCGATGAACGAAGGGCTCATGTAGACATCGCTGGCATCGATGGTGACTGCGGAGGCGCCGGGAGAAGCCAGGGCCTCGCCAAAGACCTCGCGGGCACGGGGACGCGAGGCGAACGTTCGGCCCTGTTTCGACAAGACAACGGCCACGGGAGACCTCCGCACTTGATTATATGGAGTTGGAGAAGAGGTACGCCGAGGCTAGGGTGCCTCCAAACAGGATGTTCTGGCTCTCAAAGCGGGTGAATGTCCCCGCTGACCGCACCACCCGGCCCGAGTGAGAAATGACATGGAGTTCGTTTCTTGGGTCCCGATCTACGATGTCCTGGATCTGCGTCAAGCCAAATCCCCGCTCGCTCGTGCCGGTACCGCTGACCTGCTCGGTGAACGCGTGCACGATCGCCTGGGCGTCGGGCATCCCGCCGTAGTGCTCCCGAAGTGTCGCCGCCAGGCCTTGGCCGAAGTCGGCGACGGCGATGTGGACGCCAGGTGTGCCGCTGGTTTGCCCGCTGTGAGCCTGGGCCACGGCATAGCAATCCGACCCATGCTCGCGAGCGTTCGCCGTTAGCTCTACGGCGATGGTCAACAACTCGTCGAGCAGGCCTCCTCGGAGGTGCGGGGCTGCGTTCAGCGCATCCTCGAGTTTGTCCGCGGCGATGTCGACCTCTCTCATCGTAGTAAGCCGTGAGACGGGCAGGAACGGGGCAAAGGTGAGGTTGGGGTCGATGTCCAGATCGTCGAGAGTGGTCGACGTTGAACTTCCGCTGTGCGGGAGCGCAGACGCCCCCGCGAAGGCTCCAAGGTCGACATCCCCGTACTCCGACCAGCCGGGTCGCCCCGCTTTCCCGACCTGTTGGTCGATGAGGCCAGTGCTCGCGAGACTCCAGCCACGCGCGGCCAGTTCGTCCAACAGCTGGATCTCAGACAGGTATGTCAGTGCAGCTCGGCTTTCGGGGAGAGCGAGGCTCGCTTCAACTTCCAGGTCGTCCGCCCGCAGACATGTGGCGAGCACCGCCACCACGCCAAGAGGTGACATCCACTCCACGTCCGTCAGGTCGACTTCCAACACGCCTTCCGCCAGGTGAGCGGTGCTCAGAAAGGCAAGGTCTTTCGGTTCTCGGATCCGAGGTGGGGCTGTCACGCGCATGGGCTGCTTCGAGCATAGAACGCCCACCCGTTGACGCGCGCGCCGCGCTCTGCCAACGTGCGGACGCCGCGCTCCGGTGCGGCCAGCACGACCTTGGAGGCTTACAGATGGCCGGCGCTCAGGACCACGAAACCGTTTCCGGTTACCCGCTCGACGAGGAGCAGCTCGAGTCGCTCCTCACTAACGCCAGGGAGTGCGCCCTCAACTGGAGCACGCGCGACGGCTGGCCCGTCGGCGTCATCCACGCCTACGTGTGGCACGAAGGGCGCTTCTGGATCACCTGCGCCGTCCACCGCCACCGTGTCGCCGCCATCCGGCGCGACCCGCGCGTCTCCGTGATCGTGAGCAGCGCCGCCTGCGCGCCCGATTCGGGCGCGCCCGGGGGCCAGGCGACGGCCAAGGGCCGCTGCATCATTCATGACGACCAGGAGACCAAGGACTGGTTCTACCCGGCGCTCGCCAACAAGATCAGCCCCGATGCGGAGGCCGCGGCTGCGTTCGTCGAGCGCCTCGACTCGCCCCTGCGCGTCATCCTCGAAGTCGTCCCCGAGAAGTGGATCCTCTTCGACGGCGGCAAGATGGCGAAGGACACGGCGGGAACGCTCACCGACGAGGAACGCGGCCCCCTGCTCAGCGCCGACGCCGAGCGCATGCCGCGCGAGCTGGCGAAGCGCGGCCTAGCCTAGGGGCGAGCGCCTCGTCGAGCTCCCTGTCCCGTTCCGCCCGGGCCTCCTCCAGCATCTGGGCGGCCGAAATTCCCGGGTCGACAACCGGGCGGTTCGCCATGCGCTCGCGCCACTCTGCCCGCTCCAGCTCCTTCTCGACGGCCGCAAGGACAATCGCGCTCATTGTGGAGTTGTTCGCGCGGGCGAGGCTCCGCAATCGCTCGTGAACGTTGTCCGGGATGTTCCTGATGTGGAGGGTCGCCATGATCCGAGCCTAGCAGGCCTGGAGCAGCCTTCGGGTAACCCCTGCCCGCCCCCACTCCCCCACAACGGAAATCCCGCTACTATCAAGTACGCACACGCGGACTTGGCCCTCATAGCTCAGTTGGCAGAGCGCGTTCTTGGTAAGAACGAGGTCTCCAGTTCAAATCTGGATGAGGGCTCCAGGGCGAGG
>JAJDVR010000026.1 GCA_022826025.1 Gemmatimonadota bacterium | reverse complement strand
TGCGCGCGCCGCGGGCGACCTCCTCGTCCTCACCGGCCCGGCCGGCGCGCACCTCGGCGATGGCGCTCTCGACTTCGCGGCGGGCTTCGAGCAGGATCCGGCGCGCGTCGGCCTGGGCGCGGCGCTGGACCGCGCGTTCTTCGCGCCTGATCCTGCGCTCGCGAGCCTCGAGGGTGGCGCCGAGCACTGCGTTCTCCCTGGCGCGCCCTTCCACCTCGGCTTCCCTGGCGGCGAGAGCGGCCCTGGCCCTGGCGGCATCCGCCTCCAGGAGCTCCAGGCGCTCCAGAAGCTCATCCATGCGCACCTCGTCCCGCGAAAGACGAGCTTCGGCCCCATCGATCAGGGATCTCGCGAATCCCAGGGAACGTGCGATGGCGAGCCCGTAGCTGCGCCCGGGCCTCCCCTTGTGAAAGCGATAGGTTGGCCGGGTGCGCTCCGGATCGAAGTGCAATGAACCGTTCACGATGCCGCTTCCGGGCGCATCCAGCCTCTTGAGCTGTCCGAGGTGCGAGGTCACCACCACCCGTGCCCCGCGCTCCGCCAGCGCTTCCAGCACCGCGGCCGACAGGGCCGCCCCCTCATCCGGGTCCGTACCGGTACCCATCTCGTCAATGAGCACCAGCGCCGTATCGCCGGCGCGCGCAAGGATGTCCTTCAGGTTGGCGAGATGGGCGGCGAACGTGGAAAGATCGTCTTCGACCGATTGCTCGTCCCCGATGTCGGCGAAGAAACGGCGAAACACGGGAATCCGGGTCCCGGGACCTACAGGGGGAACGACGCCGCACTGCGCGAGCACGCAGATGAGCCCGACGGACTTGAGAAACACGCTCTTTCCACCCGTGTTGGGACCCGACACCACCAGCACCCGTTCCTCCGGCTCCAGCACCAGGTCGAAGGGCACGGCCTCCACGTCCTCCCGCAACGCCAGCAGCGGATGTCGTCCCTGGACGATGCACAGCGCGTGTTCCCCCTCGGGCACCAGCGCCGGGACGCTGCCGTTCCATCCGAGAGCCGCGCGCGCGCGGGCGTCGAGCGAATCGAAGTCGATCAGGGCCTCCTGGCTGCCGGCCAGGCCGTCGTGGAGCGGGGCGAGCGCGCTGGTGCACTGCGCCAGCACCCGGTCGATCTCGCGCACCTCCGCCGACTCCAGCTCACGAACCCGGTTCATCAGTTCGATCGCGAGGGGCGGTTCGACGAAGAGCGTGGCGCCGGTGGCCGATGTCCCGTGGACGACTCCCCCCACATCGTTCCGTCCCGCGCGCCGGACGGGGATTACGTAGCGGCCCTCGCGCACTGTCACCGAGGCATCGGGGATGACCCATGCAGCCGGGAGCGTACGCACGTAGGCTTCCAGCCGCCCGACGATGACGCCGCGACTGCGCTTCAACCTGGCGCGCAGCCGCGACAACTCCGGGCTCGCCGTATCCAGTACCTCGCCGGTCCGGTCTACGGTACGCAGGATGCGCTCCTCCAGGGCGCGGTCGACCAGGAGGCGGTCGCGCAACGGTGCCAGCAGGGGCAGCGGCGGATCCGTTGCCGACAGGTCATCGGCGAGTTCGCGGGCGGACCGCAGCAGAATGCCCATCGAATGGAGTTCGGAGGGCGAAAGCACGCCTCCCGCGGCGCGCAGTCGGCGCAGAGCGCCGCGCGCATCGGGAATCTTCGACAGGGATCGAACTGTGCCGGCGAGCCGGGCAGTCTCGCGTACCCTTTCGAGCTCGCGCCGGATGATGTCGGGGCGGCTTGCCGGCCTGAGCGCGAGGACGGCATCGCGACCCGCGTCGCTGGAGGCCGAGGCTGCAACGCGTGCGAGCACGTCCGGCAGCCCGAGAACTTCGAAGGCGTGTTCCATCAGGATGGCGCGTTCATACACCGCCCTCCCCGACGGCGCGGGCGGGTGGTCGCGGATTGGAGAAGGAAGGTATCCGGCGCTGTCAGAAGGGTCAACGCGGTATCGGGACTGGATCGGTCCTGGTCCGGAAGCCATCTCCGCCGGGGAGCACAGGGAGTATCCAGGACCGTCGCCACGATCGTGAAACGTCCCATCCGGCCATGGGAGAGCCCGCCCCCAGAGCCTAACCTATCTGGGACTCGTCGCCGGGAGCCTCCCGGTGACACCGCGACTTCCTCCAGGGACGGAGGTTCTGGTTGAAAGAGATGGCGGAGCGCATCAGCCGACTGATGTCCGAGACCTCGATGATCGCCGCCAGCCTGGACACCCTCCTGCACAGGCTCGGACGGGACGGGGGGGCGGAACCCGCGGCTCGGGAGGTTGTCGAGGCCGTGCTCCACCACCCCGACCGGTACCGCCTCCTCGATCCCATGCGGGGAGCGTGGACCGCCGGCAACCTGCACCAGTCGCCGGGGCCTTACGCCGAGTTGCTCTCGGAGCAGTATCTCACGCCCTGCCCCTGGGTGGTCCTTCTTGAGACCGACGATCGGCGGCATATGCGCGGCGACCCCCTGGTGCGCTGGAACCACCGTACCCTCGCCTTTCTCGCCCGCAACCTGGATGTGAAGTCACCGTCCGCCGTCAACCGCTGGTTCCGACTGCTGAGGGAGCACCGGCGCCTGCGACGGCAACGCAACGCTGCCGGGATGCGGTTCGCCTATCCGTCCGCCGATCCGGGAACGAGGCGGAAGGTCCCGGCCCACCAGCCGTCTTCGGCATCGTCGTCCCGGAGACGGAAACCGAAGGGCGCGGCCGCGTAGGCGAAGTCACCTGACTCTTCGGCGAGCAGCCCCGACACCATGAGCCACCCGCCGGGCGCCAGGGCGGCTGCAAATCCCGGCAGGAGAGCGGTCAGCACCCCGCTCTCGATGTTCGCGGCCACGCCGTCGAGGGGATGGTGCGCGGCGAGCCAATCGGGCGAGACCCTTCGCTCGTGGATCTCGACCGCATCGCCGGCGCGGTTGGCGTCCACGTTGTCGCGGGCTGCCGCACACGCGAGGGGATCGTCGTCCGCGGCCAGCACGCGACCGGCGCCGAGTCGGGCCGCCGCGATGGCGAGGATTCCGGAACCCGTGCCCACGTCGGCGATGTCGGCCCCGGGACGAACCGCGGAGTCGAGCAACCGCAGTGCGCAACGGGTCGAGGCGTGGCGGGCGGTGCCGAACGCCACACCGGGATCCAGGGTGATCAGCACGCCTCCATCCGGCTCGGGCGGGACATCCCAGGTTGGCGCCACGGTGATGCGGCGACTGACGCGCGTGGGCCTGAGCCCCTGCCTCCAGGTCTCCGCCCATTCCTCGTGCGGCAGCCAGTGACAGCGCAGATCGACGGGCCCGCCGGCTGCCTGGTTCAGTGCGCTGCCGAGCGCGGCCAGAAACACCGGGACATCGTCGGGGGGCGGGAAATGGGTGACCAGCGTCCCGTCCGCCTGCTCGACCACGGCGCGCGCACCGCTTTGCACGAGTTGCGCGGCCACCAGGCCGACCGCGGCGGAGTCGGGCGCGCCGGCAGCGACGGCGAGCCAGCGGTCGGGGATCATCGGAGGTGCCCCCGCCGCCCCCGGTGCACGCGCGGATGCATCCACGGACCTGTTTCTACGGGACGAAGGCTTCCTTCACGCGTGCCCAGAACCCCCTCCTGCCTCGCCCCGCATGCTCGGGAACCGGGTCCTCCACCTCCCGCAACCGTTCCAGCGCCTCCCGTTGCCGACGGTCGAGGTCCTCGGGCGTCCAGACGACGACGCGGACGAGCTGGTCGCCCTTCATGCCGCCGTCCAGGTCGGGCAGCCCCAGACCGCGCATGCGCAACACCTCTCCGGTCTGGACCCCGGCGGGCACCGAAAGGGGCGCGCTTCCCCCGACGGTCGGCACGTCGACGTGATCGCCCAAAGCGGCCTGGGTGAAGGTCACGTGAAGCTCATGGACGAGGTCGTTGCCGTCCCTCTTGAAGTCGGGATGGTCCTCCACGGCGATCAGGACGGTGATGTCGCCGCGCGGCCCGCCTCTTGGCCCGACGTTCCCCTGTCCCCGCAAGGTGATGTAGTTCTCCGTGGAGACGCCCGCGGGCACCTCCACGGTGATCGTGGATTCCTCGCGCACCCGCCCTTCTCCGCGGCAGGTGGGACAGGGATCCCGGATGATCTCTCCCTGGCCAGCGCACATGCGGCACGGTTGCACGCTTACGAATTGTCCCAGGGGGGAGTGCCGGCTGATGCGTTCCTGGCCGGTGCCGTTGCAAGCGGGACAGAGTGTCGGTCCCGAGCCGAGAGCCCCGGTGGCGCCGCAGTCCTCGCAGGGCTCGAGCAGGCTTACCCGCAGCCGCTTGTCGACTCCGCTCGCAACCTCCCCCAGCGTGAGTCGAAGACGCAGGCGAATGCCTTTCCCCCCTGGGCTGCGCGGGGTGCCCGAAGGGCGACGGCCGAAAAGGTCGCCGAAGCCGCCTCCGCTTCCGAAATCCCGCATGAAGATCTCGATCGCGTCCGAGAAGTCGAAACCGCCGAAGCCGCCTCCCCCGTGGCCGCGGTTGACTCCCTGCTCCCCGTACCGGTCGTAGAGCTCCCTTTTCTCCGGGCTGCTCAGGATCTCGTAGGCGCGGGTGACCTCCTTGAAGCGCTCCTCCGCTTCCCGCGAGCCCTGATTGCGATCGGGATGGTGCTGCATCGCGAGACGCCGGTAGGCCTTCCGGATCTCCTGTACGTCCGCGCCCCGGGATACGCCCAGGGTCTCGTAGTAGTCGGCCATTCGGACCCCGCGCTCAGCGCAGAATGTCGTTCACGAGTGAAGAAGTGTAGCCCACCAGGCTGATGACCTTTTCGTAAGGCATGCGCGTCGGGCCGATGACCCCCACCACCCCTTTCAGCCCGCCCACGTGGTATTCGGCCGTCACCAGCGTGAAGCCCGAGAGCGCTTCGTCCTGATGCTCCCGGCCGATCGTGATGCGCAGCCCGCCGCCGTGCCGGCGATTGCTCAGCACGCTCTCCATCAGCTGGTTGTGCTCGGTCAGTTCGATGAGGCTCTTGAGTCGCTGTCCGCTGGTGAACTCCGGCTGGCTGGCGAGCACCGACGTCTGCCCGAAGAGCACGGGCGATCCACCGGCCTCCGGCCAGTCCAGCAGCGACTGGGCGGACTCCATGAAGATGTTCAGCAGCTCGGTGGCGGTTTCGCTGTCGGTGCCCGGATCACGCAGGCGTTCGGGCAGCGACTCCCTCAGGTCCGCGAAGGTGAGCCCGGCGAGACGTTCGTTCAGGATGACCGTCAGGGTCACCAGGGTATCCCGCGGAATCTCCAGGGGAAGGTCCACGTAGACCGTGCGCACCAGGCCGTTGCGCACGGTGGCCACCATGAGCGCCTTGTGCGAGGAGAGCCGGATGAGTTCGATCTTCTCCAGTACCGCCGAGTCCAGGCTCGGCACCAGCCCCAGCCCCAGTTCGTGGCTGATCAGGCTGAGGGCGCGGGTGGTTCGCCGCACCAGACGCTCGATCGGGGAGGCGGCATCCGGGTCGAGTTCCTCTTCGATCCGGTCGCGCTCCGCGTGGGTCAGCGGCGTGGGGCGGATGAGGCGGTCCACGAAATACCGGTAGGCGGCGTCGGTCGGCACCCGCCCGGCGGATGCGTGAGGCCGGGCCAGGTACCCCTTCGACTCCAGCTCCGCCATGGTGTTGCGGATGGTGGCGGCCGACACCCCCAGCTTCCAGCGCCGGTTCACCGAGTGGCTGCCCACCGGGCCGGCGGTGTCGACGTAGGTGCGCACCACCGCCTCCAGAACCTGTCGTTCTCGAGTCGTCAGCTCTTCGCGGACGACGATGCGCTCCCGCAGTCGCCCCGTCCGCATCGTCATTCCCCGTCCTTTCGATTCGTCACCGCTTCGTCCAGCTCGATGGCGAGGGCGTCGAGCAGCAGCCAGCCTTCGACGGTCAGCCGAAGTCTGCCGGCTTCCGCCCGGGCCCAATCCCTCCGCATCCATCGCTCAGTCACAGCCGCCGCCCGCGCCGGAATCGACGCGAGGGAAACGCCCCTGCGGGCGCGGAGTCCCAGCCAGATTCGCTCCAGCCGCAGTGCGGCCCGGTCCAGCGCCTCGTGTCCCGCGATCGCGGCGTCCCCCTTCACGACCGATGTACTGTATTCCTTCCAGTCACGCAGGTTCCAGCGGCGCAAGGGCTTGCGAAAGCTGTGCGCCCCATTGCCCAGACCCAGGTAGGAACGGCCCGACCAGTACACTTCATTGTGGCGGGATTCGCGGCCCGGGATGGCGAAACTGCTGACCTCGTAGTGAAGGTAGCCCGCCCCGGTGAGCCGTTCCACTGCTTCCAGATACTCGTCGCGGTACCGACCCTCGGAGGCAACCCGCTCGCGGCCGTCGGCCACAGCCCGCCCGAGGGGCGTGCGCGGCTCCACAGTGAGCCCGTAGAGACTCATGTGTTCGACGCCCAGGTCGAGCACGCGTTCGAGGTCGTCGCCCCAGTCGCGCGCCAGGTGCCCGGGAAGGCCGAAGATGAGGTCCGCGCTCACATTCCGGAAGCCGGCCCGCCGGGCGTTGCGCACCGCCTCTGCGGCACCCGCGGAACCGTGCAGGCGTCCCATCCAGCGCAGCGACGGCTCGTGGAAGCTCTGCACGCCCAGGCTGACGCGATTCACTCCCGCCTCTCGCCAGGCTCGGGCGATGGCCGGAGTGAAGCTCTCCGGATTCGCCTCCGCCGTCCACTCCAGGTCGGGATTGCTCAAGAGGCGGAAACCGATCACGGATGCCAGGCCGTCCATGGCGCGCGTGCCCAGGAGGGAAGGCGTGCCTCCCCCGACGTAGAGCGTCCGGAGGGGTTCCGGAAACGAGAACAGGTCCTCGCGCCGGATCTGACGCCATTCCGCGGAGATCGCCTTCAGCCAGGCGTCGTGCCGACCCTCGCGGTCGACCGTTACGGCGAAGTCGCAATAAAAGCAGCGCCGGGCGCAGAAGGGTGCGTGCACGTAGACGGATGATGTCGCGCCATCCACTGAAAACGGTCCTTCCCGGGGTTGCTCCCCGCACTGGGTGCCGGCAGCCGGGGGCACTTCGTCCATGGGCCTTCAGGTCGGGTGTCTGGCGAAGCGGAGCCCGGGCGCGCGTCGCACCCATCCGTGAACCTCCATGACCGACAGGGTCGCCGCCGCGGTCGCGATGTCCAGACGGGCCCTCCGGGCGAGGAGGTCGATGTGGTCGGGCTCCGCCTCCAGCGCGTCCCACAGGGCTCGCTGGCGGGCATCGAGTCCGGAGGGGGCCCGACCGCGAGACCGCGCGGCCGGGTCGGTGTCTGCGAGGCTGGCCCCAAGGAGGACGTCGTGGGCGCTCGTAACCAGGCCGGCTCCGTCGCGGATCAGGGCGTGGGCTCCCTCGCTCTGGCGACGGCCGACCGTTCCCGGAACCGCGAACACGTCCCGGCCGATGTCCAGTGCGTGCTCGACCGTGATCAGGGCACCGCTCCTCCTCGCAGCCTCCACGACCACCACCGCCTTCGACAAACCGGCGATCAAGCGGTTGCGCCGGGGGAAATGGTGCGGGAGAGGCGCCTCGCCGGGGAGGAACTCCGAGACCACCAGACCTCTCTGGAGGATGTCCCGGAAGAGTCGGCGATGGGAAGGTGGATGGGCCACGTCGGGGCCGCACCCCAGGACCGCTATCGTGTCCCCGGCGGCGGCCAGGGCTCCCCGGTGCGCGGCGCCGTCGATGCCCAGCGCCAGCCCGCTCACGACCGTCACTCCCCCCCGGGCCAGCCCCTCCCCCATGCTGCGCGCCATGCCGCGCCCGTACTCGCTGGCCTTGCGCGACCCGACCACGGCCACGGCGGGGGCGTGCAGCAGGGAGGGATCTCCGCGCAGGAAGAGAAGGGGCGGCGGATGGTCCAGGTGGTTGAGCAGCTCGGGAAAGCCGGGCAGCCGGTAGCCCGTTGCCAGCGCGCCGATCCGCCGCGCGGTGGCGAGCACATCGCGGAGGGGACGCGTTGTTTCGCGCGCCTTGCGGGCCTGGCTGGCCTGCGGAGGCAGCTTCTTTCGGTCTGCCGAAAGCGCCTCGCGGGCGGAACCGAACTGGTCGATGAGTCGCCTCAGGGTGATCGCGCCGAGCCCCTTGTGGAGGGTCCAGCGAATCCGGGCGACGACCTCGTCGTTCATGATGTCGAGCGGGGCGTCCCCCGCAGGGGAGGTCGATGGATCGGACATGGCCGTCAGCTCTGCCGGGTTCGACGCCAGAGCGCTTCGCAAAGTCCGTCGAGACCCCGGCGGGTCACCGCCGACACCGCGAAGCACCCCCAGGCATCGGGGGCCTCGACGCGGGGCGCCGGGGCGCCGGGATCCACCAGGTCCATCTTGGACACCACCAGGCAATGCTCCCTTGCGGCCAGGGCGCGGGAGTGGCTCCGCAGCTCGGATCGCAGGCGCCCGTACTCCGCCTGGGGGTCGCTCGAGTCGGCCGGAATCAGATAGACCAGCGTGCGCGTGCGTTCGACATGGCGCAGGAAGCGCAGCCCCAGGCCCTTCCCCTCGTGGGCGCCCTCGATGATCCCGGGGATGTCGGCCAGCACGAAGGATCGAAAGTCGGGCAGGTTGACCACCCCCAGGCTGGGAACAAGGGTGGTAAAGGGATACTCAGCCACCTTCGGCCGGGCCGCCGAAACGCTCGCGAGCAGGGTCGACTTGCCGGCGTTGGGTTCTCCGACCAGGCCGACGTCCGCGATCAGCCTGAGCTCGAGTTCGATGCGCCGGGCCTCTCCCTCCGCGCCGGGCTCCCATCGCGTCGGGGCCTGGTTGCGCGCCGAGGCGAAGCGGGCGTTGCCCCGCCCCCCCCGCCCCCCCCGGGCGACCACCACCCGGTCGTTGGCCGCGACCAGTTCCCCCATGAATTCCGAGGTGCCGGCGTCCCGCACGGTGGTGCCCGGTGGGACGGACACCACCCGATCCGCGCCGCTGCGGCCGGTGCGGTTGTTGCCGCCTCCGTGCTGCCCCCTCTCCGCGCGGTAGTGACGCCGATAGCTGAAGTCGAGGAGGGTCGAGAGCTGAGGGTCAGTGACCAGCACCACATCCCCCCCGCGACCGCCGTCTCCCCCGGAAGGCCCACCGCGCGGCGTGCCCTTCTCGCGCCGGAACGCCTCGGCCCCCGAACCGCCGGTTCCCGCTGCCACCTCGATGACGGCCCGGTCGACGAAGATCCCCTCCCCCATCCGCTATTCTTCCTCCCCGCCCGGGCCCACGGCCTCACCGGCATGCCGGTCGCGGCCGCTCCCGCCGCCCGGTTGCACGCCGTCCCGCTCCTCCCGCCTCCCTCCATCGCGGCGGGACAGCACTCGGCGCAATGTGGCGCGCGCGGCCTCGCTTCGGGCGTCGTCCATGAAGCGAGCGGCCGCCGCCAGGGTCTCTGCCAGTGCATCCGGAGGCGCTCCCAGGTTGAGTCCCCCGCGCAGGTGCGAATACAGCTGCGGACCCGCGTCGGCAACGGCGAGCAGGGCCACGATGCAGTACTCCCGGGCGACCGGGGCCAGCCCGGGGCGAGCGAGTACCTTCCCGTAGCCTTCCACCACCATCCACCGCTCCATCTCCGGGTGCAGGCGCCGGACGCTGTCGCGCAGCTCGCGGTACTGCGTGGAGTAGACGCGCCGGCAGAGCGCCGCGCCCCGACGCGCCCATCCCGGCCAGTCGTCGGGGCCTGCGTCCGCGGGGGGTGCCGGACTCACCTCCCGCCACACGGCAAGCGCGGCGAGCGCGGCCGGATACCCCAGGAACAGATAACTCTGCAACAGCGCCTCCTCCACCTCCACAGGGTCGGCGATGTGCGCCGCCTCCGCCAGCGCGGAGCGGAGGGCGTCCTCGCTTCCGGCGGCCAGCGCGGCGCTTACCCTCACCAGCGACCGCTCCGCCGGGGTGAGCGACGGCGCCGGCACGCCGTCATCTCCAGCCGTGCCCATCACCGATCCATCTCGACCCGAAACGCGTTCTCGATCCGTCCCACATCCACCCCCAGGGTATTGAGCACCTCACTGCGTCCCCTGGCGAGCGCCGAGACATCGCCCGCCTCCGCGACGCCCAGATCCGACAACACCCCGATAAGGGCGACGTCGCTCGCGCGCCGGGCCCCGTCTTCCACCTTGAGAGCGAAGCCCAGGCCACGCCCGCGCACGCCTCCGCAGTACACGCCCTCGGCACCCGTCTTGACGAAAACCCGACCACCCAGCCGTTGCATGACCGCCGTACAGGTGCGACCCGTTCCCGCCACCGCGAACGGATGCCCGGTCATCGCGGCTACGATGCGGGCCGCGGGACCTCCCGCATCCGCCGCCGCCGTGAAGCGCGCGAAGGATATCGCCATTTCCGCCAGCGAGAGCGCGAAGGTCACCACGCCGCATCCGTCGGTCCCGGTCACGAGTTCCGATGCGGCCACCCCCGTCCAGCGCGCGATCTCGGCGAGCATGCGCTGCTGCACGGGATGGCCTGGCTCGAGGTATCCCTCGGGAGGCCATCCGTTGGCCACCGCCAGGGCGAGCATCCCCGCGTGTTTGCCCGAACAGTTGTTGTGCACGGCGCCGAGGCTGGTGCCCCGTGCCCACAGCTCGCGCGCCCGTTCCGGCCGCAGAGACGGGTGCGGCCCGCACGCCAGCGCGCGCTCGTCCAGTCCGGCCCTGGCCAGCATGCTTCGGGCCAGGGCCAGGTGCTCACGTTCGGCGTTGTGGGACGCGCAACACAGCGCGAGCTCCTCTTCCGTGAACCCGAACCGTTCGAGGACGCCGTCCTCCACCAGCGGAAGCGCCTGGAAGGGCTTCGCGGCCGACCGGTAGAACGCCACCCGCCCCGGGTCGCCACAACCGCCGATCAGCCGCCCACGGGCGTCGGCGACCGCCACATGCACGCGATGCACCGACTCGACGGTATCGCAGCGGATAACCCGCACGCACGGCCCGCGGTCAGCCCGGCGTGCCCGTCCGCCCATGTCCCGGCTCACGAAGACTGCGGACGCCATCCGCGACTCGCACGAGAAAGGAACACCGTTTCTCCGGGCGATGGAATGGCAGGATGAGCCGGTCGACGTCCGGGGCCGGCGGACGCGCCCTCAGGGGGATCCCGTGCCCGGCGAACCGTCCCGGGCGATGCCGCCTGCCGCCGGAACGGCGCTGTCCGCGAGCGACTCTTCGGCCGCAACCAGATCGAAGAGCTCCTGCTGCGACCGCGCGCGCGCCAGCAACTCGACGGCGCGCGCCAGTGGCGGATCGGCGGTCATCAGGCGGAGAAACTCGCCTTCCCGACCCGCGCGCCTGCGGGCGATTTCGCGCTCCAGCTGGAACCGCAGATAGCGTTCCGCACGCTCGAGCGCCGCAGCCTCGGCGTCGATTCCCTGCTCGGCAAGGTGCTGCCGGAAGCGCGCGAGGTCGGCGTCCCCGATCGCGGAGCCCGGAGGGAGGTCCGGCCGCTCCTGAATGTAGAGGACGGCGAACTCGAACAGGGCGTTGCTGAAGCCGCGCGCGTGCCGGTCCAGGCGAAGCACCGCCGCTTCTTCGGCGTCGGTCAGGGTATCGGGAAGGACACGAAGATCCGGAGTGATGCCGCCGCCGCCGAGGACGCGTCGCCCACCGAAAGACCGGTACGGCTGCCGGTCCTCGACGTCGGACCGCTGCACCCACTGCCCCGCCAGGGTCAGCACGACATCGTCGAAGGCCGATTCGTCGGGCACCCGGGCCTTCTGAATCGAGCGCCCCGACGGCGTGTACCAGCGCGCCGTCGTCAGCTTGAGCATGTTGCCCCCGCTCAGCCGGTAGAGCGTCTGCACCAACCCCTTTCCGAACGAGGTCGCCCCCAGAACCAGGGCCCGGTCGTGATCCTGAAGCGCGCCGGCGACGATCTCCGACGCGCTCGCGCTGCGTCCGTCGATCAGAATCACCAGGGGAAGCCCCGGGAAGGATTCCCCCTGCCCGGTGCGCAGGACCGAGTTCTGGCTCCTCGTGCGGCCACGCGTCTCCGCGACGGTCAGGTCCTCGTCGAGGAAGAGGTCGGCAAGCGCGACGCCCTGATCCAGCAGCCCGCCCGGGTTTCCGCGCAGGTCCAGGATCATCCGGGTGGCCCCGTCCTCGATGAGGGCTTCGATGGCCCCCTCGAGTTCGTCGCGGGCGTTTTCGCTGAACACGCGCAGGGGAACGTATCCCACCCCGTCCTGGAAGAGGTGGGTGAACGGCACCGAGAGGATCTGAACCGTGGCTCGCTCCAGCGTGAACGGAATGGGTTCCTCGATCCCCGGACGCCCGATCCTGACATCCACTTCCGTGCCCGGCCTGCCGCGCAGCGCCATGACCGCCCGGTCCGGGTTCCAGCCTCGCGCGGATTCGCCTTCGACCTCGACGATGCGATCCCCCGCGCGGATGCCCGCCCGCTCGCCCGGGGTGCCCGGCAGGGCGCTCATCACCGTGATCCAGTCTCCCTGGCGCACGATCTCCAGCCCCACCCCGGCGTACTCCCCCTCGGTATTGATGCGGAGGTTGTCCCATTCGTAGGCACTCAGGTACTCCGTGTTGGGATCGTCGAGCTCCTCGATGACGGCGTCGATGGCGGTGCCGTAGAGCGCCTTCAACTCTACCGGGTCCACGAAGTCCGCCGCCACCCGGTCGAGCACCTCTTGCAGGAGGCGCGCCTGGAAGTAGACGTTGCGATCCTGGGCGATGCCCTGTTGGAGGAACCAGCCGCCACAAAGCAGGGCCGCTGCCAGAATGAGGCCGGGAGCAAGCAGGGAGCGGGAGAATCGCATGGGTTTCACGACTCCGCTGAAGGCGGGTTTGGACCTTCCCGCGTGGCTGGTTCAGGCGTGGGAACCGGCGTTCCCCGCGTCGGGTCTCCCTTACAGGACGGAACCGGGCGCTGTCCGGTTGCTAACCCCGCCCGCGCCGAAGGTTTCCGGACCGGCGCGTGTGCCACGTCACCGGCCCCGGATCCAGGCGCGGGCGCTGGCCAGGACGCGCTCCACGTCCGAGTCATCGTTGTAGACGCCCACCGAAAAGCGCAACATTCCGCTGCGGATGGCGAGCCGGACGCCATCGGCGTTCAGCCGCGCATGGAGGGCGTTCATCGCAGGGTCGTCCGCGGTGTAGTGGCGCCCGCCGCCGCTCGTGCCGACCGTCACGATGTGCGCCCGCCGAGGCGACGACGCCTCACCCACCACGGGCAGCCCGAGCTCTGCGAAACCCGCAGCCAGCCGCCGCGCCACGCGGCAGACGTGGGCCTCGACGGCCTCGACCGTCCACCGGCGGATCAGCTCGAGCGCCGCGCGCGCCGCCACCGCGCCCAGGTAGTTGTAGTTTCCGACATCGAAGCGCATGGCGCCCGCGCGATAGCGAAGCTCGTCGGCGGAGAAGGCGGTCTCGTGGGCGCCCTCCAGCTCGATGCCGTAGCGGGCCACGTGACCCGGGATCAGGTCGTCGGCCACCTCCCGGCGCACGTACAGAAACCCGAACCCGTAGAGCAACAGCAGGCACTTCTGGGTCGCCACCGCGAGGGCGTCGATCCCCTGGCGGCGCACGTCCGTGACCGCCGCCCCCACCGACTGGGCCGCGTCGACCAGGGTGAGGGCCCCCACCCCCCGCGCCGCCGCCGCGACCGCCGCCAGGTCGGTCACGAAACCGGGCGCGAAGGAGATGCTCGGCACGGTCACCAGGCGGGTGCGGCCGTCCATGGCCGCGACCATCGCCTCCACCGGCACCTCCCCGTCCACCGGTGCCACCGGGCGCACCTCCACCCCTCTCGTGCGGCGCAGGTTGTACCACAGGTAGATGTTGTTGGGATGCTCGAGTTCGGGGCAGAAGACCACGTTGTCCCCGGCCCGCCAGGGCAGGCTGGCGGCGAAGAGGTTGAGCCCGTCGGAGACGTTCTTGGTGATCGCGATCTCCTCCGGTGCGGCCCCGACCAGGGCGGCGAAGTCGGAGCGGGCCTCCTCGACCACCGCCCGCAGCTCGTCCTTGTCGCCCCCCTCCCGCATGCGCGTCTCCAGGTGGGCGGCGGCGGCGTCCCGCACCGGTTCCGCGAGCAGGCAGCGCGCGGCGATGTCGAAGTAGGCGTGGCGTCCCGCGCCCGGAAAGAGCGCGCGCACCCCGGGGTTCACGAGCCCGCCCCGGAGACCGCGGGCCTGGCCCCGCCCTCGTCCCGCCCCGCCACCAGCGCCGTCCCGACCATGTCCCCCATGATGTTCAACGTCGTGTTCCCCATGTCGACCAGCCGGTATATGCCGCCCACCATGGCGGCGATCTCGATCGGCAGGTTGAATGCCTGCACGTAGACCAGAGCCACGACGAAACCGCCGCCCGGGATCCCGCCCGAGCCCTGCGAGAGCAGGAGCCCGATCGGCAGGATGGCGAGGAGCGCCTCCGGGCTGAACTCCACCCCCGCCGCCTGGGCGGTGAAGACCAGCACCGCCCCGAGCATGACCGCGGTGCCGTCCTTGTTGAGTTGCGCCCCCAGCGGCAGCGTGAAGCTGTAGATCCGGCGCGGCAGGCTCAGCTTCTCCGCCTTCTCCAGGCCGACGGAGAGCGAGGCCAGGCTGGAGGAGGTCGCCGCCGTGGTCGCCCAGAGCGGACCGGTATCGCTCAGGAAACGCCGGGGATGCTGCGTCGTCAGGAAGCGGAGTACGAGCATGTACCCGCAGAAGAGCATCGCCTGCGCGCCCCACACCCCCGTCAGGAAGCGCGCCAGCCCGCCGAGCAGCTCGGCGCCGTAGCGCCCGGCGGTTGCCGCCATGAGCGCGCCGATCCCCAGCGGCGCCAGCACGAGCACCAGATCCACCAGGCGGCGGAAGAGGTCGGCCAGGTCGCGGTAGGCCGCCTCCAGCCGGGCGCGCGCCCCGCCCCCGAGCATCAGGGTGGCCACCCCGATCGCGAGCGAGGCCACCACCACCTGCACGATATTCCCCTCCGCGAAGGCCTGGAAGAGGTTCACCGGGATCATGTCCAGCAGGACATCCGCAAGCGACGGAACCGCGCCCACGGCCTCGTCCACCGGCGTGGTCAGCTCCATTCCGGCGCCGGGCTGCAGCAGCGTCATCGCCCCCATCCCCGCGCACAGCGCCACGAGGTCCGTGGCGACGAACCAGGCCAGGATCTTCGCGGCAAGCCGCCCGAACGCGCGCACGCCCGAATGGGCCGCCAGCCCGGCCAGAAGGTTGAAGCAGACCAGCGGCACCGCCGCCAGCACCAGCAATCGGATGAAGAGGTCGCCGACCGGCTGGAGCACGGCCGCCCGCTCGCCCAGGATGGCGCCGACGACGATGCCGGCCGCCATGCCGGCGAAGATGCGCGCGCCGGGTCCGAACCGGCGCCCGTCAGTTCGAGGATGCGACAAGCGCCAGCGCCCGGTCGAGCAGGATCCCGTAGTAGTCGGCCACGTTGTCCGCGGTGAGCGGAATCCACTCGTCGACCTCCACCGGGTTGCCCTCGAGGATTTCGCCGTTGGGCCGCAGCGTGTGGCCGATGTTCCACATGAAGCCGACCAGGGGCTGTCCGCCGGGCTCCAGCGTCAGCGTCTCCTCCCACTCCCAGGTGTTGGAGTAGCCTCCCGGCGGCATGCCCACCACCGGTCCAAGGCCGTTGTCGGAGATGATGGAGACGAACTGATCCAGGTGCGACCCACCGCTCGGACCCGAGACGATCGCGATGGATCCACGGAAGTGGACCGGCGCGGGTTCGAGGATCCCGTCCGAGTCGCGCGGGGCGTGCGCGCTCTTGAAGGGCACCGCATTGGAATAGGCGTCGCCGCGCGCCAGCGCGGGCGCCACGTCCGTCTCCAGCCAGTCGAGCAGCCAGGTGCCGTCGTCGATGACCTCCGGCACCCCCGAGTCCATCGCGCCCTGCTCGGCGGCTTCGGCCCGCTTCTCGTCGATGAAAGGCTGGATCACGTCGCTCAGGCGCAGGTTGCCGAAGGTGGTCCTGAAGGGGCGCGGCTGCAGGCGCTGCATCGCGTAAGGCCCCAGCGAGCCGCCCCGGCTGCGGGTGACGTCCATCACCAGGGTGTGGTCGAGGAGGTCGTTGGCGGCCGCGTACTCGACCAGGCGGTCGACATCCGGGACCATCGTCTCCCGGAACCCGTACCACACCAGGACCACGTGCCCGGCGGAGGCGTCCGGCACCAGGAAGTCGTAGGTGGGGGTGCTGAGCACGTTGCGCGTGCCCGGATAGCGGGGCTCGGAGAGGCCGGACCAGGCGAGCTCGCCGGGTGCGTGCCAGGCAAGCCGGTACCGCCCCTCGGCCCCGTCGCCGCCTGCCACCACCAGGGTGAGCTGCTCAGGGCGCAGCGCGGGCGGGAAGATGGCGCTGGAGACGGTCATGGCCTCCGCCAGCTTCCAGCGCAGGCCGGCCTCGGTGGAGTGGGGCACGTAGACGGCCGCGGCCTCGTGCCACGCGTCCACCGGCATGCCGTTCACTTCGAGAACCCGGCTGCCGACGGGCGGGCCGTCGACTCCCTCCGCGACCTCCCCCACGAAGTAGGCGAGTTCGTCGCCCCCGTAGTCGGGGAACACCCTGACGCCCGCCTGGCGGGGTTCGGGCGCGCTTCCTCCGCTCACCTCCAGGCCGGCGCTGTCGGGCAGCTCGAGCCCGCCGGGGACCAGGATCACGTCCAGGTGGCGGTCGCGGCGCGCGGCGCTCAGGGCGGCGAGCGCGTAGAAGAGCTCGACCTCGCTGTCTGCCGCGACCACGCGGTCGCGAAGGGCCCGCATCGCCGCGAGCGGGTCCAGCCCCAGCGCCTCGTTCTTCGCCGGTGAGAAGGCCTCGCGCGCCTCGGTGCGGGCCACGATGCTCTCGAACAGGGCGGCGCGCATGCTCTCGTCCCCGAGGCGCGACGGAGCGGATCCGGAGTCTCCCGGAGTGGCCTCGCCACAGCCGGCGGCGAGGCCTGCGGCCAGCATCAGTGCAGCCATGCGCGGTGGGAAGGTCTTCATGCGTTCCTCCGATTCAGGTTCCCGGGGACCCGAAGACATCCGGCAGGCGCCGGCTCAGGCAATCGAGAATCCGCTTCCGCACCTGGTCCGACGTACCCAGCCCGCTCACCAGCTCCACGCGATCCCCGGTCCCGGCCAGCTCAAGGTATCCGTCCCTGACCGCGTGCAGAAAGTCTGCGCCCGCCCTCTCGATGCGATCCGCGCCGCCACCGGCGGCCCGGCGCCGGGCCGCGCCCTCCTCCACCGGCACGTCGAGCACCAGGTACACATCCGCGCTCAGCCCCCCGGTCGCGACCTCCATCGCCGCCCGCACCCGCGCGAGATCCAGCCCGCGGCCGTATCCCTGGTACGCCAGCGTGGAGAGGTCGAAGCGATCCGCCACGACCACATCGCCGCGGGCCAGCGCGGGACGCACCACCTCGCGCACGAACGCGGCGCGCGCCGCCAGGATCAGCAGCAGCTCCGACTCGGCGGGCATCTCCAGATCCGTTCTGCCCAGCACCACTTCGCGAATGGCTTCGCCCACCCCGGTGGACCCCGGCTCGCGCGCCAGCGTACAGGACACGCCCCGGTCCCGGAGCCATTCCGCCAGGAGCGCCGCCTGCGTGGACTTGCCGGCGCCCTCGCCCCCCTCGAGGACGACGAAACATCCCGTCATTCGGGTGCGCCGTTCATCTTCCGCGCGCTGCCGCGCACGGGAACGGGACAGGCGGAGCGCAACCCGCGCCGGGGGCCCACCCCACTACGGGTCGTGGGGTACCCACTACCGGTAGTGGGTATGCGGCTTTCCCGCGCCCTCCCGCTACTCGTAATACTCAACGCCCAGGTGGGTGATCTGCTCCTCCCCGGCGAGCCAGCGCAGCGTGTTCTTCAGTTTCCAGTGCTGGATGAAGATGTCGTGTTCCGGATAAAGGCCGGGCGCCGTCTGCGGACTCTTGAAGTAGAAGGAGAGCCATTCCTGGATGCCGCCCAGACCCGAGCGCGACGCCAGATCCAGGAAGAGCGCGAGATCCAGGCAGATGGGCGCGGCCAGGATGGAGTCGCGGCACAGGAAGTCGATCTTGATCTGCATCGGATATCCCAGCCAGCCGAAGATATCGATGTTGTCCCAGCCTTCCTTGTTGTCGCCGCGGGGCGGATAGTAGTTGATGCGCACCTTGTGGTAGATGTCGCCGTACAACTCGGGGTACATCTGCGGCTGCAGGATGTGCTCGAGCACCCCGAGCTTGGAGACTTCCTTGGTCTTGAACGACTCCGGGTCGTCGAGCACCTCCCCGTCCCGGTTGCCCAGGATGTTGGTGCTGAACCAGCCGGAAAGCCCGATCATGCGCGCCTTGAAGCCCGGCGCCAGGATGGTCTTCATCAGGGTCTGGCCGGTCTTGAAGTCCTTGCCCGCGATCGGAACCGAGCGCTCGCGCGCCAGATCCTCCAGCGCCGCGAAGTCGGCGGAGAGGTTGGGGGCGCCGTTGGCGTAGGGCACGCCCTCCTTGAGGGCCGCCCAGGCGTAGAGCTGGCTGGGCGCGATGTCGGGATGGTTCTCGTCCATGCCCTTCTCGAAGGCGGCCAGCGAGGCATGCACCTCGCCGGGGCGCACGTAGACCTCCGTGGAGCCGCACCATACCATGACCGCGCGGTCGCATCCGTGCTTCGCCTTGAACGCGCGGATGTCGGCGCGCAGCTGCTCGGCGAGATCGCGCTTGCTGGAGCCGCTCTTGGTGTTGGGACCATCCAGCTTCTTGACGTAGTCGGTGTCGAAGACCGCGGGCATGGGCTCGATGCCGGCCAGGAAATCCCGGATCGGGTCGAGGTGGCGTTCGCGGTGCAGCACGCCGGCGCGGACGGCGCTCTCGTAGCCGTTGTCGGGAATCGGGTCCCAGGCGCCGAAGACCAGATCGTCCAGCTCCGCCAGCGGCACCAGTTCCCTGATGAGCGGCGTGCGTCCCTCGGTGCGCTTGCCGAGGCGGATGGTGTTCATCTGGGTGAGGCTTCCCGTGGGCTGGGCCATGCCCCTGCGAATCGCCTCCACCCCGGCGACGAAGGTGGTGGCCACCGCGCCGAAGCCCGGAAGCAGCACGCCGAGCCGACCGCTGGCCGGCGGAATCCGTTCTGGTTTTCTCACTGATCGAGTCCCCCGCCTGGGGTGAGCGTCGCCTTCCCTTCCGGCCGGACCCGGCCGGCGGTCAGGAACTGATGATGATGCGCGATTTCGCGCCCTCCTCGATGGCCTTCGAGATGCCCTCGTTCACACGGCCCAGCACCCGGTCGAAGTTCGCCTGGGCCGCGACCAGCCCCTGGTACGCGGGACTCGCCTGCAGGCGCCCGAAGGTCGTTTCGTATTCCTCGGCCACTTCCGGCGCGGGCTCCTCGCCGGCCTGTACGCTCCGGGCCACGCTCTGCTCCAGCCTGGTGAGCTCGTTCCGCAGGGTCACCAGCTCGCGATCCTCATCAGCCCGCCGTGCGGCGCGTTGCAGATCCTGATACTGGGGGGTCCGGCCCAGGGCCAGACCCAGTTCGCGGGCCATCTCCTCGATTGCGGCCATTCAGCCTCCCGTTATCGATCCTCGTTCCCGTGCCGGTTTGCCAGCACCATGCGCTCGCGGCCCGCCAGGTCGGGGAGGATGCGCACCCGGGCAAAGGCGCCCGTGTCTTCGATCCGGCGCTCTGCCGACGGCGCCTGACCGGGCCCCACCTCCAGCGCCAGCAGTCCCCCGGGCGCCAGATGCCGCGGCGCGCCGGCGATCAGCGGCGCCAGCACGCGCATGCCGTCGGCACCCGCCTCCAGCGCGCGCCGGGGTTCCCAGTCCCGCACCTCGGGCTCCAGGTCCTCCATTTCGGTGCTGGAGATGTAGGGGGGGTTGGATACGATCACGTCGAAGCGCTCATCGCGCCCGAGGGGATCGTACAGCGATCCCGCCCTGAACTCCACCGGAGCCCCGTCATGGTATTGCTCGCCGTTCAGGGAAGCCACCGCGAGCGCGTCCCGGCTGATGTCGGTGGCCACGACGGAGGCGAAGCCGCCTTCGGTGGCAAGCGCCAGGGCCAGGGCCCCGCAGCCGGTCCCGATGTCGAGCGCCCGGAGCCCGGCGGCGGCACGGTCCGCGGCCCAGGCCAGCACCTCTCCCGCGAGCAGCTCCGTTTCCGGACGGGGAACCAGGACCCGCGGGTCCACGGCCAGATCCATTTCCCGGAAGGCGGCCCTGCCCAGGATGTATTGGAGCGGTTCCCGGCGGGCGCGCCGCAGGAGACGAGGCTTGAAGGCAACCAGTTCGGATGCCTCGAGCGGCCGGTCATGCTGCAGGTAGAGTTCGAGGCGCGGCACCCCGAGCGTGTCGGCCAGCAGGTGTTCGGCGTCCAGACGCGTGCCGGGCACCCCCTTGCCCTCGAGGTAGTGCGCGCTCCAGAGGACCAGGTTCAGGACGGTCCAGGGTTCTTCCCTCCCGGGGACGCGACCGGAGGGGCGCCTTAGCGAGAGCGTGCTCACCCGTCCTCCATCCGCTCGCGCCGCTCGGCCAGGCGAAGGGCTTCCAGGAGTTGGTCCAGTTCGCCGTGGAGCACCGATTCCAGCCGATGCAGGGTGAGACCGATGCGGTGGTCCGTCACCCGGTTCTGGGGGAAGTTGTAGGTGCGGATCTTGGCGGACCGGTCTCCGGATCCGATCTGCGACTTGCGCTCTCGCGAGCGCTCGGCCGCGCGCTGGGCGATCTCGCGGTCGAGAAGACGGCTGCGCAGCACCTTCATGGCCTTGGCCTTGTTCTTGTGCTGAGACTTCTCGTCCTGACAGGTCACCACCAGGCCGCTGGGCCCGTGGGTGATGCGCACGGCCGAGTCGGTGGTGTTCACGGACTGTCCGCCCGGACCCGAGGAACGGAATACGTCTATGCGCAGGTCCGCCGGGTCGATCTCGAGATCCACCGGCTCCGCCTCCGGCAGCACGGCAACCGATGCCGCGGAGGTGTGAATGCGGCCCTGGCTCTCGGTGACCGGAACCCGCTGTACCCGGTGCACTCCCGATTCGTAGCGCAGCGCGCCGTAGGCCCCGCGGCCGCTCACCGTGAAGACGGCCTCCTTGACGGCGCCGGGAATGCCTTCCGAGAGGCTGAGGAGCTCTATGCTCCAGCCGCGCCGCTCCGCCAGCCGCTGATACATGCGCATCACCTCGGCGGCGAACAGCCCGGCTTCGTCACCGCCGGTACCGGCCCGCACCTCGACGACCGCGGCGCGGTCGTCCATGGGATCGCGGGGAAGGACCAGTTCCCAGGCCTGCCCGGCCAGCTCTTCGAGCCTGGCCTCCAGCTCCTCGACTTCCATGCGCGCGAGTTCCCGCACCTCCGGGTCGTCGGGATCGTCCGTGAGCTCGCGCGCCGCTTCCAGCTGCTCCAGGACGCTCTCGATCTCGCGGGAGGTGCGCGCGACGGGGTCCACTTCGGCGCGCCGACGGCTCAGGACGCGCAGGCGCCCGGGGTCCCGAGCCACCTCGGGCTCGGCCAGCTCCGCGTCCAGTTCGCGCAGGCGTTGCTCCGCCCCCTTCAGGCGCTTGCGCACCTGGTCGAGGCGCTCCAGTGGTCTGTCCAGAATCGTCGTTCCGTGCGCCATGCGCAGCGATGGCCGGGTCGTCCTTCGGGATGAGTCGGGGCCCGGCCGGGCCGCCGGGAGCGACGCGCGGCCGGCCGTGACCGGGAGCCCGTAGTATAGATTTGGCCCGAAGGGCGTTCAATGGCCGGTTTCGGGCGAGCAGGGCACGGGCCATGGTCCCGGTGGGGGCCGTGGACGGCGGGGACGGCCGAAGAGCAGCAGCAGGAGCAGCGCGGCCACGGCACCCGGGCCCGCCACGTCCCCGACACGCACGTACCAGGTGGGCTCGACCACCGCATCCACCCAGGCGGTCGCCAAACCCGCGCCCGGGCCGCCGACACGCGCGCGCACCCGGCCGGTGGGGTCGACGAAGCCCGCGGGACCGAGGTTGGCCGAGCGCACCGCCCCGGTGCGGGTCTCGATGGCGCGCATGACCAGATGGGCTTCGTGCTGCGCGACCGCGAAGGCGCCCGCCCGCGCGAACCAGGCGTCGTTGGTGATGTTGAGCAGCACCCGGGCCCCCGCGCGGCGGAGCGCCCGGGCGGCGCCGGTGAACGCGGCCTCGTAGCAGATGAGCGTGCCCACGCCATGGAGGCCGGCCTCGAATACCGTCCATTCGACGCCCGCGCGCAACGGACTCTCCCCGGCGGCAACCGGGAACAGGCCCGCCAGCGGCATCCGCTCGACCCACGGCACCAGGCGGCGCTTGTCGTACGGGTCCCCCAGCAGTCCGGCCGGCCCGGCCAGGGCGGCCGAGTTGTACCGCCCCGCCCCCGCCTCCTGCGCGCGCACCACGCCGAACACGACGGGCGCCGCCAGCCGCCGTGACAGATCCCCCAGGCCCGCGACCACTTCCGGCTGATCCAGCCCGTCCCGGAAGGTGCCCTCCGGGAGCACCACCAGGGAGGGCGCGGGCGCTCCGGCCGTGGGCGCCTCCAGCAGGGCGTCCACCGCGGCGAGCGCCTCCAGGTCGGAGAACTCCTCGTCCGGCTGCGCGCGCAACGTGGTGCGCACGGTGGTGACCACCGGCCCCGGCCGCAGATCCAGGTGACGGGCGCGCCACACTCCCCAGGCGGCGGGGATGGCCGCGGCCGCCAGGGCGGCCGCCAGCCACGCGCGGCCGGCCCGGAGTCCACCCCGCCACCGTCGCACGCCCCGGCCGGCCACCACGGCCTCCGCGACGAAGCCGTTCACCAGCGCCAGCCAGAACGTCACCCCGCGCGCCCCGGCCAGCTCGGCGATTCCCACCAGCTCCGGGTATCCCGTGAGCGACGTCCCCAGCCCCAGCCACGGGTAGGCCAGCGTCCCGGGGGCGTGGGCCATCCCCCACTCCACTGCGGTCCACACAAGAGGCAGCGCGAGCCAGAACGGAACCCGGCCGCTACGCCGCAAGAGGTCGAGCATCCAGCACGCCAGCGCCTGCGACAGCGCGAGCAGCATCACGGCCGTGGCGTAGACCAGCGGGGCCGTCGGCGTCAGCCGCTCGAGCGCGGGGACCATCCAGTGGAGAAGCATGCCGTAGTGCAGCAGCCCGAACACGAAACCGATGCGCGCGGCTCGAACGGCCGTGCGGGCCTCCCGGACCGCAACCGCCAGCGGGACCAGCGCCAGGAGGGAAGGCGCGACCAGGTGAAAGGGCGGAAATGCCGCGAACAACAGGGCAGCGGAGGCCGACGCCAGCCGCCATTCCCGTCCGTCCAGGCCGAAGACGGCTCCCATGCTCTTCACCCCCGCCGTTCCCGGGGGGGAGTCAGCCACCGGGCGAACGCCCGCAGTCGCCCGCAACCGGCCTCAGCGGGGCTCCATCTCCCCGGGAGCCACGCCACCGAACATGAGCTGCAGCCCGCCCCGGACATTGAAGTAGCGCAGGTCGTCGGTCACCTCGTAGCGGCCGTGCCAATAGAGCCGGGACCAGCTCCAGAGCGGATACTCGAGCCCCAGATGCGCGTTCACTCCCGGGCGCACCGTGTCCAGAAGGTCCTCGACGAAGGTGCCGTCGATGGCCTCGCCCTGTCCGTCGAGAACGTGCACGGAGGCGCCGAGGCCGAGAAAGCTGAGCCATCCGAAGGGAATGTTCCACACGACATGGGCGTCGACGCCGACGACCAGATCGGTCCAGGTGATCGGGCCGAGATCGACTTCGGGCCCGGCCTCGGATGCGGACGGCCCCAATTGCCGCGCGATCAGTTGCCCGAGCCGGGCCTCCAGGCGGGATACCTCTTCAGCCTCAAGCTCCGACGACCAGTAGGTCACCGAGGGCGAAATACGGAGCCCCGGACCCAGGTATCCGAGGTCGAGCCGGGCGCCCCAGCTCGGTATCTCCCCGCGTACGCCGTGGATCCTGTGCGCGGGCAGGTATCCGGCCTCGAAGCCGATGCCCCGCAAGCTCAGGTGCTCGTAGTCGAACTCGGCGAGGTCCTGGGCGGCCGCGGGCGCAGCCATGCGGGAGCCGGCCACGAGGGCCGTCAGGACCATCGCGGCGCCCCTCATCAGGTCCATTCCGGGATCACTCCCCGTCCGGCACCAGGCCCTCATCGCGTGATGACCTGGACCCCCCGCGGCGGCGTGAAGCGGAAGGCCTCGCTCCCCAGCTGGGGGTTCGGCTCGAATCCGGCCAGCTGGACCTCGCGCAGGTTGCCGTTTTCCTCCTCGATTTCGGTACGCCGGATGAACCACGTCCCCTCATCGATCCACACCTGCGCCTCGCGATAGGCGGACGGCTGACGCGGAACCAGCCGGATGACGTGAGAGGGAGCTCCGTCGATTTCCTCGGTGCGCAGGTACGCAGGGGCGTAGCGGGTCCCCGGGTCCGAGAGGAATTCGCGGTGGAAGTCGAAGCGGCCCTGTCCCCCGGAGATCATGGGCGAGCGAATAACCTGACCGGCGTCGCTGCTTGGGAAGTAGACCCACAGCCACTCCCCGTCTGCGATCACCAGATCGCCCTCGGGGTCGGTGAAGCGCATGGAGAAGCGGTCGGGTTGCTGCTGGCACATCCGCCCCCGCGAGCGCGTCACCTGGTTCAGAAGCGGCGACGTCAGAGTCTGCCGGAAGTCGGCGCAGAACCCCGTCAATGCGGAATACTCGCCGGAGGCACGTTCGAGGATGACCAGCGGGTCCGCGGCCTCCTGCATGGCGAGAACGTCGCCGGGGCCGGCAGCCACGCAGAATATCGCCAGAAGGCCGAAGAACGTGTTTTTCATGGCACGCCATACCCGCAGGCGAGCACCCCCGTTCCGACCCGGCGCGCAGTCGGATGGTCCGTGGACGGAGGGCTAGCGCAACGACTCGATCTCGTCGAGGCCCATAAGCACTTCACGCGGTCTGGAGCCGTCCGGCGGGCCCAGCACGCCCGCTTCGTGCAGCTGGTCCACCACGCGCGCCGCGCGGCCGTAGCCGATGCGCAGCCTCCGCTGCAGAAGGGAGGTCGAGCCCTGGTTCTGCCGGACGCACACCTCGGCGGCGGCGAAGAAGAGGTCGTCGCGCTCGGCCGGGCCGTCCTCCTCCCCGGCGTCGCCCTCGCCTTCCCGCGTGCGCACCATGGCCAGGATATCCTCCTCCCCAGCGAAGTCGGGCACTTCGCCCGCGTCCTCCCAGTGGCGCACCAGCTGCCGGAACCAGCCCGTGAGCCGGTTCGTATCCGACCCCGGTACGTACGCGCCCTGAATGCGCACAGGCTCGCTCTGGCCGGGCGGCAGGAAGAGCATGTCGCCGTTGCCCAGCAGCGCATCCGCGCCGTTCTGGTCCAGGATCGTGCGCGAATCGGTCTTCGAGGCGACCCGGAAGGCGATGCGGCACGGGAAGTTGGCCTTGATGAGCCCGGTGATCACGTTCACGCTGGGACGCTGGGTCGCCACCATCAGATGGATGCCGATGGCGCGCGCCTTCTGGGCGAGCATGGTCAGGGGGCGTTCGACCTCGCCCTGAACCGTCATCATCAGGTCGGCGAGCTCGTCGACGATCACCACCACGAAGGGGAGGATGCCCTCCTCCCAGGCTTCCTCCCCGGGTTCCTCGCCGGGCGCGGGCGGTCGCGGCGGATGGCGCACGGGCTGCCCGTCGCGAACCATCCGGTTGAACTCGCCCAGCGAGCGTGCCTGGTTCGCCGAGAGCAGCGCATACCGGCGTTCCATCTCCATCACCGCCCATTTCAGGACGCTCGCCGCATCGGAGGGATCGGTCACCACCGGATGACGCAGGTGCGGCAGATCGGCGTACACCGACAGCTCGACCATCTTGGGATCGACCATCAGCAGGCGAAGCGACTCCGGCGAGTGCGAGTAGACCAGACTGGTGATGAAGGCGTTCAGGCAGACCGACTTCCCCGATCCGGTGGCGCCCGCGATCAGCACATGGGGCATGCGCGCCAGGTCGGAAACGTAGGGGCGCCCGGTCAGGTCCTTGCCCAGGGCGAGGGGCAGCGCGGCCTTCGACGACCGGAACGCAGGGGACTCCAGGATGTCCCGCAGATAGACGATTTCCGGCTCCGGATTGGGGATTTCCACGCCGACGGCGCCCTTTCCGGGGATCGGGGCGACGATGCGGATGCTTCTCGCCTTCATCGCCAGCGCCAGGTCGGCCTCCAGGTTGGCGATGCGATTGACCTTGACCCCCGGCGCGGGGACCACCTCGAACTGGGTCACGACCGGCCCGGTGGTGCGGCCGCCGATCCGGCTCTGCACGCCGAACGAGCGGAGTTTCTCGACCAGGACCTCGCCCAGCTGCGAGAGCTTCAGTTCCATGCGGAAGGGATCCTTCGGCTCCGGCGCATCCAGCAGGTCGATCGACGGCAACGCCCCTCCGGCCGGGTCTTCCAACGCCTGTTCGCCCGCGGCTTCCGCGGGCGCCGCGCTCTCCGTACCGTCCGCCGCGAACTCCGTGGCCGGTTCCGGGGGCTGTTCCGGGGGCGCGTGGCCCGCCGGGTCGGGTGCCGCGGCCGGATCCCCCAGTTCTTCCACGACCCCGTCCAGGACTGCCGCGACATCCTCGGGAATGCCCCGTTCCGCGCCCCGCCGGGCCGGCTCTCCACGGTCGTTTCCGTCCTTTCGCGCCCCCGGCCGCGGCAGGCGAGCCAATCTCCCGCGCAGATCGATCGCGGACCACGCTGACCTGAGCGCGCGTCCCAGCCAACGGAGCGGGTTCCAGTCGAGCGTGGCCACCAGGAGCGCGACCAGGAAGCCCGTGAGCAGCAACGTCGTCCCCAGCCAGCCGATAACCGAGCTGAGCCCGCCGGCCAGGGTCGTCCCCAGCCGTCCCGAACCGCCGACGCTCCCCAGCAGCGAGGCCACGCACGAGGCCACCAAAGCCAGGCCGGCCGTCAGGATCGCCGCCCGCACGGTGGTGCGGGTGGTCGTCCACGCGCCCGCACGCAGCCCTCCCAGCGTGAGGAGGACCGGGAGCGCGAACGCCGCCGCGCCCAGCGTCGCGATCGCCGCTTCCCGGAACCTGGCACCCAGCAGGCCGATCGCGTTCCCCGAAGGAAACCACGCCTCGGCGCGCGCGCCCAGCACCGATACCGGGAAGAGGGCCAAAAGCAGGAAGAGCGCCAGTACCACCAGGGACAGAGCCAGGATGTCGGACTTCTGGCTCCTGGACAGAAAGGTGCCTTTTCCCCTGTCCGCCGCGCGCCCGCGAACCGGAGCCGCCTTCCCGCGTGCTCGTTCTCCCGGTTTCCTGCGCGCCGCCACCGCCTACGCCGCCTCGCTCATCAGGCGCTCCACCAGGCTGGTGTCGACCGCTCCCTCCACAAAGCGCGAGTCCCGCAGGATGCGCGAGAGGAAACTCAGGGTCGTGGGCACGCCGCCCACCACGAAGTTGTCCAGGCTGTGCCGGGCCCGGTCGATCGCCTCCCGGCGGGTGGCCGCGCTCACGATGACCTTGGCCAGCAGCGAATCGTAGTAGCGGGGGACCGTATAGCCGGCGTAGACGTGCGTGTCGAGGCGAATCCCGGGACCCGCGGGTGGATGGAAGACATCGATTTTTCCCGGCGCCGGCATGAAGTCCCGCTCCGGATCCTCGGCGTTGATCCGGAACTCGATGGCGTGTCCACGGTGATTGGCGGGCTCGGGCGGAAACGAGAGCGGGGCCCCGAACGCCACCCGGATCTGCTCCTTCACCAGATCAAGGCCGGTCGTCACCTCCGTTACCGGATGCTCTACCTGGATGCGGGTATTCATCTCGATGAAGTAGAACGCCCCCGAGGGATCCAGCAGGAACTCCACCGTGCCCGCGCCGGCGTATTCTATGCCCGCCGCTCCCCGCACGGCGGCGCGGCCCATCTCCTCGCGCAATCCGGGTGACAGTCCATGGGCCGGCGCCTCCTCGATGAGCTTCTGGTGGCGGCGCTGAACGGAGCAGTCCCGCTCGCCCAGATGCACCACACGACCATGCCTGTCCCCGAAAACCTGAATTTCCACATGGCGCGGCCGCTCGATGAGCTTCTCCAGGTAGACCGAGGAATCTCCGAACGCCGCCTGCGCCTCCATCCGGGTCGAACCGAAGACCCGTTCCAGCTCGCCGGCGTCGCGCGCGATGCGCATTCCCTTGCCGCCGCCGCCCGCGGCGGCCTTGACCATCACCGGGTACGCGATCTCGTCCGCGAGCCGAAGGGCTTCGCGCACGCTGTTCAGCGCCCCCTCCGAACCCGGCACGGTGGGCACCCCGATCTCCATCATCGTCTCGCGCGCCACGACCTTGTCGCCCATGGCCCGAATCTGGTCCGCGGTCGGGCCGATGAAGGTGATGCCGGCGGCATCGCAGATCTCGGAAAACTCCGCGTTCTCCGCGAGCAGCCCGTAGCCGGGATGGATCGCTTCCGCGCCCGTGATCTCCGCCGCGGCGATGATCCGCGGGATGTTCAGGTAGCTCTCCGTCACCGACGGCGGCCCGATGCAGACCGCCTCATCCGCGAAGCGCACGTGCAGCGAGTCCCGGTCCGCCTCGGAGAAAACCGCCACGGCTTCGACGCCGAGCTCGTGGCACGCGCGGATGATACGGAGGGCGATCTCGCCCCGGTTGGCGATCAGTACCTTAGCGAACACCGGTAAAGCTCCCGCAACGCGCGCGTCGGGTCGAGCCCGTTGAACCCCGGCCGAAGGGGCGCGGCCCGCTCAGACCGGCGCCACCCTGAAAAGCACCTGTCCGTACTCCACCGGCTCGCCGTCGTCCACCAGGATCTCCTCGATGGTTCCGCTGATGTCGCTCTCGAACTCGTTCATGAGCTTCATGGCTTCGATGATGCAGAGCGTGTCCCCCTCGGAGATTCTCTGTCCGGTGTCGACGTAGGGTGGGGCTCCCGGGGCTCCGGCGCGGTAGAAGGTCCCCACCATCGGCGACTTGATCTCGATCAGCGTCGTGGCCGGCTGTTCCCGTGCGGCCGAGTCGTCCGCAACCGTCGATTCCGGCGAGGCAGCCGAGGCGCCGTCCCCGGAGGCTGGTGATTCGACCGCCCCCGCAACGGGTCCGGCTTGCGCTTCGGTCCGGACCGGAGCTGGCGGGGGGGTCTTGCTGACCCGCACGCGCGTGCCGCCGCGCCGGATCTCCACGGTGTCGATCCCGCTCTCATCCACCGCGCGGATGAGGCGCTCGACGAACTCGGCGTCGATCATGACGTCACCCGGGTCAAGTACTTGTCCTCCCTGCGATCCACCCTGAGCACGTCACCCACCTCCACGAAAAGGGGAACCTGGACCACCGCCCCGGTCTCCAGGGTGGCCGGCTTGGTGCCGCCCTGGGCCGTATCGCCCCGCACGCCGGGCTCCGTGCCGGTCACTTCGAGCTCGACGAAGGCCGGGAGCTCCACGGCGATGGCGGCGTCGTCATGGACCAGGACTTCGCACTCCATATTCTCCTTCAGGTATTTCAACTGCTCATCTCCGACCATGCTTCCCGAGACCGCATGCATGTCGTAGGTGCGCAGGTCCATGAAATGGAAGAATGCGCCGTCGGTGTAGCTGTACTGCATGGGACGGCGCTCCAGGCGAACGCCCCTCACCCGCTCCCCCGCCCGGAAGGTCTTCTCCACCACGTGGCCGTCCAGCACGTTCTTGAGCCGCGTGCGTACGAACGCGCCGCCCTTCCCCGGCTTGACGTGCTGAAAATACGTGATCGCCCAGAGGACACCGCCGATGTCCAGGATCATGCCATTGCGAAAATCGGCTGTAGTGGCCATGCAGCCTCGATTCAGTTGAGTGGCGCCCTCCCGGGAACGGCAATCAATCCCCGGACAGGTGTGCCAGAAGCCCTCGAAGGGCAAGAAGATAGCTTTCCGCGCGAAAACCGGCGACTACGCCCGCGGCAACGGGCGCCAGGTACGACCGGTGCCGGAAGGATTCGCGCGCCGCCGGGTTCGACAGATGTACCTCTACGAAGGGTCTCCCGATCCCCGCGAGGGCGTCCCGCAGGGCGACGCTGGTGTGCGTAAACGCCCCTGGATTGATCAGGACGCCGTCGATCCGGGGCGCGGCTTCCTCCAGATAGTCGAGAATCGCCCCCTCCGAATTGGACTGGAAGATCTCGACTTCCGCTCCGAGTTCCTCCGCCAGTGTGCGAAGGCGCCTGTTGATGTCCTCGAGCGTGTCCGAGCCGTACACCTCCGGTTCGCGTCGTCCCAGCATGCGCAGGTTGGCTCCGTGTACGATCGCGATCCTCACGGCGCCCCCTCGCGCGCGCCGGCGCTGGGCGCATCGGGCGCCAGCGACTCGATCGGAACGACCTCCGGACCGCCACCGGGCACCGGGAGGACATCCGGCGTCTTCGCCGTCTCACCGGATGCTTCGGCCCCGGGTTGCCGGCGAAGGCGCTCCAGACGGCTCACGAGCGCTGCGTCTCCGGGTTCGGATTCGAGAAGCCGCTCGTAGACCGCGATCGCCTGCGCATGGAGCCCCTGCTGTTCGTAGAGCCGGCCCATGGTGCGTGTGTAGATGCCCGCGTCCTCTACGGCGTCGGAAGCGGCCGGTGTCTCGATCGGGATCCCGGTTGGACGGCTACCTCCTCCCGCTCCCTTCTTCGACACCGGAGCGTATTTCTGTTCCTCGGCCTCAGCGGCGGCCGGCTGCTCCCCTTCGGGCTCCTCTACGGCCACCTGCTCTTCCTCGGCTTCCAGAGCAACCGGATCGACCGAGGCCAGTCCGCTGTCGGTCCCTGCGGCCCATACGCCCGCGTCGCCGGCCATCCATGACTCGTCCGGGAGCTCGGCATCGCCGTTATCCCGGGAGGCGGACGCCGGGGCGTCCTCGACGAGAGGACCGACCCTGGCCAGAACCTGCTGCGCCTCCACGTTGCCCGGATCGAGCTCAAGTACGCGTCGGGTGGCGGCCAGAGTTCCCGCATGGTCCGAAACATCACGGGCGATCCGCATCGCCACCACATGTGCGCTCGCGAAATCGGGATGACGCCGCAGACCCTCTTCGAGCAGGAGCCTGGCCCGCACCAGATCCCCCGCCCGCCTGTAGGCGTCCGCCAGGGGCACGAACGAACGGCCCTGTCGATCCTCCGGAGAGTGGAAGCAGGAGTAGAGCCTGCGAATCCTCCGCTCCAGCGACTGATCCACAGGCAGGCTCCCGGAAAGAGGAAAGACGCGGCACCGCGCGGCTCGGGGGACGCGCGTCGAATTCGCGGGAGGCCCTCGCGCGTCAACCGGGAAAGGTAGGGAGCCGCCGCGAAGGGTGTCAACGGACCCCTTCCGGGGCCTCGCTTGAGAGCCGTCCTGCATTCCCGTAAATTGCGTCCCTTGCGGTATATTCCCGCGATCACACCATTCTTGCCGGCCCCGGACACGCCAGGAGACGCCTCGCCATGATGCGGACCATGCGGGACAACACGAAGTGGATCATGATGATCACCGCGCTGGCGTTCGCCGCGCTCATGGTCTTCGAGTGGGGAATGGACATTACCGGGCGCACCTCCGGGTTGAGCGAGCTGGGTGAGGTCGATGGCGTGCCGGTCATGTACGACCAGTACCAGTTCGCCTATCGCAACCTCTACGAGCAGACGCAACTGGCCCAGGAAGAGGCGATCACCTCCGACCAGAACCTTGAAATCGAGGATGCCGCCTTCGACGACGTCGTGACCCAGATCCTGATCCAGCGGGAACTCGAACGGCGCGGCATCCGGGTGAGCGACGACGAGATCCGGCAGGCCGCGCGCTTCAGCCCTCCGCCGCAGTTCCAGTCGCTCGAGGGCTTCCAGACCGACGGCGTCTTCGACATGCAGAAGTACCAGGACTACCTCGCCACCGCTTCGGAGGTCGCTCTGCTGGAGCTCGAAGCCTACTACCGCGACATCATCCCCCGCACCAAGCTCCTGCGGCAGCTGAGCACGGGCATCTACCTCCCCGACGCGGCCCTCTGGTCGGCGTACAGGGACGAGAACGAGCAGGCCGAAGTCCGCTACCTGTCGCTGGATCCGGCGACGCGCATCAGCGATGGCGAGGTCGAGGTCTCCGATGCGGAAATCGCCGCGTACTACCGGGAGAACCGTGACGAGTTCGCCGTGCCCTCGAGGGCTACCGTGGTCTCGGTCGTGCTCGACAAGGATCCGACTGCGGCCGACACGGCGGCCGCTCGCGAGCGTGCCGAGGAGATCCGCCAGGAGATCCTCGAGGGCGCCGACTTCGCCGAGCTGGCCGGGGAGGAATCGGCGGACGAGGGTTCGGCCGCGCTGGGCGGAGACCTGGGAACCTTCCCCCGGGGGATGATGGTGCCCGAATTCGACTCGGTGGCGTTCAGCGCGCCGCTGGAAACGGTTTCCGAGCCGGTCGGCACGCAGTTCGGTTGGCACCTCATCGAAGTGACCTCGCGCACCGCGGACTCGGTGAGCGCACGCCACATCCTGGTGCCCGTGGAGCGCACCGACGCCTCCGAAATCGATCTGCTGACCACGGCCGACTCCCTCGAAGTGCTGGGCGAGAACCTCCCCCTCAGGGAAGCAGCGTCCGAGTTGGGCCTAGAGGCCAACCCGGTCGACATCACCGAGGAGTTCCCCTTCGTGCTGGGTGCGGGCCAGGTGCGCGAGGGGTCGGAGTGGGCGTTCGAGGAAGCGGAGGACGGGGACGTCAGCCCCGTCTTCGAGAACGCCGAAGCCTTCTACGCACTGGAGCTGGTCGGCCGTGAGCCGGAGGGGGTTCTGCCGCTCGAACAGGCGCGCGCAGCCATCGAACGAACCCTGAGGCTGGAAAAGAAGCTCGGGCGTGCTCTGTCACAGGCCGAAGACGCCGCCCTGGCCGGGGGCACCCTGGAACAGATCGCCGAGCGCCTGGAGGCCGACATCGAGGAGTCGCCTCCGTTCTCACGCAGCGATTTCGTGCCCGGACTCGGCCGGCAGAACACGGTCATCGGCACCGCATTCGGTCTGGAGCCGGGCCAGGTGAGCGGCGTCGTGGAGGCCAACGGACGCGCGTTCATCATCGAGCTGACCGAGCGGATTCCCGCGGACAGCACTACCTGGGAGGAGCAGAAGGTGGTTCAGCGCGCGATGATCGGGAGCACGGTGGGCCAGCAGCGGCTGGACCAGTGGATCAACAGCCTGCGTGAGCGCGCCGACATCGTCGATCGGCGCCGGGAGGTCTTCCGGGCCCAGGAGGAGGCTGCGAACCAGACGCAGCTTCCGCTGGCCTTCCAGTAGGCCGGGCCGCCCTCAGGCCGTCGTTCCGGCTTCCGCGCCAGCTTCCGTTCGACTACCGAGTTTCCGCGGCTCTCCACCCTCTTCCGAACTCTCCGCGGGAGAGGGCGCGACCATCCTGGGCTGCTGGGGTGTCTTCAGCTCCCGCTCGATGTCGCGCACCGAACTCTTGAATTCGCGAATCCCCTTGCCCAGCGACGAGCCGATTTCCGGGAGGCGCTTGGCGCCGAAAAGAAGCAAGAACACCAGGAAGATCAGGATGATCTCCCACATTCCAAGTCCGCTGAATCCCATGACAGCTCCCTCCCGCTGATGACCGGCGAAGCGTGCTGGTCCGTTCGACGTGCCCGGTCAATCTAACTCATACCGGCGTCTCGCGCGCCGGGTCCGGACGGGGTTCGTCCGCGGGCTGCTAGAGCCAGGCGCGGACGATCGGCGCGACGATGCCGATTCCGGCCAGCGTGAGCACGTTGAAATGAAATGCCAGCGGTCCGAGCGTAATGTCAAGCGCAACCAGTCCCACGGAGACCGGGCCCAGGCTCGCCGTCACCGCCGCGGTAAGGAACTCCCGGGTCGCGCTCTCGGGCATGAACTGGGCGAGACGGGTAAGCAGCGCACCCAGGATGAAGCCACCCACCACGACCACCACGGCCCGGGAGTATGATCTGCTTCGAGCTTCGAGCAACTTAGCCAATGGACGACCTCCGACCGCGGCCATCCCGGCCGCGGAGCTTGTGTAACGACTTCGTGTCTCCCGTCACGTGCCTGGGTCCCGGAGGGTTCATCGACGCCGATCGACCACGTAGGCGATCGAGGTGAGCAGCGCCTGTTTGGCGGACCCCGACTCCAGATCCTCGAGCGCCGACGCCGCCCAGCCGGCGTAGCGCTCCGCCCGTTCGCGCGCGTACTCGAGCCCGCCAAGTTCCTCCACCAGCTCGATGAGCCCGGCGATCTCCTCGTCGGAGGGATCACGACTGGAAAAGAACCTGCGAATCCCTTGCCGTTCCCTGGCCCCGGCCACCTTCATCGCTCCGATCAGGGGCAGCGTAACCTTCCGCTGGCGCAGGTCATGGCCCGTCGGTTTGCCGGTCACCGCCTCGGTCCCGGTGTAGTCGAGCAAGTCGTCGGCAATCTGAAACGCCATCCCGAGATTGTGTCCGAAGCGCCTGAGCGCCGAGCACCGGGGATCCGACCCGGTCGCGAGGGCGCCGATCTCGCAGGATGCGGCCATCAGGGATGCCGTCTTGGCCGCGATCAGGGCGTAGTAGTCCCTTTCGGAGAAGTCCAGGGCGTCGTAGGAGGTGAGCTGGCGCATTTCTCCCAGACTCATCTCGTTGGCGGCGACCGCCAGGCAGCGCAGCACGTCCAGATTGCCGACGCGCGTCAGCTCGGTGACGGAGCGGCTGTAAAGGTAGTCCCCCATGATGATCGCGACCTGATGTGTCCACAGCGCGTTGACCGTGGGCAGGCCGCGGCGCAGCACCGAGTGGTCCACGGCATCGTCGTGCACCAGGGTGGCCAGGTGCACCAGTTCGACGGCCGCCGCCAGAGTAACGGCGGGATCCCCGTCTCCCCCGCATATCCGGTCCGCCAGGAGGACCAGAGTGGGGCGAAACATCTTGCCCCGCATGAGCAGGAGGTACTGGTTGACCTCGTCGGTCATCCCCAGATTGGCGCGAACGATGCGCCGGAGTTCCTCGCGCACGCGCTCCAGATCCTCTCGCACCGGCTCCTGGATGTGGGCAAGCGTGGCTGGGTTCGTGGTGACGGGCTGGGTCAACGACCTCTTTCCGGAAAGGGGTGAGCGTGGCAGTCCGTGCCGGGTCAGGAGGGGCTGCCGGGAGCAGGATCCGCCGACTCGCCGGTCGTCCCCCGCAGCGCCCGGCCGAGATCGCGCAGGCGCGCCTCGACATCCTGAAAGCCGATGTCGATTGCGAGAGTCTTCCTGTAGAAGTCGCACGCCGCCTCGTGATTGCCGGACGCCTCCTGGGCGCGCCCCATATAGTAGTAGATTCCCAGGAAGTCGTCTTCGCGCCCGAGGGGCAGGTCGAGGGCCTTCGCCAGCGTGCTGACCGCGAGTTCGGCATGGCCGGCGTCGAGAAGGCAGCGACCCAGCATCTCATGCGCCGCCGAGTTCGCGGGGTCCTCGCGGACCGCGCGTTGAAACTCGCCTATGGCCTCCTGGCCGAGCCCCATGGTCCGGTACGCAGTGCCCATGTCCTGATGGGTGCGCGCATCCCCGGCAGGAATGTTGCGGATCAAACGGGCTCTGAAGCGCGACAAGGCGGCCCGGAAGTCCTCGCCCGGTTCCGCGTTCTCATCTTCTTCGGTCAGTCGGGTCGCCGCCGATGCCGACCTCTCGTCCAGGAGCAGCGCCCTGAGGTCGACATACCGGGAGGGTGATTCGGACTCGCGGGCCGCCTCCCGGGGATTCGCGGGCGGGTCCGTGCCCTGAGGATCCCCGACCGGCTCCAGGCGCGCGTCGGTCGTCATGAACGGACCTCCGCAAGGAGAGCTCCGCGCAGCCGGGACGGGTCCGGATCCAGCAGATTCAGGCGGGAGGCGGCCGCGGAAAGGACCAGCGTCTCGGGGATGGTTCCGATGACCTCGGTTTGCGTGATACGGCCACCCATCCCGTCCACTTCCGCTTCGATCGCTTCGAAAACGCGCATGGGCGGTGTGCCTTCCATGTCTTCCAGGTTCATGGAGATCTGAAATATGTCGCTGGAGGGCAGATATAGCCCCAGCGCCCTCAACCCGACAAATCCGCCGCCGCTCTCGCGCAGTCGGCGTGCGACATCCTTCACCTGCTCCAACGATAACCCCGATACGCAAACATTCCACGCGAGGAGGGGCGGCCGGGCTCCGACGCAGGTCGCGCCGGCGGTCGGATGGACGCCGGGATGAGCCCAGGGCCGAGGCAGGATATCGGGCTCGCGTCCGGCGGGGAACCCCTCCGTGAGTGCCTCGAACCCTCCGGCCCGCAGAGAGGACAGGGAGCGGCCGGTTCCGGCGGCCCCGTAGAGGTATACGGGTATCCCCATCGCGGCGAGCCCTTCCGCCACCCTGCGCGCGCTCGCAGCCGCATCCTGCAGGGCAAGGCCCCGGGCCGGGATGAACGGGAGCACGTCGAGAGCGCCGACGCGCGGATGTACGCCGGCGTGCCGCCGCATGTCGATGGCCTCCACCGCCAGCCGCGCGACCGACAGGGCCGCCCGCTCCACGACCCGGGGAGGGCCGGCGAAGGAGATGACCGAACGATGGTGGTCCGGATCGGCGGTCCGAGCCAGGACTTCGGCGCCCTCGGAGGAGATGACCCGGGCGAACTCGCGAACCAGAGCAGGGTCGCGGCCTTCGCTGAAGTTGGGGACCGCTTCAAGGACCGGCGTCATGTCGCGATTATACCCCGCCGGCGGCGCCCTCTCAACCCGCACCGGTCAGAGGAGGCGCCGTCCCTGATTCCCCGGGGGACGATCCGGGTTCGGTGTCAGGTCCCGTAGCGAACGAGCGCTGCGGGCCCGCGTCGCTCCAGGCCCACATTGCCGGGCTGGAGCTGATGGGCCCAGTCGAAGACCATCACCGCGCCATCGTCGAGGTAGCCCTGGCTGGTGATCCGCACCGCGGCATAGTGGTGGCCGTCGGTTCCCGAATAGCGAAGCACGTAGGTGGTCGCGGGCAGCGCCTCGACCGCCTGGGTCGTGTAGTCCCGGGCGGGCGCGATGGTCACGTCGATACATCCCGCGTCGCTCCCGGGTCCGCACTTGAGCTGGCTGGTCGAAAAGACCCGGTTGTGGATCTCGGCGCCCGGCCCGGGGACCAGCCACCACCCGGCCTGATCCTGTTCGAACCGGAAGTGGCGGCCGGGCGCGTCGCCGTGGACGATGGGTCCGTCCTGTTCGTTCAGCGGGAACCGAAAGCCTGAAGACGACGGCGCGTCCAGATAGGAGTAGATCAGCTCGCCGTGGTAGTCGGGACGCGGGGTCGCGCTCGCCATCGAGCTTCCCCCGCTCTCGTGCCCCTGATCGTCGAGGGCGGAAACGAAATAGTTGTAGGTCTCGCCGTTGCTCGCACGCAGGTCGAGAAACCCTTCGGAGTCCGTCTCACTCAGGAGGAAGACGTCCCCGTCATCGAGGTATACCCTGTAGTGGGAGAAATCCTCGGCGGCGCGCGCGTCGTCACTCCAGGTGAGGAAGACGGATCCGTCCAGCGCCGTCGCCAGAACCGTGACCGGCACCGCGGGAGGATCCGGCACCGGAACGGCGACCTCCACCAGGTGGCTGGAAGGTGTTTCCAGCCCCGAGGCCCCGACCGCGGCCACGTAGTACTCGTAGGTCACGCCCGCCGCCACGTTGGCGTCGCGGTATTCGCAGGCTCCTTCCGCGCAGCTGCTCACCTCGGCGATGAGAAAGTAGTCCCGGTCGGTGATGCGCCGGGAGTAGACGCGGAAGGTCTCACCGCTCCAGCCGGGCGCGAGGGTCCATGTGACGGTGACCACCCCTGCGAAATAGTGGGCATCCAGCGCGCGCGGCGCCGCGGGGGGATCATCCAGACTGAGCAGCACTCCGTCCTCGTCGCAGGCCGTCAGGGTGCCCAGCAGGAGGAGCACCTTCAAGCTGCGAGCACATCGTCCAACCGAATACCCGTGACCGAACATCGGAACCTCCTCGTGGCATCCCGGAGAGCATCGCGGGCGTCTCCTGCCCCATCAGCGCCCATTGGTCTGCACGAGGTGTGCCACAACGCCGGCATCGGGGAACGGGGACCATGGGAAGACGGGCGTACTCACGCTCTCCTGCACGCGCCGCACCCGTGCGGGGCGGGCGTTCAGCGAAACCGGCCCTGCGCGGCGTCGAAACGGTCGTACTGCTGATAGTCGAACTTCAGATCGCGATTGTCGCTCAACGCCACCTCGAAGCGGAACGCCCAGTTGCCGGTGACCGTGCGCCTGAAATCGAAGTTGGCTTCCCAGCGATGCAATTGCCGCGTGAACGTAATCATGTGGTCGTTGAACGACCCCAGCTCCACGTCGTAGGAAGTACGCCAGCTCGCGCGCCACAGTTCGGTGGGCTCGAACCGGACGTTGAGCTGAACCATCTGCCGGACCAGGTCGGCCTGGCGCGGGCGCTGTAGCGAATAGGAGACGTTCGCGTCCCATCCGCCGCCACCGCCGCCCGGACGCCCCTGAGCGCTTTGCCTGCCGAAGTCGCGCGAGGTATCGCCGAAACCCGGCACGACCTGGCTCTCGTCGAGGCCGCTGGTCGCCGAGAAAGGGTCTTCCTCTTCGAGCAGGTCCTCCTCTTCCGGCTCCGGCTCCGGACGCGCCTCTCCGTCGCCCCCCAGCCCGATCAGCCCCCCGACCCAGCGCAGCGGAGGGGAATCCGCGTTCAGGGAGAACGAGAGATCGAGCCCGGAGAGATGGGGCGCGAACTTCCTCCCCTCGCCTGCCTGGACGCTCTCGTCGAAAAGCAGGTGCTCCATGGAGATCTGCAGCCCGCGCAGAAAGTCCGAGCTGATGCTGTTGGAGAGCGTGGTGGTCGTGAAGCCGTCCGTGAACCGGCCGAGAGAGTCGGCGCGCACGAAGTCATAGTTGACGGCGCTGGTTTGAAGGGCCAGCAACTGAACGATCTCCGCCTGCGGTCTGCGCCGTGGCTCGCCGCCGGGGTCGGGAGGAGCCTCCTCCTCGCCCTGCTCCTCGGATTCCTCGGTTTCCCTTTTCGCTTCGAACGTCTGGTTCAGCCGGATCCGCATCTCGTTCTTGGCGCGGAATTCCCCGCGGCCGAAGACGGCGTTCTGAAGCTCGGTCTGCGTCACGGCGGGTGCGTAGGAATAGTCGAAGCCGGGCGAGAGCTTGTGGCGAATGGCGGAGAAGCCCCCCACACCCGGCCAGAGCCCGTAGATGTCCGTCTTCAGCCCCGCGCCGAAGGAGAGGCGGGTGGGCGCGGACACCAGCGACCCCGCCTCCGGAATCTTGTTCGTCTGCAGCGCCTTGCCCGACATGGCCAGATTGGGCGTCAGGGTGGTCGTCCCGACGAGGCGCTGCTGGTAGCTGAGGGTCTGGGACCAGTTGAGGTCGGTGCTGCTCAGGTCCACGCGCTCCGGAAATGCGCTGTCGGCCGAGGGCGCGACCACGTTGCCGAACCAGGCCTCGAGCCGGTCGGCGGCCGCCAGGCCGGCGGCGGGAGCGAGAACCTCCAGCCCGTCCCGGGTCACGGCCTCGTTGAAGCTCAGGCTGTGCGAAAGGGCGAGCGCGCCCAGGCTCAGGCTGGACGACAGGCCTCCGCGCGTGGTCTGCTTGTCCGCCAGGCTCTCCTTGAAGTCGCCCGGCGGCTGATCCAGCCGGTCCTCGATGCTGCGCGTGTAGTTTCCGCTTCCGGTCCAGATGACGTTGTTGTACCAGCTGGCCCGCGACGACGGAGCGGAGAAGAAGGTGATGGGCGATAGCGAGAGGTTGGCGGACGGCAGCGTGAGCGACACCCGGTCGTCGGACAGGAACTGGCGCCGGTTGGCGCTCATGGAGACGTTGCCCCAGTCGAAGCGCCGGTTGATCCCTCCCTGCGAGTCGATCGATTGCGTGACCTCGCGCGGGTCGAAGGAATTCTGGCGCACGAAGTCGGTGGAGGAAGCATAGCTTGACCGGATCTCGAAGCGCGTGCGCTCGTCGAGCTCCCAGTTGTGGGAGGTGCTGAAGGCGAGCTCCGTACTCCCGCCCTGCCGCCAGAAGTTGCGGAAGTTGACGTTGCCACGCAGAAACTGGCGCAGCCAGCTGTAGTTCAGGGTCCCGGTCACGCCCACGTAGTTGTCGGCCCACCAGTCCATTGCAACCGACGCGTCCGCGTAGTCGTTGATGGCCCAGTAGAAGCCCAGGTTGGAGATGCGACGACTGTAGCCCGCCGAACTGCGCACGATGTCGTTCACGCTGAAACGCGGCGTCAGGATGCCGCTGGCGCGGCCGCGCTCGATGCTCTGGAACATGAAGGGGAACCAGAAGACGGGAACGTCGGCGAAGTAGAGCTTCACCGACCTCGCCACCAGCATGTTGCCCGCCACGATCTTGATCTGGCTGGTGTCGAAGTGGTAGTGCGGGTGCTCCAGGTCGCAGGAAGTGAAGCCGACGTGTGCCCCGTGGACGATCTCGGGCGTCACCGAGGGCAGATCGCCGAACACGTTCCAGGGACTGCCGCCTTCGGCGAACCGGGTGCGCGCGCTGTAGGCGGTGCCGCGCCGGCTGTCGAGGTTGTAGATCATGGAGGTGCTGCTGAGGGGCTCGCCCTCGCGCCCGGTGAACTCCGAGGCCCCCTCCGTCCAGATCAGGTTCGTGGAGTCGTCCATGGTGATCGAGGAATCGGCCTCCAGCTGCATGCGCTCGGCGCCTTCCCGGAAGAACCGCGCGCGCGCATCCGAGTTGCCGTAGAGAACCACCTCCCCGCTTGATCCGAACTCGAGCCCGGTGCCCTCGTACCGGCTGGCCTGGTATCCCGGTAGCGAGAGCAGGGCGTTGAGCACCGAGTCCGGACCAGGAGCCACCGGCCGGGGAGCCTGCTCCGTCGAGTCGGGCAGTTCCCGAAGCGAGTCGGGAAGCGGCGGGGCGGCCAGGCGTTCGAGTACCTGGAGGACCTGTACCCGCGCCGAGTCCACGACCACCGTCGTGTCGGGAGACCCCGGCGGCGGAATCGAGTCCGGGACCTGCTGGCCGTGCACCTGGATTGGCAGGCCCGCCACGACCAGCGGCAGGAGCAGGGCGGCCACAGGATACGGCGGTCGGCGGCGAGGGTCCGGCACCCGGTCACGCCGGAACAGGAAAGCCGCCAGGAAGTGACCGCAAGTCATTCCTACCCCGCCTGAACGGAGTCCGGCGGCGGATCGGCCGCGGCGGCGATCCTCTCCTCCCGCTTCCGGTAGATCATGACCGAGAGCAGGATCGAGAATTCGTACAGGATGATCAGCGGCACCATCATGAGCACGGTCAGCATGATGACGTCGCCCGGGGAGATGAGCGCGGCGACGATCGTGATGAGCAGGATCGCGTGCCTGCGCTTGCTGCGCAGGAACGCCGGCGTCACGAGGCCCAGCACGCTCAGGATCATCACCACCACGGGCAATTCGAAGATGATGCCGAACGCCACCAGCAGCTGAATCGTGAATCCGAAGTAGTCCTGGGCGGTCCACTGGGGCACCATGATGTCCGTCTGGAACCCGACCAGGAACTCCAGGGTGATCGGGAGCGCGATGTAGTACGCCATCAGCACACCGAGAATGAAGAGGACCAGTCCCATGTAGAGGGCGGGAACGATCACCCGTTTCTCGGCCTTCTTGAGCGCCGGCGCCAGAAACGACCAGATGTGATAGACGATGATGGGAAACACCAGGAGGAACCCGATCAGGATCCCGTACTTGAGCGTGATGAAGAATGCGTCGGTGGGTTTCAGGTTGATGAGCATCTGATCCTCACCGAACAGCGCCTGGTAAGGACTGAAGAGCACCTGCAGCATTTGTCCGTAGTGAACCAGCAGGAACCCCGCCACTGCCCCGATCGCCAGCGCCAGCAGGCTCCACAGGATGCGCCAGCGAAGCTCCTCGAGGTGGTCGAGAAAAGGCATCTCTCCGGCAGGGTTCGGGGTTTTGCTGGACATGCGATGAGACTCCGCGGGTTACGGCCCGACCGATGATCGCGGAAAGATAATGGCTCGACGGCGGCGGAATGGCACCGGCAGCAGGCTTCCGCCGACGTTCCGCTCGCGCGTCAGATGGGAAGCTCGACCTGGTCCCTGGCCCGAAGGCTGCGTTCCCGCCGGAGATTCAGGTCCGCGATCATCTCTTGGAACTCTTGGATATCCTGGAAGTTCCTGTACACGGAGGCGAAGCGGACGTAGGCGACCCGGTCCAGCGGCTTGAGCGCTTCCATCACCATTTCGCCGATGCGCGAACTCCTGACCTCGCCCCCGCCCTCGACGGTGAGCGTGTACTGGATGTTCCCCGCGATGGCGTCGATGGTGGAAGGGGACACCGGGCGCTTGGCGCAGGCCACCTGAATGCTGCGCACGAGCTTCGCGCGTTCGAAGTCCTCGGTGTCGCCACGGGCCTTCAGGACCCGAAGGGGCCGCTCCTGGATGTACTCGTAGGTCGTGAAGCGGCCACGGCACTCCTTGCATTCCCGGCGGCGGCGCACAGCCTGTCCCTGCCCGGTCGAGCGCGTATCAACCACGTGATTCTCGCGGCTGCCACAGTGAGGACAGCGCATCCCGCACCTCCCGGAGGGAACTCCGCTGGCAGGCAGCGCCGGTCGACCCGACAGCCATTTCGTGGCCCGCCGGTGACCGGCCGCTCCCCGGACCCGTTCCTAGGGGATTTCCTGAAGTCTCTGCTGCGCGAGTTCCGCGACGTCGGAGTCCGGGAACCCGCCGATCACCCGTTCAAGCAGGTTGCGCGCCTCTTCGGTGTCTCCGAGCTCGTCGTGGAGAAGCGCGGCACTGTAGAGCGCCTCCGGAACCCTCGGGGAGTCCGGGTACATCATGGGAACGCGCATGAACCCCTCGATGGCGTCCTCGAGGCGTTCCTCCTGCAGGTCGAGGTCGGAAAGGAAGAAGGTCGCATCCCCGGCGAGTTCATGATTCGGGTAGGTGGCGAGGAACTCGTCGAAAGCGCGGCGCGCGGTGACGTTCGAGCCCCGGTTGTACATCAGCAGGGCCGCGTCGAAATGCGCGTCGGGCCCTTCGACCTCGTCCATCGGAAGCCCGATGTCGCTCGAGTCCTGAACGACGACCGGGGCCCGCTGCATCATTTCGACCTGGTCGCGCAGGGAGGCCAGGGCTCGCTGGCTCTGGCCCTCGACCTCGACGAGGATCAGAATCTGCTGGAGGAGTTCATCCAGCCGCTGCAGTACCTCGCGCCGCAACTCCAGATAGAGACCGGTCTGGCCGGAAAGGGTGTCCTGGCTGGCACGAACCAGCGACTCGAAGCCCGCCAACTCCCTCGCCTGGCGGTCGGCGAGCGCGCCGACCTCCTCCTGCAGAACGCGGATGTCCCCCTTGGTGGCGCACCCCGTACCCGCCAGCACCCCGATCAGGGCGATCAGGAAGACATGTCGCGGCACGGCGGTCGTATCCCGACGCACGTACCCGGCCAGACCGATTCCGGGTCGGGCGCCTACTGGCCGCCGCCCGGAACCTGGATCTGATTGCCTCCAGCCGTGATCACGAATTCGTCGCGCCGGTTCTGGGCCCAGGACTGCTCGTTGCTGCCCATCTCGCGGGGCTGCTCTTCGCCGTAGGAACGAACGTCGAAGCGGGACTCGGCGAGCCCGGCGTTGACGAAGAACTGGCGCACGGCTTCCGCGCGCCGGCTGCCCAGCGCCAGGTTGTACTCCGAGGATCCGCGCTCGTCCGCGTGTCCCTCGATGCGAAGCTGAACCGCGGGGCTGGCGCGCAGTACACGAACCTTGCTCTGAAGCACGCCCTCGGCGTCGCTGCGAATCTCCGCCATGTCGAAGTCGAAGAAGACCATCGCCGTGAGCGCCTCGCGGGCAGCCTCAAGCGCGGCAGCACGACGTGCCTCCTCTTCAGCCGCCCTGCGGGCCGCCTCTTCCGCCGCTCTGCGGGCCGCGTCGATGGAATCCTGGTTCGGACCTTCCTCCACGGGCGGCGGAGGGGGAGGGGGAAGTTCCTCCTGTCCGCACGAGGCGACGAACAGTCCGGCCGCGACGACGGAAATGATGAGACTGCGGTGCAACATCGCTACTCCTGGAATATGGGGTCGGTGTCGAGTACCAAGCGTGCGCCGGAATCAGCCATATACGTACGAAATCGGACGCCCAAGCGCAACATCTTGTGGGGCTGCACCGTGCATGGGGATCGCCGGCTCAGTTCTCCCTTGCCGGGGCCTGGGTGGAGGCCAGACTGGGCGACCAGTCGGGTACGCGCGGCCTCACCCCTGCGAGCACGGGACGAATCCTGCCGCTGACGGTGTCTACGACGAAGAGCCCGAATCCCCAGTCCCGTTCTCCCACGAAGACCAGGTGGCGGCCGTCGGGCGCCCAGCTGGGGTCCTCGTTGTTGCCCTCGTAGGTGAGCTGCAGCAACCGTTGTCCCTGTGCCGCCACATCGGCGATGAGGATGTGGTAGCTGCCGCGGCGGTAGCGGCCGTGGAACGCGACCCGGTCGCCGGAGGGCGCCCAGTCGGGCGAGGTATAGTAGCCGCCCTGTCCGTAGAGATAGGGAGATACCAGGTCCGGCCGACCGCCGGCCTCCGCCGGCATCACGTAGATCTGCGGGATGGCCACGCCCAGCCGGTTGGAGTTGAAAGCCAGGCGTCTTCCGTCCGGCGAGAACGAGGGCGACAGATCGTTCCAGCGCCCCGCAGTGAGGCGCCAGAGGCAGCAGTCCTCGCGGACGCGCCAGGAGAAGAGACCGCTCTCGGCGCCGTCCGCCAGGGCAAAGATGATCTCCTCCCCGTTCGGGTGGTACACCGGGGTCATCGGCTGGCCGGTGCGGTTGAAATCGAGGATCCGCGTCTGCCTGGTGGCGAGTTCCATTTCATGAATGGCCGGATCGCCGCTTGCGAAGGACAGGAACGCCAGTCGCGAGCCGTCCGGGGACCACGAACAGGACATGGTGAGGGAGTTGAAGTTGGAGAGCCGCCGCAGGTTCTCGCCGTCCGAGTCGACCACGTACAGTTCCTGGGAGCCGGCAGCCGATTCCATGGAAAAGCAGATCCGGCTGGCGGCCATCCCGGGCTCTCCGGTAATCCATCGGACGACATCGTCGGAGATCGCGTGGATCGCCATGCGGAAGTCCTCCGCGTCGGGGCGCGGAAGCGAGAAGCGGGCCCGTTCCTTCACCTCCGAGAAGACGACGTCGTGCAGTTCCAGGACCAGCACGAAGCGGTTGCCAAGCCCCTCGACCTGTCCGGTCACCAGCCAGTCGGCGCCGAACTGGTCCCACAGGCCGTAGTCCACGGCTCCGCCGCCGGGGGCCAGCGGAATCGAATCCATCATCTCGAACCGGTCGCTGTAACGCAGGTCGCGCGCAATGACGGCCTCGACCCTGGGCGCGACCGTCAGGCCACCGAAGCGGCCCGTGAAGGGGCTGATCGCCAGGGTGGGCACATAGCTCTCGTAGACCACCCCCAGGTGGCGAACCGTACCCGGGATGGTGTCGACCTGGGCAGCCGCCCGCCCGGCGGTGGCCGCCAGCAGGATCATCAGCAGGGCCGCGCCTCCACGCAGGGCCCGCCCGGGTCCGCCCGGGGTGATCTGTCGGACCTGGTTCGCGGTCCGGACGCTCTTCCTCATGTGATGCTCCTCCCTACCCGACCGCATCCGACCTTTGACGGCCCGGGGACTCCGCCGGTGGCCGGCGCCGCGCCGGGCTGAAGGTGAATCGGAACGGAGCGTGTTCAAGCCCCATCTCCGGCGGCAGCGGACCGAAGCGTCCACCTCCGGCGCATTCAACGGCCTCCCGGACGGCCAGGTCGAAGACGACGCTCCTCGATGTCTCGGAGATGCGCACCGTCGTGTCGATCACCTTGCCCTCCCGATCGAGCACGAAGTCCACCGAAGCGGTCAGATCGGGCGTCCCGGGCGGACGGAAGCACCGCCGCATCTGTCGCTGCATGTTGGCATAGTACTGCGGAAAGTCCCGCTCCACCCCCCTCATGCGGACATCGAGATCGTCGGTGCCCGTATTGGGTTGGTCCAGGGGCGCCGGCTCGGGCTCCTCCTCCACCGGCTGTTCCTCCGGGGTGGGCTCCGGGGCGTCCGGACGAGGATCGGGCTCCGGCTCCGGCTCGTCCTCCAGTTCCGCTACCGGCTCATCCTCGGGAGGGGCCTCGGGCTCCGGGGTGTCGACGGTGAGCTCCTCCTCTTCGGGAGCCGGCGCCGGTTCGACCTCGGCAGCCGGCGCGGGCATGGCGACCAGTTCCAGCTCGATGGTCACCAGCTGCACCGGCTCGGGCTGGATGTTGGTCGCCACGACCAGCATGAGGAAAAACCCGTGGAGGCCGACCGAGAAGAAAACCGGAGATCGACCCGGCCGGTCCCTTCGTCGTCGTGCGCTTCGGTCCACCGCCACTCCCCGGCTAACGGCTCGCGTCGGGCTCGGCAACGATCGCGAAGCGGATTCCCTCCTGTCGCGCCAGCTCCTGCACCTTCGCGAAGACCCGCACCATGTCGCCATGGTACGCAAGGGAATCACCCCGAATGTAGATTTGCCCCACGTTGCGCGCGGTCACCGCCTGGGATAGCACGCCCTCGAAGTTCTCGTAGGGCACGACCGTCTCGGAGAGCACGATTTCCCCGTCGGCGCGAACCACGACGATCAGGGGCTCCTCGTCCGCGGTCAGCGGAGCCACATCGGCTCGCGGCACGCCTACCTCGATGCCCCCCTGAAGGATGGGGGCGGTGATGATGAAGATCACCAGCAACGTGAAGGCGACGTCCACGAGGGAGGTCACGTTGATCTCCGCGCGCAGCGGCAGATCGTCGCGGCGTCCCCGGGACCGGCCCTCGTGGCTCAAACGTGGCCCTCCCGCGCGAGCGTTCCGATGAACTCGCTCGAGAACCCCTCGAGCTCACCCGTGACCAGGTTCAACCGCGAAACGTAGTAGTTGTAGGCGATGACGGCGGGGATGGCGACGAAGAGCCCGGTCACGGTGGTCACCAGCGCCTCCGCCACCCCCGGGGCCACGGCTGCGATGTTCGCCGACCCGCTTGCAGTGATTCCCCGGAAGGTGTTCATGATGCCGATAACGGTTCCCATCAGCCCGAGCAGGGGCGAGATGGAGCCGATGACCGCGAGCCACGTAAGGCCGTGGGCAAGGTCGTCGCGCTCGTCGGATTCCTCCTTCTGCAGCACCATCCGAAGCGTCTCCAGCTGTACCTGGGTCAATCCTTCCCCTGCGGACACGCCTCCGCGCAGCGCCCCCGGCCGCAACTCGCTGAAGAAGTTCACCCCGTGTCGGAAGAGGCGGCCGTAGGGGGATTCCGGAAGGGCCAGGATCGCGGTATAGGCTTCTTCGAGTCCCCGCGCATTGGACACCGCGTCCAGAAACTGGTTTCCCTGGGTCTGAACGCTGCGAAACTGGAGGTACTTCCAGCCGATCACGTACCAGCTCGCCAGGGAAAACACTCCAAGCACGGCCAGCACCACCAGCGTGGGGGCGCTCGACCCGACGACCATGTCCAGCAAGGTTGCCGGGGGGCGGCCCTGGAGCGCAAGGATTCCGACCGCGGTCATTTGGGTTCAATCCTCCGGCTCTTCAGGGTAACGGGGGCCGGGACTGGATGGCGGCCCGTGCGACGGCGAAATCCGGGACACACTACCCCCGCTCGCTCTGCGGGATCCTGGCGTGTCCGGGCCCGGCGATCACGGTCCGGCAGCCCCTGCTTTCCAGGGACGCAGATACTCCGGTTCCCACGCGCGTGCGTTGCCTACGGGTGGCCGGGGCATGAGCGTGAGGAGGCGGGCGAGCCCTTCGGCGGTGGGCAGGCCGGCCGGGGGCGGGACAACGCGCCAGCCGCGCCGCCGAATCGCCGCAGCGTGGCGAAATGCGCCGTCGCCCGCGAAGATCGCGCCTTCAGGAACGGACGAGGACAACACTTCGCCCAGGCGCGTGGCGGACGGGGGGACCAGGATATCGACTGAGGCGGGACCCATCCGGAAACAGCCCGCGTACACCCGATCGCCGCGCGCATCGAAGAGGACGTAACAGGGGGTGCCGGGCTCGAGAGGCTCGACTGCCCGGTCCTCCCGCCCCTTGCGCCACCCGGCCGGTCCGGACCAGCCGGCGGGCAGCCACACCCCTTCCGAGGCCGCGGCGGCGGCCAGGCTGGAGTAGGCCCATATCGGCACCCCGCATCCCTCCGTCAGCCCCTTGGCGGTCGCCGCCGCCACGCGTACGCCGGTAAAGGACCCGGGGCCGCTCCCCACGACGATACCCGCCAGATCGCCGAGCTGGGCGCCCGAGGCCACGAGCACTCCGCGAATGGCGGGCAACAGGCGGGCGGCGTGGCGGCGCGGGCTGCGCAGGAAGGCACGTGCGAGCACCTTTCCGTTCGCGGTCACAATGACGGACCCCAGCCGCGACGACGTGTCGAAGGCGAGAATGGTGCGGCTGCGTCCGTTCATCAATCCGGCAACCCGGGCGGGTTTCCGCTGCAGGAGACCTCAACCGCGCGCACGGTCGCGCCGGGCGCCGGCGCGGCCAGGGAGATCTCCCAGTGGTCCGGCGGAAGGAGGGCCCGCGCTCGCTCCGGCCATTCGACGATCACGATTTCACCTCTGTCGCCAAGCTCGAACCAGCCCAGTTCGGCCAGTTCGGATTCGTCGTTCAGACGATACAGATCCATGTGCACGATGGTTCGTCCCCTCACACCCGGATAACGGAAGACCAGATTGAACGTCGGCGACGGCACGGCCCCGCGCACCCCGGCTCCCCGGGCCACCGCCCTTGCCAGGACCGACTTCCCGGCCCCCACCGGACCGCGCAGCATGAGAAACACCGGAGCCCCGACCGTGGACCCGATACGCTCGCCCCACCTCGCCAGTTCCTCCTCGCTCAGCACCATCCGCGTCTCCACCGCCGTGGTCTCCGCCGTGTCCGGGGGCATCGCGGTTTACCTCTTCGCGCCTTCGCCTTCGAGCGACACCCGCAGCTCGAAAAGCTGGTCCCGCAGCATCGCGGCCCGTTCGAACTCGAGCGCGGCCGACGCCCGGTTCATCTCCTCCTCCAGAATCTTCACGTACTCCTCGCGGTTGACTTCGTCCGAATAGCCCGGCTGCGTTTCGGCCACCAGGGCCACCGGCTTCTCGCGCGCATCCGCCACGCGGGTGCTGAACTCGATCTCCTGCACGCTTTTCACGATGGTTTCCGGGGTGATCCGATGTTCCCTGTTATAGGCCAGCTGAATCTCGCGTCGCCGATTGGTCTCGTCGAGGCACCTGGCCATCGATTCGGTGATGGTGTCCGCATACAGAATCGCCGTGCCGCGGACGTTGCGGGCGGCCCGGCCGATAGTCTGGATCAGCGAACGGGCATCGCGCAGGAATCCCTCCTTGTCGGCGTCGAGAATGGCGACAAGGGACACCTCCGGCAGATCGAGACCCTCGCGCAGGAGGTTGATGCCCACCAGCACGTCGATTGCGCCGAGCCGCAGGGCGCGCAGGATGTCCACGCGGTCGATGGTGTTGATCTCCGAGTGCATGTAGCGGACCCGCACCCCCAGCGACTGCAGGTACTCCGAGAGGTCCTCCGCCATGCGCTTGGTCAGGGTCGTGACCAGGATGCGTTCCCCGCGGCCCGCCCGCTCGTGGATCTCGGCGAGCAGATCGTCGACCTGGCCGCGCACGGGACGCACCTCCACCCCCGGGTCGACCAGCCCCGTGGGGCGGATGATCTGTTCCACCACGACGCCCCGCGACAGCTGCAGCTCAATGTCGCCGGGGGTGGCCGAGACGAAGATCGACTGATCCAGAACGGACTCCCACTCGTCGTACCGGAGCGGCCGGTTGTCCAGCGCGCTGGGCAACCGAAAGCCGAACTCGACCAGGGTGTCCTTGCGCGCCTTGTCGCCGTTGAACATCCCGCGGATCTGCGGAAGGGACACGTGCGATTCGTCCACGATGGTGAGGAAGCGCTCCGGGAAGTAGTCCAGAAGGCAGGATGGCCGTTCTCCCGCCTCGCGGCGGCTGATGAAGCGCGAGTAGTTCTCGATGCCCGGGCACGTCCCTACCTCGAGCATCATCTCGATGTCGAAGTTCGTGCGCGACTCGAGCCGCTGCGCCTCAAGCAGCTTGCCCGCCCGGCGAAAGCGGTGCAGCTGATCGGCCAGTTCGTCGCGGATCAGGGGCACAGCCTCCTCCAGGGTGCGCCGGTGCGTGACATAGTGGCTGGCGGGATAGATGGCGGTGCGGTTCAGGGAAACGATCGCTTCTCCCGTCAGGGGCTCGAACCGGGTGATGCGCTCGATTTCGTCTCCCCACAGTTCGATGCGGATCCCCTGCTCCTCATAGGCGGGAAGAATCTCCACGGTGTCGCCCCGTACCCTGAAGGTCCCGCGCTCGAAGGCGAAATCGTTGCGGCTGTACTGAATGTCGACCAGCCTCCGGAGCAACTCGTCACGCGGCACGACCTCCCCCACCCGCACTTCCAGCATGAGGGAACGATAGTCGGCGGGGTTGCCCAGACCGTAGATGCAGGAAACCGACGCCACCACGATGACGTCGTCCCGCTCGAACAGCGAGGAGGTGGAGCGGAGACGCAGCCGGTCGATGTCCTCGTTGATGCTCGCGTCTTTCTCGATGTAGGTATCCGTGGCCGGGACATAGGCCTCGGGCTGATAATAGTCGTAGTAGGATACGAAGTACTCGACCGCGTTGACGGGAAAGAGCGCCTTCAACTCCCCGTAGAGCTGAGCCGCAAGCGTCTTGTTGTGGGACATCACCAGCGTCGGACGGCCATGGCTCTGGATGACGTGCGCCATGGAGAGCGTCTTTCCGGTGCCGGTCGCCCCCAGCAGGGTCTGGAAGCGGGTTCCTTCCTCGAGGCCGGCCGAAAGCTCCTCGATCGCGGAGGGCTGGTCTCCCGCGGGCTCGAAGGAAGAGTGAATCTCGAACCGGGGCACGAACTCAGGCCTCTATCCTTCCCGCCTCGCCCTTGCCCTCGCGCCGTTCGACCGTGAGCACGCCCTTCACCTGGTTCACGGCCTTGAGCACCTTTTCGAGGTGGGCCAGGTCCTCCACCTCCACCACGAACTCGCCGCTCATGCCCGCCTTGTCCGATCGGACGTCCGCATTCTGGATGTTGGTCCCGGTGTTGGCGATGGCCTTGGCGATATCCGACAGGAGCCCGCGGCGGTCCACGGCCCGGGCCTGAATCTTCACCATCCGGGTATCGCCCTTCTCCGCCGTCCATCGGATCTCGACCCTGCGCTCCGGGTCCTGGGACAGATAGAGCACGTTGGCGCAGTCGGCCCGGTGAATCGAGATGCCGCGCCCGACCGTGATGTAGCCGATGACATCGTCCCCCGGCACGGGCTGGCAGCACTGCGAGTAGCGCACCATCAGGTTGTCCACGCCCTGGATGCGCACGCCCCGGCTGGAAGGACGAATCCTGGCGGCGATGCGCCGCAGCGTGGAGCGGGGCTGGGCGCCGGGAGTGGTCTCCTGGTCCGGGAAGAGGGCCTTGAGCACGGCCGCCGGACCCACGTCCCCCCGCCCCAGCGCCGCCTGCAGCTGGTCGAAGTCGGGATAGCCCAGCTGTGCGGCGGCATGGATCTTCGCGTCGTCACCCGGCTTGGGAAGGCGTCGCTTGCGCAGCTCCTGCTTCAGGAAATCCCCACCCAGCTGAAGCGCGGAGGCCAACTCCTCCTTGCGGATCCAGCGGCGGATCTGCCCGCGCGCCCGTGAGGTCTTCACGAACGCGAGCCAGTCGCGGTTGGGACGCTGCTTCGCGTTCTTGATGATCTCGACGGTATCGCCGTTCTTCAGCTTGCGCGAAAGCGGGGCGATGCGTCCGTTCACCCGCGCGCCCGCGCAGTGTGATCCGATTTCGCTGTGCACCGAATACGCGAAATCGATCGGAGTCGCCCCAACCGGAAGCTGCTTGACTTCGCCCTTGGGGGTAAAGACGAAGATCTCTCCCTGAAAGAGGTCCATGCGGAGGAACTCCATGAATTCCTCCGGCTCGCTGGTGTCCTTCTGCCATTCGAGCACCTGGCGGAACCAGGAGAGAGCTTCTCCGACCTCGTCCTTCCTGGCGTCCCCGCCTTCCTTGTAGCGCCAGTGCGCGGCGATCCCCTGCTCCGCCGTCAGGTGCATCGCCTCGGTGCGGATCTGGATCTCGTAGCGGCGCCCGCGAGGCCCGAACACGGTCGTGTGCAGGGATTGATACATGTTGGACTTCGGTGTCGCGATATAGTCGCGGAAGCGCTCCTGTACCGGAGTCCAGCGGTTGTGGATCACCCCGAGCGACGCGTAACAGTGCTGCACCGAGTCCGTAATCACGCGCAGTGCGAGCAGATCCTGAATCTCCTCGAAGGGAAGGTCGTTGGCGCGGATCTTCTTGTGGATCGACCACAGATGCTTCGGCCTGCCGGTCACGTCCACGAAGGGAATTCCCGCCTCGGTCAGCATGTCCACCAGCGGACGCCTCATCTCCGTGATCTGGCGCTCACGCTCCCGCCGGCGCTGCTGAATCTTCTTCTTCAGCTGGTTGTATTCGCCGGGTTCGAGAAACTTGAAGGCCAGGTCCTCCAACTCCCACTTGATGGCCGCCAGCCCCAGGCGATGGGCGATGGGGGCATAGATGTTGCGCGTCTCCAGCGCGATTCGCCTTTGCTTGGGCGGACGCAGGTGCTCGAGCGTGCGCATGTTGTGGAGCCGGTCGGCGAGCTTTATGAGGATCACCCGGGCATCCTGGACCATCGACACCAACAGCTTGCGGTAGTTCTCGACCTGCCGTTCCGCATTCGACCGGAAGCGCACGCGCCCGATCTTCGTGACGCCGTCCACGATCCCCGCCACCTCGGCGCCGAACTGGGCTTCCACATCGGTCAGGTCGACGGCGGTGTCCTCCACCACATCGTGGATCAGGCCCGCGGCTATGGAAGCGGTATCCAGACGGAGCTCCGCCAGGATGGTGGCGACACCGACGGCGTGGGTGACATAGCGTGCGCCGGAGGCGCGCCGCTGGCCCGCGTGTGCTTCGGCCGCGACCCGGTGCGCCCTCTCAATCTGGCTGACGTCCAGACGGTCGGCGTACGCCTCTATGGCCGGAGCAAGGGCCGCGGGCAGTTTCTGCACCGCGTTCCTGGCAATCGTGGCAGTCGAAGTCGCCATTGTGACCCTGCAAGACGAAAAAGCGGTGTACCGTCGGTTTCGAGCGATGCCCGACCAGTGAACATAATCGCCCGCCGGGGTATCCGCAGGGACCGGGCGTTGCGCACAACCGAACGCAGCCGGCACCCCGTCGGGCTCCGGAAGATTCGCTACATCAGGCCGTCCTGGGCCAGGGAGCGAAATGCCTCGCCCGCGATGATCACGTGGTCGAGCACCGGTATCCCCACTGTGCGGCCCGCCGCCGACAGCTGCCGGGTGACCTCGCGGTCCTCGGCGGAGGGTGACGGGTTTCCGGATGGGTGGTTGTGCACCAGAATCACCGCTGCCGCGCTCTCCACGATCGCCTCCCGCAACACCTCGCGCGGATGGATGAGAGAGGCGTCCAGGATTCCACGCGTGATCAGCACCTCGCGCAGCACGCTGTGCTGGCTGTTGAGCAGAAGAGCGTGAAACTCCTCGTGGCGCAGATCGCGCAACCGGGGAGCCATGCGCGCATAGATATCGCCGGGCCCGCGAATCGGGTCGCGGGGGGCAAGGCGCTCCCTGACGCCCCGCCGACCCAGTTCCAGCGCTGCCAACACACGGGCGGCGGTCGCCCCCCCGACACCGGCGACGCCCTCCAGGAGCCCGGCCGGAGCCGATCCCATGCGCGCCAGCGATCCTCCGCAACGCTGCAGCAGGGCGTCCGCCACGTCCATTGCGCTCGCGCCCCTGGTTCCGCTGCCCACCACGAGCGAAAGCAGCTCCCGCGTCGCCAGTCCGTCAACGCCCACTTCCCGGAGGCGTTCACGCGGACGGTCGCCGCGCGGCCATTCGCGCATCGGCCGCGGGGGTGTCAGGTGGCGCGCCCTTGGCAGCACTTCTTGTATTTCTTCCCCGAGCCGCAGGGACAGGGCGCGTTGCGCCCCGGGCGGGCCTCGACGGTGACCGGCCGGGACTTGCGCGCCTCCCCGCGGTTGGTGGCCAGGGTGGATACGTCCGTTGCGGGACCGGCAGCGGCGCGCGCGCTCCGGGCGATGCCGGTCGTATCAACTCGTCCCGGCACGCCCGCCCGGCGGGAGACCGGAGCAGCCGGCCGTGCGCGGGTGGTGGCGGCCGACGTCTCCTGCGGGCCCGTATAGGTGAGGCGCTGGCCTCCCATCGGGCGCCGCCGGACCATCGGCTGCTGCTCGACCCGAGCCCGCAGGATGAGCGACGCCAGCGTCTTGCGCAGATCATGCATGAGGTCCACGAACATGTCGTAGGCCTCTTTCTTGTATTCGACCAGGGGGTCCTTCTGCCCCCAGCTGCGGTAGGAAATGGACGCCTTGAGGTGGTCGAGGTCGTACAGGTGATCCTTCCACTTCTGGTCGATCACCGACAGCAGGATGTAGGAGGTGACGCGCTCCGCCGTCTCGCCGAAGCCCTCCAGCTTGCGCTGGAAGGCGTCCCTTCCGGCCTCGTGCACAAGTGCCGCCAGATCCTCGTGGTCCAGATCCGGAATTGACTCGTCCCCGTCGGGCAGATCGTTCACGAGCACCAGGAATTCGAGCAGCAGACGGCGCTTGAGGCCCGCCAGGTCCCATTCCTCCTCGGGGCTGGAAGCGGGCACATACTCGTCCAGCGTGCTCCCGAGGGCGTATTCGATCATCTCCCAGATCTCGCCCTTGAGATCCTCTCCTCCCTCCAGCGCGAACAGGCGCAGGTCGTAGATGACCTCGCGCTGCTGGTTCATGACATCGTCGTAGTCGAGAAGCCGCTTGCGCGCCTCGAAGTTGTTCCCCTCGACGCGCATCTGGGCCCTTCCGATCGAGCGCGTGACGAGGGGATGGGCGATCACCTCGCCCTCCTCGGCGCCGAGCTTCTCCATGGCGCCCGCCACGCGGTCCGACATGAACAGACGCATCAGGTCGTCTTCGAGCGAGAGGAAGAACTGCGAGGTTCCCGGGTCGCCCTGGCGTCCGGCGCGCCCCCTGAGCTGGCGATCGATGCGGCGCGAGTCGTGCCGCGCCGATCCGAGAATGTGGAGGCCGCCGATCTCGACGACGAAGTCGTCCGGCTTCTTCTCCAGGTCCACGGTGACCCGGCGTGGATCGACCGGATAGAGTTCGTCCAGGTCGAGCCCGCGGGCACGCGCCCAGCCCACGGTGCGCGCGTCCCTGACCCCCTCGCCCAGTTTGATGTCGGTGCCGCGGCCGGCCATGTTGGTGGCGATGGTCACCGCCCCCGGGCGCCCCGCCTCGGCCACGATCTCCGCCTCCCGGAGGTGCTGTTTGGCGTTGAGCACGTTGTGGCGGATGCCGCGTCGCTTGAGCATGCGGGAGAGCGTCTCCGAGACATCCACGTTCGTGGTACCGACCAGCACGGGCAGCTCCAGCCGGTTGAAATGCTGGATCTCATCCATGAGCGCGTTGTACTTCTCGCGCACCGTGCGGAAGATGAGGTCGTCGCGGTCGTCCCGGATGACCGGCCGATTGGTCGGGATCACCATCACGTCCAGGCCGTAGATCTGGTGGAATTCGTTCTCCTCCGTCTCCGCGGTTCCGGTCATCCCCGCCAGCTTGTCGTACATGCGGAAATAGTTCTGGATGGTGATGGTGGCGAGCGTCTGGGTCTCGCCCCGCACCTCCACGCCCTCCTTCGCCTCCACCGCCTGATGCAGCCCGTCGCTCCACCGCCGGCCCGGCATCTGGCGTCCGGTGAACTCGTCCACGATCACCACCGCGCCGCTCTCGCCGAGGATGTACTGCTCGTTGCGATGATAGAGCGCGTATGCCTTCAGCAACTGGTGAATGACGTGGATCTTCTGGCTCTTGGTCGCGTACTCGCCCTCGAGCTCCTGAATGCGCTCCCGCCGGTTGTCCACCGAGAGCGTCTCGTCTTGCTCGAGCTCGCCCATCTCCTCGGAAAGATCCGGCACCACGAAGGCGTCGGGATCTCCCGGGGACAGCGTGTCCAGTCCCTTGTCCGAGAGGTGCACGTTGTGCCCCTTCTCATCCATCGCGAACAGCAGGAGTTCGTCGATCTCGTGCAGGCGCTTCTCGCGCATGTAGTCGCCTTCGACCTTCTGCACCAGCTTCTGAATCCCCGGATCCTCGGCGAAGAGCTTGAGCAGGCGCTTGTTCTTCGGCGTCCCCCGCTTGACCGCCAGCAGGCTCTCGCCGGCGGCGTGCTCGTTGCCCGCCTCCAGCTCTCGGTGCGCGGCGGCCACCAGCTCACCCGTGATCTTCGACTGTTGCCGATAGAGCCTTCCCACCAGCGGCGCCATCTGCTTGAACGGCGTCGAGGTGTCGCGCCCGACCGGTCCGGAGATGATCAGCGGCGTGCGAGCCTCGTCGATGAGGATGGAGTCCACCTCGTCGATGATCGCGAAGGGATGGCCGCGCTGTACCCGCTGAGCCAGGTCGTGGACCATGTTGTCGCGCAGGTAGTCGAACCCGAACTCGTTGTTGGTCCCGTAGGTGATGTCCGCCAGGTACGCCTGCCGGCGCTCCTCCGACCCGGGCTGGTGCTCGTCGATCACATCCGTGGTGAGGCCCAGCGACTCGTAGATGTAGCCCATCCACTGGGCGTCGCGGCGGGCCAGGTAGGAGTTGACGGTGACGAGGTGCGCTCCCCGCCCCGCGAGGGAGTTCAGGTAG
>JAJDVR010000072.1 GCA_022826025.1 Gemmatimonadota bacterium | reverse complement strand
GCCGGCCGGGCTGCGCTCGCCGCCGCGTCGCACTTGGACATGAGGATGCAGAGATGAGACGGTTGACGGTGGTTGCGGCGGCGATCCTGACGGTTTGGACGGGGTGGGGCTGCACCCGCGAGGCGCCCGCGGCGGAGGGTGGCGCGGCGAGTTCGATGGACGAGGGCCCCATCAGCGCGGAGGCGCTGGTCGACCTGCGGGCGGCGGTCGGGGGCAGCCGCTCGCCGCAGTGGACTCCCGACGGGTCGACGATCACCTTCGTGTCGGGTGGTGGGCTGGGGGCCGTCGACACCGGGGACGGCGCCTTCCGGACGCTCACCGACGACCTGAGCCTGAGCGGGGTGGGCTCGCTCGGCGCGCCACAGCCCGTCTGGTCACCCGACGGCCGCTGGATCGCCTACACCTCCGACAAGAGCGGTGCGCCCGAGATCTGGCTCTGGTCCGCCGAGGGCGGTTCCGACCGCCAGCTCACCGGCCTGGCCGCGCGCGCCAACGGACTGGCGTGGTCGCCGGACGGCCGTTGGATCGCCTTCTCCGGCGACCGCTTCGGCAACATGGACATCTGGACGGTGTCGGTGCCCGACGGAAAGGTGCACCGCCTGACCGGGGACCCGCTCTACGAGGGCTACCCAAGCTGGACGCCCGACGGCGACCGGCTGCTCTACGTGCGCATGGACGACCGCTGGGTCGACCACGACGTGATCGAGATCGACCCCGACGGAAGCAACCCGCGCATTGTCGCACGGGACACGGGCTTTTTCGACTACCGCGCCGGCAGGGCGTTCGGGGCCGCGCAGGTTTCCCCCGACGGCGGGACCATCCTCTTCCGCTCCCAGCGGAGCGGCTGGCTGAACTTCTGGCTCGTGCCCCGCGCCGGCGGTGATCCGCGTCCCGTCGCGGCGTCCGACTACGACCAGAGCGACGCCCGCTGGTCTCCGGACGGCAGTTGGATCAGCTACACGGAGAACCGCGACGGCGTCCATTCCCTCCGCGTGGTTTCGGCCGACGGCGGCGAACCCCGCGTCCTGGTGGACCCGGACGTGGGCGCGGCGCTCCGCCCCGAGTGGTCTCCCGCCGGCGACCGCATCAGCTACACCTTCGAGACCCCGGTGCGGCCCGCGGAGCTCTTCGCCATCGATGTCGCGTCGGGCGAGAAACAGCTCCTGCACAGCGAGATCCCCGCGGGGACGGCGGACGCGCTGCACATGCCCGGGAAGGTGCGCTACCCGAGCACCGACGGGCTCACCATCGAGGCGTACCTGCACCGCCCCCCGGACGCGGCTCCGGGCGAGCGCTTCCCCGGGGTGTTGTGGATCCACGGCGGCCCCACGTCCCAGTTCGACGACCAGTTCCGCCGCCACCAGCAGGTCCACTTCTTCGCCCAGCGCGGCTACGTCGTACTCATGCCCAACATCCGCGGCAGCTCCGGCTACGGCCTCGAGTTCGAGGACCTGAACAACGAATGCTGGGGCCACTGCGACCTGGAGGACGTGCTGGCGGGCGTCGACTACCTGAAGACCCTGCCCTATGTGGATCCCGACAAGATCGCGGTCACCGGCACCAGTTACGGCGGCATCATGACCATGGCCGCGGTGGCCTTCGCCCCGGATGTCTTCCAGGCCGCGATTTCGCTCTCGGGCTACGGCGACATGACCGACTTCCACACCGAGGTACACGAACTGCAGCACATCAAGCTGGTGGAGTACGAGCTGGGCCCGTATCCGGAGAATCGCGACGTCTATCTCAACAGTTCCGCAATATTCAAGGCCGATCAGGTGACCACGCCCACGTTCGTCATTCAGGGGGAGGGTGTGGCCGCCGACTGGCGCCTGGAGGAAGGTGGAGCACCTGCGGCCCTCGACTTCGCCCGCAAGCTCGATCAGCATTACAAGATCGTGCGCTACAAGGCATATCCCGACGAGGGGTACTACGTATATGGGCGCGACAATACGATCGAGAAACTCCACGACATGCTGGACTTCTTCGAGGAGTTTCTGGTGACGGAGATCGAGTATGGAGGCGAGAAGGGGATGTAGCCAGCATCCGGATCGCGGATTCCGGATCCGGAGGGCATCCCTCGCCATCACGGCGGCGGCGCTCGCGGGATGCGGCGCCGGGGATGAGACGGCTTTCGACTTTCGTTCAGCGGCCGAGCGCGACAGCGCGGCCATCCGGATCGTCGAAAGCGCAGCGCCCGTGTGGGGTGAAGATCAAGGTTGGCAGGTCGCGTCCATGCCCGAAGTGGTGATCGGCGCATCCTCGAGCCCCGGCGGAGGACTGGACGAGATTCCACTTCACCGCGTGCAAGGCGCCCGATTCCTCCCGGATGACGGAGTCGTCGTCGCAAACGCGGGCACCTCCGAAGTGCTGGTCTTCGACGCCGCCGGCACGCTTGCCGGTAGCTTCGGGGGGCGGGGCGAGGGTCCGGGAGAACTGCGGAACATCGTCGGCCTTCACGTATGCGGTGGCGATTCCATCGCGGTCCATTCCCGGCTGACGCTCCACCTCTTCGACCGGGATGGGACGTTCGCGCGGCGCGCAGAGTATCGGTGGGGCGGACAGCCGGCACCGGTGCAGGGTGTCTCCACCAACTGCCGGCGAGCCCTGGTGCAGCAGCGCAGCCGAATGCCCCCCGTCGACCGTCAGGGCTTCATCGAGGATGCCTTCGCGTGGGTCGATGCATTCTCCGCGGCTGTCGACACGGTTACGACAGCCGGGTTGCTCGAAGCATGGATCCGGACATTCGACGGAGGCGCGCGTCCGTGGGTCATCCCATGGGGGACGTCCGGTCGCACGCACGCGACACGCAATGACCGGTTTGTCGTCGGAAATGGACGAATCCCGGAACTCCGACGCTACGATTCCAGCGGCGGCCTCCAGTCGATTGTTCGATGGGCCGGTCAGCCCCAACCCGTGTCGGCGAGGGATCGGCAGCGCTATTCCGAGCGACGGATGGAGTTTCTCGCCTGGGCACCGGCCGGCGAGCCGGAAACCAGGCTGCTGTTCCCGGCGCTCGACGAGTATCCCGAGGATCCGACCCACAAGCCGCTCTTCGACCGGCTCCTGCTGGATGGCCGGGGCGGCATCTGGGCACGCGTCTTCCCGGAAGAATCCTTCGGCCTCTTCGACTCGCGCCTCCCCGGCCCCATCGTCTTCACGGAGACGTGGACGGTGTTCGACCCGACCGGGGCCTGGCTGGGCGATCTCGCCCTCCCCGACCGGTTCGAGCTTCATGACATCGACGGGGATCGGCTGCTCGGCGTAGCCAGGGACTCGCTCGATACGGAAACAGTTCAGGTATTCCGGATCGTAGTGACGGAATCGGGTCAAGCCCCCGCAGGAGGTGCGAGATGACGCGCAAATGGTTCGGACTCCTGATCGTCGCCGGAATGGCCGTCTATTCCCTTCTGGTCCTCCCCGCACTCCCCGCCGAGATCCCGATCCACTGGAATCTGGCCGGTGAGCCCGACGGCACGATGTCGAAGGCTATTGGCGCGTTTCTCATGGTGTTCGTCGGAGTCGGCGTCTGGCTCCTCTTCCTCGGTCTGCCGCGCATCGACCCGCGCCGCCGTCGCCATGCGCAGTTCCAGAAAAGCTACTGGCTGCTTTGCAACCTTGTTCTGATCTTCCTGGCAGCCGCGCACGTTCTCGTGCTGGGGCTTGGTCTCGGATGGGATGTCGACCCCGTTCAGGCGATGCTCATCGGAATGGGCCTCCTGTTCGCGGGAATCAGCCCGATCCTGCCCCGCCTCTCCCCGAACCGGTGGACCGGCATCCGGACGCCGTGGACCCTTTCGAGCGATACCGTCTGGCGTCGGACCCACCAACTCGGCGGCTATGCGTGCGGGTTCGGCGGCCTGCTGATGGTGGCCACCGGCTTCCTGCCCCATCCCGCGCGACTCTGGGTCTCCGCGCTCGTATTCGTGGCGATGACGATGATTCCGATCGCCTACTCGTACCTGGTCTGGCGGGAGCCTGGGGGGGATCGGTCGCCCGTCACGCCGGCATCTCCACGTCGATCCCGGGTACCGCCGCGCCGAAGTGGCGGACGTTCCAGGTGATGATGGTCGCGGCGCCGGCCTTCACCGCGCATGCCGCAATGAGCAAGTCGTACGTATTCCTGATGCCATCGATCAAGAGAGCGGTACATCCGACCCTTTTCCGAGAAGAATCCATGCGTGAACAACCCGAAGCGATCCTGATCCCCTCCCGCGTCGTCCGGCTCGCCGCGCTCACCCTGCTCGCGGCCGTCTGCGCGGCGCCCCTCCCCCGCCATCTCGCCGGCCAGGACGCGACGCCCCTCTCCCTCGGCCGCACGCTGTCCGGATCCCTCTCCGAAGGCGACACCGTCCAATACACCTTCGAAGCCGGCGAGGACTACTTCGTGCTCGGCGAGGTGGACCAGCTCTCGGCGAATCTGCGCGTGCACGTGCGCGCCCCCAACGGCGAACGTCTGGGCGACTCGAGCGGCCCCGGCAGGGGTATCGAGCGCTTCGAGGCACGCTCGTCCGACCCCGGCACGCACATCGTGGAGCTGACGCTGGTCGACGACGAATCAGGCGAGTACGCGATCACCCTTCTCCGCCTGGAGCCGCTCGAGACCGACCCGAAGAGGCTCACCGACCAGCTGATGTCCCGGTTCGACGGCGAGGACACCCCTGGCGCGGCCATCCAGGTCTGGCGCGACGGCGCGACGCTCTACTCGCAGGCCTACGGCATGGCCAATCTCGGCTACGACATCCCCTTCGGCACCGACACGCGCACCAACATCGGCTCGACCTCCAAGCAGTTCACCGCGTTCGCGATCATGCTCCAGGCCGAGCGGGGGCTGCTCTCGCTCGACGACGACATCCGCAAGCACATCCCCGAGCTTCCGAAGTTCGATCAGACCGTCAACGTGCGCCATCTCATCACCCATACCTCCGGCCTGCGCGAGTTTCTGAACCTGATCCGCATGACCGGGCGCCGGCTCGACCGCGGCGACTGGATAGATCGCTCGGAGCTCATCGACATCGTGCAGCGCCAGCCCGCCCTCCAGAACGAGCCCGGCGCCGAGTGGAACTACAACAATACGGCCTTCGGGCTGGCCGCCGTCATCGTCGAACGCACATCCGGCCAGGACTTCCCCACCTTCATGCGCGAGAGCGTCTTCGAGCCCCTGGGGATGACCCGCACGATGGTGCGCCCCTCACCCCTCCACATCGTCCCGGAGATGTCGGAGGGCTACACGCCCGGCCCCGACGGCTTCCTTCAGGTCGGCGACCTGGGCGGGGCGGCGGGGGCCGGCGGCATGTACTCGACGGTGGGAGACCTGCAGACCTGGGTCGAGAACTACGCCAGCCCGCAGCTGGGCAGCGCCCGGATCTTCGACGAGATGATGACCTCCTACGTCCTCTCGGACGGTGAGGAGACCGGCTACGGGTACGGGCTCTCCGTAGACGAGCAGCGCGGGCTCAGGCGGGTGCATCACGGCGGCGCGGACGTCGCGCACCGTTCGATGCTGGTCTACTACCCGGAGATCAACGCCGGCCTCACCACGCAGAGCAACAACGCCGAGTTCAGCAGCGCGGTGGCGTATGAACTTGCCGCGGCGTTCTTCGCCGATGCGATGGAGCCCGAAGAGGCGGTGGCGGAGGGAACGGGCGACGGCGACTTCGATCCCGAGGACTACGATCCCGAGGACTTCGACGATTTCGTCGGCCGCTACGCCCTCGACGCGGCCCCCAACTTCATCCTCACCTTCACGCGCGAGGACGACGGTCTCCACGTCCAGGCGACCGGCCAGCCGCGCGTCGGGATCGTGCCCACTTCCGACTCGACCTTCAGCCTCACCGCGGTCGTCGCCTCGGTCACCTTCCACCGCGACGAGAACGGCGCGGTCAGCGGCCTCACGCTGCACCAGAACGGCGAGCAGCCCGCCACGCGGCTGGCGGACGAGTCGGCGGAAGAGGCCACCGACCTGGCCGAGTACGTGGGCCGCTACTTCAGCGACGAAGTCGAGACCTTCTACGACATCGCTGTGGAGGACGGCGAGCTGGTGATGAAGCAGCGCCGGCTCGACGACGCTACGCTCGAGGCGGGCCAGCCGGACACCTTCTCGGGAGCCGGCTTCACCTTCCGCTTCGAGCGCGACCGCAACGGTCAGGTAATCGGCTTCTACCTCTCGAACGGCAGAACGCGCGACGTGCGCTTCGGGCGAGTGCGGTAGACGAGAGCGGACCCGTCGGATTCAGGTTCTGATGAGGAACGCGAGCAGGAGACCGGGAAAGAGCACGAACGAGTACAGGTTCCACACCACGAACCCCTTGACCAGCGTCCGGACCCATCCCTCGCCGTAGAACCTGCGCATGGCGATGAGGACATAGATCGGGGGCACCACAATCAGGGACAGCTTCACCCAGTTGCCGGTGGTTTCGCCGGGTACCAGCAGCGCCGCCGCCAGCATCAGGAACACGAAGGTGTGGATGTGCATGCCGAACACCAGGTGCTCAACGAAGAACCTCTTCCGCCGGAAGTAGCAGACGGCGAGGATCATGGCGAAGACCGGGAGCAGGAAGAACATCGCGATCGGCAGATTGCCGATGGCCTGCTGCAGGAAGGCCTCGGGGCTGTGGTAGGCATCGATCACGAGACCGCGCCCGTAGCGGGTGAGCCATCCGGGCACGCCGCTGGCTCGCTCGTCCGGATCCGCCAGTCCGGCGAGGCCGCGGACCACCTGCTTCGCCAACGGCTCGCCCGGTCGGCCCATGATGTCATCCACCTTGCGGGCATGTTCGGGTAGCAGCCGGGCCTTGAGGACCTCGATCTGGACGGAATCCGCCGCTTCGCCCCCCTGATCATCCCCCGCGCCCATCTGCGCCTCCGCCGCCGTCGTCAGCGCGCTCGCCGGGCCTGCCGGTGCACCATCGGCAAGGGCACTGTCCGCTGGTGTGTCCGCCGCCAGCGTACTATCCGCCAGCACGCCACCCACAAGCGCGCCAAGCCCGAGTCCAGCCGGAAGCCCGCTATCGACCAGAGCGCTGTCCACCGCCGCCAGCACGCTGTCGGCCACCGCGCGGGCGCTGTCCAGTGCCGCGGGATCGTCGCCGCCGCCCATCTGCACATCCGCATCCGACATATCCAGATTCCGCAGCCATCCCCCTGCTGAAATCGACAGCACCAGGAAGAACAGGAAGCTGGTGAAGAGGTAGAGCCTGACCGGCGACATGTAGGCGGCGCGGCGGTTGCGGGAGAATTCGCTCGACAGGTGTCCCGGCCTGAACAGCAGGGACTTCAGGGTGCGGAAGAGCCTCGAGTCCAGCTCGAACATCTCGCGGAAGAACTCGTACACCACCGACCAGAGGCCGCGCATGTAGTCGCGGTCGTTCTGGCCGCAGTGGCTGCAGAAGCGGTCGGGGCGATACGATCCGCAGTTGGGGCAGGCTTGTGTCATATCGGGCATAAGGGTTCAGAGCCAGTCGAGCAGGCCTTCGTCCGGCACGATCCGCGTCAGAAAGGCCTCCACCGGCAGACACCAGATACCATCGATTCTCAACCGTTCGGAGCCACGGTACAAGAGTGCCGCGGTTGCCTCCGGGTAATCCCCTCGGAATGTCCGCAGGGCTCGGAGGTCGGAAGCATGCACGCGACGAGCGTTCTTGACTTCGAATGCGTGGAAGCCGGCATCTCCGTAGACAACGAAATCGACCTCGGACCCTCCTCGGGTGCGCCAGAAATACACGGACGCGTCGCCAGGTGTATACGCGGCCCAGGCCCGCAGATGCTGAGCCACCAGACCCTCCAGCGCCCGGCCGTCGATCTCGCCGGGGCGGTCGAGTGGTCCGGTGGGACGCAAGGAGCGGAAGACGCCCGTGTCGAACAGGTAGACTTTGTCGCGGGCTACGGTCGCCCGTTTGGCGCGCTTACGGAACACCGGCAGCCGAAACGCGACCAGGAGATCCTCCAGAATGTTGACATACCCGGCGACGACCTTGCGCTCCACTTCGCACTCCCTGGCGATGGACGAGATGTTCAGTTGCCCGCCGTGGGAGAAGCTGATCGCTTCCAGAAACCGCGCGAAGCCGCCGACGTTGCGGGTAAGTCCCTCGGCGCGCACTTCCTGATCGATGTAGACGCTGGCATAAGCGCCCAGGCTCCTTTCGGGATCGCGCGCATCGACGACCAGGGGGACCAGGCCGGTCGCGAGTGCGCGTTCAAGATCGAAAGTGGGCAACTCGGCAGCCATGAAGGGATGAAGGGTGCAGTGCAAGGCCCGGCCTCCCAACAGGTTGACATCACCGCGCCTCAACTTGCGGGCGCTTGACCCGGTCAGCGCGAAGCGCGGTGGCGATGGGCTCTCCAGGATTGCGTGCACAACGGAGAGCAGTTCCGGCACCCTCTGAATCTCGTCGATTACTACGGTGCGCGCCTGCGGGGAACCGGCCAGCAGCCGGCGGAGCCGTTCCGGGCGCGCCAGCAACCTTCGGTGGAGGGGCGGTTCCAGCAGATCGAGGTACAGGGAGTCGGGCAATTGCGCGCGCAGCCATGTAGACTTGCCGGTTCCCCGGGGACCGAACAGGAAGAAACTCTGCTCGGGAATGCGGAAAAAACGACGTACAAATTCCATTTTGGGTCGCAAACTGGAGTTGACGATGCCAAAATGTACGGATCAGGGTTGGTATGAGTCAATGTGTGCGCAAGTCGTGTGTCCCCAACAGGAAGCCCGCTTGCGGCGCTGTTACCAACGCTCGCGCCTACCTTCGGGAGTCTCAGAACGGATTCGTCGCAAACACCGAGAACTCCGGCACGAAGCCGCGCGCGTCCACCTTGAGCGCGCCCACCACCGCGCTGGCGATTTCCCTGGGGGTGAGCTTCTTGTCGGAGCGCTCGCGCTCGACGCCCGCCTTGGCCGCGAAGTTGGTCATCACCTCGCTCGGATTCACGAGCGTGACCCGGATGTCGTGGCGGCGGAGCTCGTCGCGCCAGCATTCGGTCATGCCGCGCAGGGCGAACTTGGAGGAGGCGTAGGCGGTGCGTCCGCCGCTTCCACGGAGCCCCGAAGTGGACGCGATGTTGATCAGCTCGCCGGTTCCCCGGTCGATGAAGTGACGGGCGGCCTCGCGCGCCATCAGGAAAGCCCCGAACACGTTCGTGCGGTAGACCTTCTCGAGCTCGTCGAGCGTCATGTCCACCAGCGGCTTGAAGAGCCCGAAGCCCGCGTTGTTGACGAGGATGTCGAGGTGGCCGTTCCTGGCGATCACCTCCTGCACGGTGCGCACCGCGTCCTCCTCGACGCCCACGTCGCCCGCGATCCAGTCGGCTCCGATCTCGTCGGCGATCACGGAAAGGAAATCCTTCCGGCGGCCCGTTATGGTGACTCTCGCGCCCTCTGCGATCAGCGCCTCGGCGATGGCGCGGCCGATCCCCTCGGATCCGCCGGTGACGAGCGCGACGGAATTGTTGAACTCCATGGATGTCTCGGGGCTGGATTGGAGGGGTGGCGGATTACGGCGACCCGGCGGCGCGCCCGGGCGGGGGTGTGATGGGGAACTCGGTGACGGCTTCGACGATCCCGCGCGCAACCCGCTCCGGCTGTGACACGATGATCTTGCGGTCGTCGGCGTTGGTCAGGAAGCCGGTCTCGATTATCACCGCAATGGTCATGGGATGCAGGGCGTGTTCGTAGCGGCGGAAGTTGAAGGCGTAGTAGTTGCGCATGCGCCGGGTCACGGTCGGGAGGCGCCTGATGCCGGTCGCCTCGCCGTATTTCCAGTTGAGCAGGTCGACGAAGTCAGGGGCACGGCCGGTGGCGTCGCGGCCCGGCGAGGCCACCCGGTAGCCCCTCGCGCCGGGGTCGTTGCTCGCGTCGGCATGGATGGCGATGAAGAGGTGGGCGCGGTAGTCGGGGGGCACCACGGCGGGCAGGATGTCGACCAGGTAGCCCAGTTCTTCCAGCATGGCGCCGGCGTGGCGCGCGATCTCCAGGTTCACCTCCCACTCGGCGAGCCCGTTCCAGTTGGCCCCATTGCGCCGCAGCCCCAAGAGCTCACGGGGGGCTTCCTCGGTCCGCCAGTGACCCACCTGCAGGGCGATGCGCACCGGGCCGTCGGGGGCGCGCCACTCCTCCGGGGTGGGGATGGGGCCGGGGTAGCGGTTGTAGTTCCGCCAGCGGCGGCGGCGCGGAGCCTCCTGGCGCGGGACCTCCCGGGCTTCCTGCGCGGTCGGCGTGGTTGGGCGCGAGGGACGCGGCGGGGTGGCGAGCGATGCGCCGTTCTCCACCGGCGGTTGCGGAGCCGCGACCTCGGCCGTCGGGGTTGGCGCGGCGACCCCGCGGGTCGGCTCGGTCTCGGCCACCGAACTCCCTCCCGCGGCCGACGCTTCACCCCCGAAGACGATTCTCGTCACCACGAACAGCGACAACACCCCGACACCCACCAACCCGATCCTCTTCACCGAGAGCCTCCTTCCGAGGTCATGGCGCCCAGCGCCAGCGCGAATCGTTCCCTCTCGTCGGTCCACCAGCGCACCATCTTCAATCCCGCCTGCCCAAGCAGCGAGCGCACCGCAGCCCGGTCGTACTTGCAACTGATTTCCGTGCGCAGCTTCTCGCCTTCCTGAAAGGATATCACGGGACCGCCGGGCAAGGCCACCGCATGCGCCGTGAGAGCCTCCAAGTGCATCTCGATGCGCGTTTTGCCTGTATCATACGTGGCGAGGTGGCGAAAGCGCGAGGGATCGAAATCGGTGCCGAAACGGGCATTCAGCACCCGCAGCAGATTGCGGTTGAATTTCGCGGTCACCCCCACGGCATCGTTATAGGCGGCCTCGAGAGCCTCGAGCGACTTGCCCGGACCGGGCCGCAGATCCGCGCCCAGCAGGAACACGTCGCCGTCGCGCATTCCGGAGGTGAGCCCGGCGATCATGCGCACCGCCTCCTCATGAGTGAAGTTGCCGATGGTGCTCCCGAGCAGCGCATGGATGCAGGGCGTCGGCGGCCGGAGGGCAAGCCGGAGACCGCGCTCCATGTCCGCCACTTCGGGCCGCACCTCCAGCGCGGGATACTCCTCGCGCAGCCGATCGGCCGTCTCGAGCAGGAAGTCCTCGCTGACATCGACCGGAACGTAGACCGCGGCTCTCCCTCCCTCGGTCATCGCGTCCAGCAGGATCCGCGTCTTGCGCGCGCTCCCTGCTCCGAGCTCGACCAGTGCGCGCGGTTGCACCTCCTCGATCAGCGCGGGCGCGATGCGCGTCAGCAGACCCCGCTCGGCGCGGGTGAGATAGTACTCGGGGAGCCGGGTGATGGCCTCAAAGAGCTCTGATCCGCGTTCGTCGTAGAAGTAGCGCGACGAGACGGTCTTCGGCGTGCGCGCCAGACCGCGCGCCAGTTCGCTCAGCTCCTCGCGTCGCTCGCGCACCTGAACCCCGAGAAGATCTGTCTGCGCTGCGGATAATCCCAGTTGCGGAACGTATTGCGGATGGCGCCCGGGCGCGTCGCCCAGGATCCGCCGCGCAGTACGCGGTACTCGTTCCCGAAGAAGACCTCCGAGTATTCCGGATACGGGAAGGCCTCGAATCCTGGATAGGGGCCAAAGTGGGACGACGTCCATTCCCAGACGTCGCCGATCATTCCGTAGCAGCCGAGCGGCGAGACGTTGCCGGGATGGCTCCCCGCAGGAGTCGGTCCGGGGTGGACGGCGTCCAGGTTGGCGCGCGATGGCGTGGCGGGCTCATCGCCCCATGGATAGCGGAGCGCGCGCTTCCGGGCCGGATCCCAGCCGGCCGCCACCTCCCACTCCGCTTCGGTGGGGAGCCGCTTGCCGGCCCAGCGCGCGAAGGCGTCGGCCTCGTACCAGGAGACGTGGCACACCGGAAGCGCGGGATCGACGGGGGCCTCGCGCCCCAGGGTTCGGGTCCACCACGCGCCGTCCCGCCGGAACCAGAAGAGGGGGGCTTCGGCACGCTCGGTGGCGCGCCAGGCGAGCCCGGCCCTGCTCCAGTGCGCGTCGGTCCGGTAGCCGCCCGCCGCCATGAAGTCCATGAAGGCGGCGTTGTCGACGGGATGGCTGTCGATGCGGAAGGGCTCCACCCGCAGACGGGTGCGCGGGCGCTCGTTGTCGTAGGCCTGCGACCGGTCGTCGGTGCCCACCAAGACGTCTCCGCCCGGGAAGCGGACCATTGCGTCAGCCTGCGGCTGATTCTCGACCCCATCGCCTGTAGCCCCCCCACACGGTTTCCTTCCCAGTCCCTGGTACGGCTCCCCGTCCATCAGCTGCAGCGTCTGCATGATGGTTTCGTTGTGCTGGTATTCGTGCTGCAACACCATGTTGAATACGTAGCCACCGCGGAGAAGCGGGGTGTCCGCGCACGGGTCGATCCCTTCCATCTTGCGAAGTACCGCGCGGCGCACGTCGGCCAGGTAGTCGAGGCAGGTCGCCCGGTCCGGGAGCGGCAGCCGGTCGCGGGTGACGCGGGGATGACGGAACGCGTCGTAGATGCCGCGCAGTCCCTCGGC
>JAJDVR010000025.1 GCA_022826025.1 Gemmatimonadota bacterium | reverse complement strand
GCGCGCCTTCTGGTTTCGGGGCGAACTATATATGATGCAGCGGTTTATGATATACTGAAGAGAATTCAGCGAGGATTTTTTCGATGCGGACCTTAGTTCTCAGCCTAGTTACGGTATTTCTTGCCTTCATCACCCTGGCTGCGGCGGAGGGGGAGCTCCTCCCCTTCCTGCATCGGTTGTCCAGCAACAAGAGCTCCCGAGCCTGCACCCCGGCGTCTCGTTCGATGACTATGTATGGGGTGACACCTTCAGGCTGGGCGCACCAGTGCTGGAATTCGGCGAATCCCTGCATGTGGGCGCCGACGTTGCACCTCCTGCCGGCGCTCTCGACGCTGCGGGCGCGCGTGGCGGGGCCGCCCTGCAGAGGGGAAACGTGAGGGACGGGGTAAGCGCCGCCGACGTTGTCGACTACCTTCAGGTAGCGGCGAGCCACAACATCTCAGAGAGAAGCGTGACGGGACTCGCGACCTACCCCGAAGCGCAGGTGGTCACCTTGAGCGTGGCGCGCGGACCGTTGACACGCACGAGGTTCTCGCGCTTTGCGCTTCTTGCGCAGTACGCGGTCGAGGTCATCAACACGGCCCTTCCTTTCGGACGCCAGATCAGGTTAAATCCACGCCTCCACCACGTGTTCGCGTATCCGGATTTTCCGAAATTTATTGGCGAAATACGGGTGCGTTTCATCACCAAGACGGATCCATTCTACCCCGAAGGCGCCGACCCCTCGGAACTGGGGCGCTCAAGGGTAAGTTACCACGTCGAGGACGAGGACGCGCAAACCCTCGAAGTATCGAGACAAGGCGCGGCCTATTCCGAAGTACTGATCGACACCGAAGCGGTCGGTTCCTTGAGCGATGCGGAAATCACCCACGTGCTGGTCCATGAACTGCTCCACGCGGTGGGTTTCGTGAGCCACACCGACCCGGAGCGGTACGAATCGACGCTCAGCGATGCGGGGTTTTATCCCGGGACGCAGCCGAGGTCCCTGCGACCGCGATGGGCTTCTCGCGGCCTACAGCCGCTTTCCGCCCGGTGTGAAGCCCGAGGAGATTTCCGCGGAAACCCTCAAGCCGTGGAGCGATACATCGTTTCACCTGCGCGGAGACCTGGGAATCGGGTCCGGGGAGGTTTCCTTCGGCGTCGCCTTCAGGAACGGCCTGCCGCAGCCCTGGGCTATGGGTCCCAAACCCGCGACCATTCTCTACGATAACCCGGTGCTCCCAGGGAGCGTGACCTGGCGGGGGGCGCTGGTGGGGGTCACACCCTCTGGCGGCGGGGTCGTCGGCGACGCCTCGCTCACCCTCGACATGGGAGATTTTTTGGGTGAACTCGACTTCACCGGCATGCGCTTCGAGAGCGGCGCGACTTGGGGAGACGGCGACCTGCGCTACGCGATCCGCGCGGACGACTTGGGTAATACGTTTCACCGGGCGGATACGGAATACAGGATTGTCGAATTGAGTGGAAACAGAACCGGCTACCCCTGGAGCGGGAAGGACCTCGGTACGGTGACGGGCGCGTTCTTCGGCCCCCGTCACGAGGGGATGGGCGGCGTTTTGGAAAGACACGACCTTTCTGCCGCCTTCGGCGGAAAACGATGAGGGTGACAGGTTCTCGGCCCGGCGATCGAGGCGACTGGGAGTATTTAGCGTTGCATTGTTGAATAAGTGGCCTTGATCGGGCAGTTGGGCCGTTGTGTTTGAGGACCGCTTATCCGGCTCAGCCGGATAAGCCGAAGGCTCACGACCGTTGATTACACGTATTATCGGACAGACCCTCTGCAGCTTCGTCAAGCCCGAACCGCTTGTCCCGGGATAGGTGCAATACTGCAACAACTAAACGAGCCCGAACCGGAAGAGCGTTCCGGCGCTGGTGGAGAAAGTCCTTCCCTGAATCCGTGGCAGTCTTATCCGACCAGAGTGAGGATGCTCACCGCTCTAGGTCTCACGTCATAAGCAAATCGAGTCCCTTCCTGTCTATCCGTCTTTTGCGCGGGCAGGCTATTCCGGCGGTATCGAGAACAACGGGTATGGATTCCAGCCTCTTGGATTGGCATCCTGGCTTGAAACGTAACTTGCCAGAATCCCCTAGTCATTTGGGAAACCCCCAAGGTGTTCGAAGGCACGCAGGACGCATTTACTGAGCGTGCATGAAATAGCCGTCCGGTCACCGATGAGGATGCTGCATCGGGCGTCGTGAACGGGCCGCTCTATTCGCGATTGGCGCCGAACGCGCCGACGACGCCGTCGCGCTCGAACACGCCGGCGGCCTCCACGGCATCCGGTCCGTAGAACGCACCCTCCACCTGGCCCAGCATCGGGTGAAGGTCAGTGCCGACGCGGGCGTTGCCTCCCGAAAGCAAGCCGAACGTTCCATCGGGAGAGACCGGCAGGTCCCGCCACGTGAAGCTTCCGGGGCCGCCGTAGACACGGCCCCCGGCGGTCGCCCGGGCTGTTGGCGCGACGCCCAGCAGCGCCAGATCGAGAGAGTTATCCGCGAAGTCGTAGACGAGCAACGAGCTTCCCTCGAGTTCGACCCCGCCTGCGCGGGTGCGCGCGACCATTCCGCCCCGCCACCTGGCCGAGCCCTCGGGCGCCGTCGGCCGCACGCCGGTACTCTCCCCGAAGGCAGCGCTCCACGTCAGGTCGAGTGCGCCGCGCTCGTCGCGTTCCCACACGGCATAAAAGGCGCTCCATTCGCCCCAGGCGCCGTAGACCTCCGCCGAGGGCTCCCGGACATCCACACGGAAGGCCCGGATGCCGCCGATACGATCAGGCAGGACGTTTGCCCGAGCGAGGATGCTCTTGTGAAACCCGATCGAGGCGTCACGCTCCCTGGCCCGCACGTGCGATTCACCGTCGAGAATGTTCCGTCCGCCATCTTCTCCGGCCGGGAAAACGCACGACACGCCTTCCCCGCAAACCACCTCGTCGCGCCGTGTGTGCTCATAGGAAGGCGAACCCTCGGACTCGCCATCCCTCGCGACCAGACGCCCCGGCTCGCGAAACGTGAAAACCTGGTCGGTCATTTCCAGATGGGTGGCGATCACGGCGACGGGGCCGGGAGGCAGCGTCGGAACGGCCGACGGGGCGGCCCCGCCGCCCCCTCCTCCCCCACATGCGGAGAGCAACGCCAGTGTTACCGCCGGTAAAAGAAAACGTTTCAGGGGCATATCCGGTCTCCTACGTCGGCGCACAGGCGCCGCCGCCTGAGAGATTCGAACAACTCTCCCGGAAACCCGAAAGCACTTTCAAACGGCCTCCACGCCTCACCACGTCTTCCTCAACTCGAGCACGACGCCGTGATCGGGATCCTCGTCTCCGTTCTCCCTCATCGTGGCTTGAACCCCGAGGGTGAGGTCGGGAGCCTCGGGCGCAGCCGGGGCGAGGCGCCAGCCGAACGTATAGTCGTTCGCCGCACCGGAGAAACCGTGACGGATATAGGGGCTACCCGCGAACCGCCCACCGAAGGCAGGGAAACCCCAGGTCACCTCGAAAGAGTAACTCCGGCCGGTAGCTTCGTCCGAGACCGCTCCGGTACCGGACGCCGCCAAGAGATCGAACCCACCCGGGGAAGGTGCTCCCCTGTCGAGACGGAACGCGAGCGAGGGACCCAGCGGCGACGTCCCGCCCGGCATCCAGGAAAGAGAAACCGAGAGGCCTTCCTCACTCGTATCGAAGGCGTCGTGAAGCGTCAGAACCCGTCCTTCGACCTCAATACCGATTCTGCGCGCCTGGTCGCTCCAGTTCACGGCAACGCCTGATTCCACCCCGAAATCGCTCTCCGCGTCGTCTCCTTCATAACGCCCGCCCAACTCCAGCCTCGCTCCCAGTTCACCATAACCCTCGAATCTACCACGCCACGAGGCTTCCAGAGCGAGCCGGAACCTGGTCGCGTCCTGCGACGTGGCGGAGAGACCGTTCTCCTCGTCCGAATTCGCCTGCAGCCACATCGCATCTGATTTGACGGCGAGGCCGAACCCGCTCCCGGGCGGTGCCTCGATCAACTCCCCCCGAACGCCCGCCGCCAAAAAGGTCGTATCTACGTCGGTCTCGCTCGAACCGCCTCCGAGGCGCTTCACCCCGAGCGAGCCCCGCCCGTAGCCCACCGTCCCCCAGAGCGTGACCGGGTCCGAGAGTCTGAACGCTGTATAGGGCGCGAGGATCATGAGGTCGGTCTCCATCTGCCATCGCTCGTTGCCCGGCCCGCTCCACTCACCCTCACTTGCGCTGCGTGAAACCACCAGACCCGTCAGCCATCGTCCCTCTCGCCTGTCGAGGCCGACGATGCCCGTCAGCACCTCGCCCTCCATGGAGCGCTCTCCCTCCTGTTCGTCGAGTCGGGAACCGGTCCCCCGGCCCCAAGCCGACCAGGACGCGCCGCCCGGCGTCATCTCTCCGCTCAGCGCGAACGCCGCCCCCTTAAGCAATTCCTCTTCCGACAAGGCGCGGCCGATCCGCTCGTGCCTCCATCCTTCACCCCGACGACCGGGCGCAGGGTTGATCGCAGGCGCAAGTCTTGATGCGCCATCATCCCCCTCAAGGGCCAGAACGTCTTGCCCCGCTAGGCGGGCCTCGATACCCGGTGTTCGCACTGCTTCGAGTCGCGAGGCGATGCCCTCCAGTACGTGGTCCGCCCCGGTGCGCGCAATACGCAGCAGTCCTGCGGCCACAGACGACGGATCCTCTATAACCCGTACACTTACCCGTGTCCTGGCGACGCGCCCCAGCGCGTCGCTGGCAAGAATGGTCAGTTCATGGCGCCCCGTCGGTTCGCCCGAGCCCGTATAGGTCACTGCACCCGTCTCCGCATCGACCAGAAAAAGTCCGACGCCACCGGCCATGGTGTACCTGACGACGTCCCCAGTCGCGCGCACCGCTCCGGGGCTACCCCCGGCACCGCGTACGGGAGCCGGACCCACCGTGTTCTCCGCTATCGTGAACGCGAAATGCGTCGACACGAACTGCGGTCCACTCGCGTCCGAGACACTCACTCGCACCGTCCCGCCATCGAGGCCCCCGTAGCGCGCGTCTGCGCTCGATACTGCGTGAGAGACAACCACGCTCTCGTCTTCGGCATCCCCATCGACCACAGCAGTCAGGGCCACCTTTTGCGGCGCGTCCCAGTTGCCCGGAGTGAATTCCAGCCACGCCGGACGCACCGACACCGCCTCCGGGTGCGCGCTTTCGGGTGTCACCCTCACCGGGTCCGTGGGCTGCGCCGTCAGCACCAATGTGTAGCTTGCCGAATCCCCCTCATCGAGTGACAGGCCTCCCTCCGGCAGCGTCCCTATCTGGAGAGCCACCGAGGAGGAGAACGACGCCACAGGCGGCGGCAAGTCGTCGTCGCTCACCGCGACCGTCGCCGTGCCCTTGGTATTTGAGGGTGAATAGCCATCGCCCGCAGCGACCGTCGCCGTGATCGAGCCGTTCTCCTCGTCGATTTCGTCGTTGAGCGTCGTGACCGTGAGGACGGCCGTGCCGCCCGTGCCCATGGCGAGCGTCCTCGTACCCGCCTGACCGCTCCCGGCGAACGCGCCGCTGTCGGTGACCATCACCCGCACGGTAATGCCGGCCGGGGGCTTGGGAGACGCGCTGAGTGTGAAGGTCGCCGTGCCGCCCTCGGTGACGGCGCTGCCGCCCGCTATGCTCACAACAGGCGTCGCTGGTGGTGGATCGTCATTGTCATTGATGGTCAGTGTATGGACGTTCGTGCTCCCCACCTCGTAGCCATTGCCCGCGATGAGCGTCAGGATAACCGTCTCGCTACTCTCGTCCGCTCCGTCGTCGGTGATTTTCACCGGAATATCCACACTCGCCGCACCCGGTGCCACCGAAAGGCTGTCCGGAAGCGCCACGTAGTCAGAGCCGGAGACCGCCGTACCCCTTACCGAGTAGTTCAGCGTGAAGCCCGAAGCCGGGGCCCGAGACAGGTTCACCCTCACGTTGCGCGTTCCCGCGTTCTCCCCAGCGCTCTGCGAGGAGGAGGAGAACGACGCCACAGGCGGCGGCAAGTCGTCGTCGCTCACCGCGACCGTCGCCGTGCCCTTGGTATTTGAGGGTGAATAGCCATCGCCCGCAGCGACCGTCGCCGTGA
>JAJDVR010000117.1 GCA_022826025.1 Gemmatimonadota bacterium | reverse complement strand
GCTCAACCCAGGGGAGTTGACGAAGCCGCAACGCTTCGAGCACCCGCGGAACCGGGAAGGCAGCGTTACTTGGCACCTGAACGTGCCGGGTTTTCCAGGGGAATCAAGACGCCGGGCTCGTGAGCTTGCGGGCGACATCGTCTCGGCGCTTGAGCCCCTCAGAGTTTTCTACTACAAGCCACAGCAGTGGTTGCCCGCAATGCGGATCGAAGTTGCCGCGAGCGTGGCTTCCAATTCTCACAGGCTGGCGACCGTGGTCCAAGGAATCAAGCACCAGACCGCAACGGCGTCGATGCTCGAACCCTACCCCGTCTATTTGGCGGATCGGACGGCGAAAGCGTTGGCTCGCGCGCTTCCGGCCTTTCGCCAGGTGACGACACAGCGGATCTCGGAGCGGTATGACGGCGATGTCGGCGAGGTCTTCTTCGCGATGCACGGATACCGGAGCGAATCCGGGAGATAGGATGACAGACGATAGGACTGAGCTTCAGAAGCTCTTCGAGGAAACGGAGCGGTTGGGGGTTATCGGTTCGCCGTCTTCCACCACCGAGCTGGCCCTCGACGTTCTGGGCTCGGCAGTCGACCGGAAACTGCTAGGCGAACTTGCCCTCTTCCACTTCATGCAGGATGCGGCTCCTCACTACGCGCTAGGCCAGATCACCGAGATCCAGCTCAAGAACGTCTGGCATGAAGATCCCACGATGCGTAGCCTGATTCGCCAACGCGGCCGAGTCGACGCAGTGAGCGAACGACAGGATACTCATCTCGGCAAGATGGTCGTAAGCGCGGTCTTCCAGGAAGGCGGATCGGCCAGGTACGAGCCGAGCATACTCGGAACCGTTCCGTCAACCGGAACGCCGATTCACATCGCTACCGATGACGTGCTGAACGAACTGCTTGATCCGTATCGAGATCAGATCTTCTATCTGGGACATGTCTACGGATCGCGGCCCATGCTCCCGCTGTGGTTCAAGCACTTCGGCAGAGGTCTGGATGGGGCGGGTGAAGCCTATCATCTGGGCATCTTCGGGAAGACCGGTTCCGGCAAATCGGTGCTCGCCAAGAAGATTCTGATTGCGTATGCGCGCTATCCGCAGATGGCACTACTGGTGATCGATCCGCAGGGCGAGTTCGCGCGAGACACGCAGGCGGGCGAGCCCGATGAGGGGTTTCCGCTGCCGTTGGGGGATGTGGTGCGGGCGCTGGGGAAGAAGATCGCTGTCTTGACCGTGCGCCGATTGGTCCTGGACCGCTGGGATCTGTTTCAGCAGATCCTGTTCGAATCGCGGTTTTTCGAGCAGCTAACGATTCCCAGGAGCGAGAACCGGGAACTCGCGTGCGGGATTCTCACGGATCGATTGCAAAGAGCGCAGGTGAAGCTCAAGTCTCTGCACGAACGCGAGTCATTCGAGACGGCGTGGGCTTTGCTTCAGGAAGAGCGGGTCCAGCGTGTCTTCTACCGAACACCATCGTCAAGGGGTCGTTTCAACGAAGCTTTGCATGATGCCGATCCCGACGACTTCTACGCGGAGCATTGGGCTCCTGTCGCGGAGCTCTTCAGGTACCGTCAAGGCGCCCGGAGTATTGATCGTGCGCTCGCCTGGCTTCTTCGAATGGACCAAGCGAGTCGGCCTGTTCTCGTTGTGGATCTCTCCAAGGAACAAGCCGAAGGGCTTTTCTGGAACGAGAAGATCCAGTCCCTCGTAATCAAGCGGTTGCTTGACGGCCTCTCGATGACGGCGGAGCGCTTCTACAAAGAGAGACAGAGCCTTAACGCCCTGGTGGTCATCGATGAAGCGCACCGGTTGGCACCGCGCGAATTACCGAGGGAGGATGACGCGGCGCGCCGGGTGCGATCCCGATTGATCGATGCGGCTCGCACCACGCGAAAATACGGACTCGGGTGGATGTTCATCAGCCAGACGCTGTCGAGCCTGCACATGGAGATCCTGCAGCAACTACGGATTTCATTCTTCGGTTTCGGTCTTGGTCTTGGACAGGAGTTCCAAGCCCTTCGCCAGCTCGTCGGTTCATCTGGCACGGCTCTCGACCTGTATCAACTCTTCCGAGACCCGCACTCGGCATTTGACGCCAGGAGTCGCCAGTACTCGTTCATGACCATCGGCCCGGTGAGCCCGCTGTCGTTCTCCGGAAGTCCGCTGTTCCTCAACGCCTTCAACACGGTGCCTGCTTTTCTGGGCGCGAATGGTTTGGAAACGGGTCGCGATGGGGATCAGCAACAACTGCTGTAACGTGGTCGTCGCGGCTGTGCGAAGCCCGTCAGGAGCGTCGGCGGCATTGCTCGAACGGGCGTTGGACCGCCGATTCACCCTGCTGCTGTCGGTACCGCTCGCGCTTGAATACGAGGGAGTCTGCCGTGATCCGGCCCAGCGAATCGCCTCCGGCCTCTCCGAGTCGGAAGTCAGAACGATCATGTCAGCGCTGTGCGCCGTGGCCGAACCGGTGCAGGCGTGGTTCCTCTGGCGACCGCAACTGCGCGATCCCGCGGACGAAATGGTACTCGAGACGGCGGTCAACGGAACCGCGGATGCCCTTGTGACCTTCAACAGGCGCGACTTCGGCGATGCTCCCGGCGCGTTCGGGATCGAGGTGCTGTCGCCTCGCCACGCACTGAGCAGGATCGCCGGGGGACGGAAAGGGAAATCGAAATGACCGAACGAAGAAAACAGCCCACCGTCTATCCCCTCCGAATGCCGTCGTCCCTGAAACAGGCCGTCAGGGAAGTGAGCCGCCGGGATGGGACGAGCATCAACCAGTTCGTCACCACCGCTGTCGCGGAGAAGCTGTCCGCCATGCGGACCGCCGACTTCTTCGCCGAGCGTGGTTCCCAGGCGGACATCGAGGCCGCGCGGCGGCTCCTGCGGCGGCGCGGAGGCTAGCCACCGGAACCGCGGGACCAGTTGGACGAGACGAAGGTGTGATGTCCCGCCGCTAACGGCTAACGGTTGGTTCCGCCCGCCGCCAGGCGGTAGTCGAGCGGCGGGTCGCGGTCGCCCAGGAGCGGCTCGTAGACCCAGCCCTCGGGAATGCGGTCCGAGTACTCCGCCTTGGCCGCCGCCACCAGATCGGGCCGGGTGAACACGTCGATCGCGGTCATGGCCAGCGTCTTGGCCGCCACTACCATGCCCTTGTCGCCGATGGGCGTGCCGCCCGCCGCGATGGCGTGCCACGAATGCGCGGAGGTGCCGGGCACCCAGGTGGCGGTTCGCACCCCGCCGGTGGGCACCGCCCAGCTCACGTCGGCCACGTCGGTCGAGCCCCCGGTGCCCGCCTCGGTGACGAAGAAGGGCTGGATCTCCGCCGCCGACTCGATGGGAAGCGCGTCGTCGGGCAGGTGCCTGGCCAGCGCCTCGGCGAAGCGGCGGTCCTGCTCGCTGTAGTGGACGCCCCCGACCCGCTCGAGGTTGGCGTGCATCGCCTCCTGCAGTTCCACGTTGATGAGCATGTTGTAAAGGCCGTGGATGACCTCGTACTCCATCCCGGTTCCCGTTCCCTGCGCGGCGCCCTCGGCGGCCTGCACCACCCGCTCGAAGATGGCGTGCACGTTGGCGGGGTCGGGGTTGCGCACGTAGTAGTAGACTTCGGCGAAATCGGGGACGACGTTGGGGGCCGCACCGCCGTAGGTGATCACGTAGTGGATGCGGGTCTCCTGGGGGACGTGCTCGCGCAGCAGGTTGACCATGTGGTTCATGGCCTCGACGCCGTCCAGCGCCGACCGGCCGCGCTCGGGGGCCCCGGCGGCATGCGCGGACACGCCGGAGAAGCGGAACTTGGCCGACTTGTTGGCCAGGCTGCTCGACGCGCCCGCGGAATTCCGATCCGCGGGATGCCAGTGGAGCATGATGTCCACGTCGTCGAAGAGGCCCTCGCGCACCATGTAGACCTTGCCCGCGCCGCCTTCCTCGGCGGGCGTCCCGTAGACGCGCACCTCACCGGCCTGGCCGGTCGCCTCCATCCACTGGCGCACGGCGATGCCTGCCGCTGCCGAGCCCGCGCCGAACAGGTGGTGACCGCAGGCATGTCCCTGCGGCTTCCCGAAGATGGGGGTGAGTTCGGGGCTCCGGTCCTGCGTGATGCCGGGGAGCGCGTCGTACTCCGCCAGAATGCCCACCACCGGTCCGTCGCCGTTGCGGTAGCTGGCGACGAAGGCGGTGGGAATGCCCGCGACTCCCATCTTCACCTCGAAGCCGGCGGACTCCAGCGTGCCTGCCAGCAGGGCCGAACTCTCCGTCTCCAGATAACCCAGCTCTGCGAGGTCCCAGATTTCCTGGGCGATGCTCGCATAGGAGTCCGCGTTCTCGTCGATGAAGGCGGCGACCATGTCCTTGCCGTCCTGTGCCTGAAGCGGCGCATGGGCAAAGCCGAGGGCCATTGCTGCGGCGATGATGATGAGGGCGCGAGCGTTCATCTTCTGCTTCCTGTATCCGGGCCTGTATGACGATCGGGGCGGGTGGCGGAGGGAGTTCAGGCTCCTCACTCCGCATGGACTATGGTAGCACGGCGAGGGGACTCCGGCACTCCGCAGCTTCGCGCTATCCGGGCCGCCGCCGGTCACGAAGGTTCAGCATCACCGAGAGGCCCAGCGCCGCCAGCGCACTGCCCATCACCACTGCATCGACGAGCGTCGCGTTCCAGTCGATGCCCGTGACCGCATCCAGGTGGTACTTGATCCACGACGCCGGCAGGCCGGTCTCGCCCAGGGCCCGCTTCACGTCCCAGTGCCAGTCCGTCAGCGGGCAGTATCCCAACCCGTACACCATCCCGGCTCCGAACCAGAACAGCAGCGTCACGCCGATGGTCAGGAGATGAAGCCGCCGAGTCCTTCGCCACGCCCATCCGAGCATGTTGAAGCCCACCAGCGCCGTGTGGAAGGCGACGAACAGCACATCGAGAAGCCGATAGAGGGCCGTTTCGCTCATGGGTAACCATAGAGCCCGACACCTGCCGGCGCGATCTGCGTAGGCAGCAGGGACGGCCGGACGTGTCCCGGTGACACAGGCAGCACTTCGCGGTCACCGGGGCTGGACCGGAGCCGGTAATCACGAGACATTGAATGGCCGCCGCGGGTTCGCGCTGTGGAAGATCTCATTTCCAGGGACGCGATCCCTTTCTGGACACTCGCACATCGCAGCACCGCTGATGGAAAAGGACTCCATGCATGGCGCCCAGGACCCGAGAGACATCTCGGTGAACGTCAACCTCAGCCTCCCGGACGTGCCGGCGGCCTACGAGCCCGTATACAAGGATGCCCTCGGGTACGGACTCTGGTGCCTGTGCCTCGCCGGGGTCTGCGGTGCCCATCGCATCTACATGGGCAAGTGGGGGACGGGAATCCTCTGGCTGCTGACCTTCGGCCTCGCGGGCGTCGGCCAATTGGTGGACCTGTTCCGCATGAAGGCGCTGATTCGCGATTCCAACGTGCGCAAGGGCTACCTCCCGCACCCCCGGCTGGCTGCCCGCGCCACCCCCGGCTCCGCGCCGCCCGCAGCCCTGCCCAAACCCGCGGACCTGAGGCTCGTACTGCTCCAGGCCGCGGAGAAGAAGGGCGGCGAACTCACGGTCACCCAGGGGGTGATGGCCTCAGGGAAGTCCTTCGAAGAGGTCGAGAAGTGCCTGCGCGGCATGGTCGACCAGGGCTACGTCGACGTCGACAACGCTCCGGGCAGCGGCGTCATCGTGTATCGCTTCCCGGAGCTGTCGGGGAGTTAGCGACCGCGGAGGCGCCATGCCCGACCGGCCCCATCTCAGGGTACTCGACCATCCGCTGATCGGGGACAAGGTCACCCGACTGCGCGACCACCGCACCGGACACCGCGAGTTCCGCGATCTGATCCGCGAGATCGGCGCCCTCATGGCCTATGAGGTTCTGCGCGATCTGCCCGCGGAGGAAGTGGAGGTCGAGACCCCTCTGGAGATCACCACCGGTCCCCGCGTGCGCGAGGAAGACGTGGTGCTGGTACCGATCCTGCGCGCCGGGCTGGGGATGCTCGAGGGCTTCACCACCCTCCTCCCGGGCGCGCGCATCGGGCACGTGGGTCTCTATCGCAACGAGGAGACGCTCCAGCCGGTCCAGTACTACTTCAACGTCCCCCGCGCCGAAGGCCGCCACTTCGTCGTGGTCGATCCGATGCTCGGCACGGGCGGGTCGTCGTCGGCGACCATTACGATGCTCAAGAAACACGGAGCCCGCGACATCCGCCTCGCGGTGCTGGTGTCGTGTCCGGAAGGGGTGGAGGCCCTGGAGAGCGCCCATCCGGATGTTCCGGTCTTCACGGCCGCCATGGACCGGCGCCTCAACGAGAACGGGTATATCCTGCCCGGACTGGGGGACGCCGGAGACCGGATCTTCGGATCGGATTGAGCCGGGCGGCTGGTTACGGCCGTTCCACCCTCACCGGACACACCTTCAGCTCCGCCGTGTCCGTTACCGGGTCGTATCCTCCGCCGGTGAGCACGTTGACCGGAGCATCGTTGAAGCTGAAGGTGGTGAACACGGTTCCGCGCGGAGAGCGATCGTTGGCCTCCACCCGGACCATCATGCAGCCCCGCGAACTGGTCATCTTGGCCCAGCCGCCATCCTCGAGTCCCCAGTCGACCACATCCTGCGGGTTGATCTCGAGGCGCTCCCCGGGCGCAAGATAGTCGATGCCGGCGGCGCGCCCCGTCTGCGTACGCGTGTGGTAATTGGGGAGGCGCCGGCCCGTGGTCAGCCAGACCGGGAACTCGTCGCTGATGACTTCCGCGGGATCGCGGTAGCGGATCAGCTTGAAGATGCCGCGTCCGTTCTCGAACACCCCCTGGTGCAGGATGGGCGTTCCGGGATGGTCCTTGTGCGGAACCGGCCACTGGTACTCGCCGCGGTCGATGCGATCCCAGTCCAGCCCTGCATACAGGGGCGACAGCTCGCACAGCTCGTTGAAGACGTCCTTCGCGCTCCGGAAGTCGAACCCGGGAGTGCCCATGCGGCGGGCGATCTGCGACACGATCCACCAGTCGGGCATGGCCTCGCCCGGGGGCTCCACCGCCTTGCGCAGCCGCTGCACGCGCCGCTCGGTGTTGGTCTGGACGCCGTCCGTCTCGCCCCAGGCGGTAGCCGGGAAGACGACATCCGCGAGCTCGGCGGTCTCGGTCAGGAAGATGTCGATCACCACCAGGATGTCGAGGCTCTTCAGCGCCTCCTCGCAGTGGTGGCGCTCCGGGTCGGACACGACGGTGTTCTCGCCGTTGATGATCATACCGTGGATGCCGTCGCCGCAGGCCTCGAGCGCGCGCACCTTGGTGGGGCCGATCTCCAGGTCCACCTTGCGGCCGTACACCGGCTCGAACTTCTCCTGGTACGCCGGATCCAGGACGGACTGGAAGCCGGGATAGTTGTTGGGCAGGGCGCCGGCATCCCCCGCGCCCTGGATGTTGTTCTGCCCGCGCATGGGGTTCACCCCGGTGCCCTCGCGGCCGATGTTGCCGGTCATGAGCGCCAGGTTGCAGAGGCTCTGGACGTTGTCCACGCCGCAGATGTGCTCGGTGATGCCGAGGGTGTAATAGATGGCGCCACGCTCGCCTTTTCCGTAGAGGAGGGCGGCGCGTTCGATGTCGGCCGCGGGCACCTCGGTGATGGGTTCGGCCCACTCGGGCGTGAACTCCTCGATGTGGTCGAGGAAGGCTTCCGCCTCGGTGGTGCGCCCCTCCACGAAGCCCTTGTCGATCAGACCCTCGCGGTGGATGACGTGGGCCATGGCCAGCAGGAGCGAGACGTCCGATCCCACCCGGAGGGGCAGGTAGACGTCGGCGAGCTCCGCGAGCCCGATGCGCCGCGGGTCGGCGGTGATGAGCTTCGCACCGTTGGCGATGGCGCGCTTGAGGCGGGTCGCGGCCACCGGGTGGCACTCGGTCATGTTGGTCCCGATGCAGAAGATCACATCGGGCTTCTCCATGTCCTCCAGCGGGTTCGACATTGCGCCCCGACCGATTGTTGCCGCCAGACCGGCGACTGTGGGAGCGTGTCAGGCACGGCTGCAGTTGTCGATGTGGTTCGTTCCGAACCCCCCCCGGATGAACTTCTGCATGGTATAGGCGGCCTCGTGCGGCGCCCGCCCGGAAGCCACCCCGTAGGCCGCGTGGCGCCCGTAGCGCTCGCGCACGCGGAGGAAGCCTTCCGCGGCGCGGTCGAGCGCCTCGTCCCAGCCGGCCTGGTGCAGCTCGCCGTCTTCGCCGCGCACCAGCGGGTGCGCGAGCCGGTCGGGGTGCTGCACGAAGTCGAAGGCGAACTGACCCTTCACGCACAGGGCGCCCAGGTTGGCGGGGCCGTCCATGGCTGGCTGCACCCCGATCAGCTGGTTGCCGCGGGTGAGGAGGTCCACCGAACACCGACCCCGCAGTAGGGGCAGACCGTGCGGGTCTTCTTCGTCTCGCCGGGGACATCGCGGTGGGCAAGCGCCTTCAGGTCGCCGAGCGCGCCCGTGGGGCAGGTGTGCACGCACTGCCCGCAGAAGGTGCAGGCGGACTCCTTGAGATGGCCGTCGAACTCGACCGTGATCTGCGTGTCGAAGCCGCGTCCCTTCACCGAGATGGCGTAGTCGCCCTCCTGCTCCGCGCACACGCGCACGCAGCGGTAGCAGGAGATGCAGTTGTCGTAGTCGCGCATGATGAAGGGGTTGGGGTCGTCGGGGCGGCTCGCGCCCGACTTCCTGCCCTGGAAGCGTCCGGTGCGCGCCTCGTAGCGGTCCACCAGCTCGGCCATCTCCTGCGAGGCGAGGCTGGTGAGTTCGTCGACGTCCACTTCCCGGTTCTCCGAGGCCAGCATCTCCATCAGCGTGCGCCGGTGCACCTCCACGCGCGCGCTGCGGGTGCGCACCTCCATTCCCGCCTGACATTGGGCGGTGCACGACGCGACGGGCGCGCGGGCGCCCTCCACCTCCACCACGCACAGGCGGCAGCCGCCGAACGGCTCAAGCCTGGGGTCATAGCAGAGCGTCGGGATGTCCTTGCCGTGCCGCGTGGCGGCCTCGTAGACGGTCTCTCCGGGGGTGAAGGCGACGTTCTCCCCGTCGAGGACGATGGTGGGTCGGGTCCCGTTCGTGCTCATCGGTGTCGTCCTGTTTCGAGTTCCAGCCTGGACCCTAGGGTCCCGTCCCATGCGCCCCGCCCGAGCCCCGGCCCGCCATTGGGAGGGCGCCATGGGCGGTTACGTGGCGCGAAACCGCCTCGGGAAAATAGCGCATCAGGCTTTCGGTGATCAGCGGTGCGGCGATTCCGAGCCCGCAGGCGCTGGTCTCCTTCATGGTATACCCAATGTCCGCAACTTCGTCCACCCACGCCACCACCGCGTCCGGTCCGGCCTCGCCGGCGAGCCGCTCGGTCAGCCGCTGGGTGCCGATGCGGCAGGGGAAGCACTTGCCGCAGGATTCGTGGGCGAAGAACTCCATCGCGGCGTGCGCGACCTCGACCATGTCGCGCGAGTCGTCGAACACCATGATGCCCCCCGCGCCCAGGAACGACTTGCGCGCGCGGATGGCGGGCTCGTCCAGCGTGACGAAGAGATCATCGCCCGCCAGGAAGCCCCCGGAGAGCCCGGCCATCGTAACCGCCTGGATGGTGCGACCCTCGAAGGGGCCGCCGGCCCAGTCGTAGAGCAGCCGCTCGAGCGGAAAGCCCATGGGGACCTCGTAGTTCCCGGGCCGGAGGATGTCCCCGGAGAGAGAGATCACCTTGGTGCCGGCGTGGCCGTTCACCCCGAGCCCCGCATACCACTCGGCGCCAAGCGCGAGAATATGCGGAACGGAGGCCAGCGTCTCGACGTTGTTGACGACCGTCGGCAGGTTCTCGAAGCCGTGGGTGACAGGGAAGGGGGGGCGGTTGCGCGGGAAAGGATGCTTCCCCTCCATGGAGTTCAGCAGCGATGTCTCTTCTCCGCAGATGTAGGCGCCGGCGCCGCGACGGATGTGGAGGTCGAAGGCGAAGCCGCTGCCCATCACGGACGGTCCCAGGATGCCCGCGTCCTCCGCTTCGCGGATGGCTTCCGCGAGGATGTCCTCCGTCTCGGGATACTCGTAGCGCAGATAGATGAAGCCGCGGTGCGACCCGGTCGCATACCCCGCGGCTGTCATTCCCTCGATGACCGCGTGCGGATCGTAGTCCATGAGGGCGCGGTCCTTGAAGCAGCCCGGCTCGCCCTCGTCGGCGTTGCAGACGATGGACTTCGGCGTGCCGCCCGCTTCGGCGACCGCACGCCACTTGCGGCCCGTGGGAAAGCCGGCCCCGCCGCGGCCGGCCAGCCCGCTCCGGTCGATGGCCTCCACCACCTGCGCGGGGGGCATCTCCGTCACCGCTCGCGCGAGGCCCTCGTAGCCGCCATCGCGGCGGTACCCGGCCAGGGTCGCATGCCCCGGCTCGCGGATGGTGCGGAACACGCACTCGGCGGCGCCCCCGGGGGCCGGCGGGGGGAGGGGTGCGGGCCTCGCCACCAGGTCGGCGGCCGAGCGTCCCGCCAGCGTGAGATGGCCGCGGATGACCGGGACCGGGTCGTCGCAGCGGCCCGAGCACGGCATGCCGGTCGCTCCCTCCGTTGCGAGCTCGCCGAGGATGTCGAGCGCGCCCTCCTGAACGCACACGGGCCCGGTACAGACCCGGGGGCAGTCCAGCCCGCCGGGAACGCGCGCGAAGTGGTGGTAGAAGGTGATGGTGCCGTACAGATCGGCGAGCGGGATGCGCAGCCCCCGCGACACCGCGCGGATGGCGTCCTCGGAGAGGTAGCCGTCGCGCGCGTGGAAGGCATGCAGAACCGGGAGGAGCGGGGCGGGCTCCTCCTTCCAGCGGGCCAGGATCTCCTGGTCGGTCATGCGCTGCCCGGGTCGGTCACGCGGTGGTCCCGTCCGGTCATGCGGCGCTCCGTTCGCTCATGGGCGGTTTTCGATTCGAACTTGGGGGAGAACAAAGTGGGCAAGAGACCAAGCAAAGGAAATCCCCCGACGTCCAAGGGCCGTAAACATATGCACTCGGCGCACATCTCGCTCGCGAGCCGCCGCGACTCCTCTGGTCGGCGGACCCTCGTTTGTCCCCCACAAGAGCCCTGATTCGTCCGACAAACTCCGGCCCGGGCCCGCGCTTCGCACGCACGCCCGGATCCCGGTTGTACGCCGGGGTTTTGATTGCGTACCTTTGGATCGCGGGAGGAGCGGACGGGTGAACACGTGCCGGACGGGCCCATAGCTCAGCTGGTCAGAGCAGCGGACTCATAATCCGACGGTCGCAGGTTCGAGCCCTGCTGGGCCCATCGCCCGTCCGCCTTCCCCGCATGACCTCGGCCCCGCCGGAGCATTCCGGCGGGGCCGAGGTCTTTCCGCCCGTCGAGGCCCCGGGGATGCCTCCCGAGGGTCGCTGAACGGCCGGAGCCGCAACTCTCCCGAGTCGCGGCCTTAAGAGCTAGAAGACGATCTGGAACCCTACGTTCAGGTTGCGCGGGTAACCCAGGAAGACCTCGGCGGAGTCTGCATCGTGACGGTCGCCATCGTCGTGGTAGCCGTTCCACCTGGACGCATCGGTCGCGTCCTGGATGTACACCGTGTCGAACAGGTTGTAGACGTTCGCGAACAGGCGCAGGCTGCCGCCATTCGCAATCGGCAGGACATCGCCGAGCGAATACGAGGTGTGCAGGTGGAAGACCGAATAGCCCGGGGGCTGCCAGGACTGGATGCCCCTGTCGGCCGCATTCGTTCGGCTGAAGGGCTCGAACTGAGCGAAGTGATCGCCGTAGAACATGCCCACCAGCGACAGGTAGGCAGCGTCCGACGGGTAGACCGAAGCCATGAGGGCCATCTGGTGCTGGGGCGCGTCGGCGACCTTGAG
>JAJDVR010000061.1 GCA_022826025.1 Gemmatimonadota bacterium | reverse complement strand
CCCGCTGGTTCTCCAGCTTATCGGCGGTGAGCGCGGGCAGCATCCATCCCATGCGATCCGCCTCGAGCCAGAGCGCCAGTTCCAGATGATGCGAGGGGAGGGTTTCGTAGTAGTTGGTCCGGTCGAACCAGGTTGACGCGTTGGCCGATCCGCCCACCCCCTCCAGCAGCTCGAAGTGCTGGTTGCCGGCCACGTGGCGCGAGCCCTGGAACATCATGTGCTCGAAGAGATGGGCGAGGCCCGTCTGCCCGCGGCCTTCGTTCCTGGAACCCACGTCGTACCAGAGGTTCACCGCGACGATGGGCACGGAGCGCTCCGGGGAAAGAACGATCCGGAGTCCGTTCTCCAGGCGGTGCTCTTCGCAGGGGATGGAGATCACGGGCGTTTGCCGGGCGGTGGAAGGCGAGGGGTTCAGCTGCCGAACTTCGCCAGCCGCCCCGCGTGAGCCAAGGCCAGCGACATGATGTGCCGCGCGGCGATGGTGCCCACATCGCCCTGCCGGCACGCGTTCTCGGTAAGGCGGCGCCCCGTCGGCCGGGCGTGGCGCGACCGGATCAGGAGCGGCACCGCGTGCCAGGAATGACCGGCCATGGTGGCGGGGGTGCTGTGGTCACCGGTGACGATCACCACGCCGCCGTCGTCCAGCCCCGGGAGGAGACGGTCCATCGCCTCGATGGCGGCGACCTTGCCCTCGAAATCCCCGTCCTCCCCTCGGGAATCCGTGGCCTTGTAGTGGAAAAAGCGGAAATCGGCGTGTCCCGCGGCGCCCCGCATCAGCTTCACCGCTTCCTCATCCGAGGCCGGGGTTCCGGCGAGCTCCATCCCGACGAGACTGGCCACTCCCCGGTACATGGGATAGCGCGCCACCGCCACAGCCTTGAGCCCATATCGCCGGGAAAAGCCCGGCGGCGCGCGGTATTCGGCGAACCCGCGGGCGAGAAGGCCGTTGGCGACAGGCTCGTTCGCCAGCACCTCCGCCGCCCGGGCGAGAATATGGCCGGCGGTCCGGGCCGTGCGCGCCGACGCCTGGTCCCCTTCGGATGCCCGGGGACGCCGGGGCGGGACGCCGGTGCGCTGCGGGTCGGTGTCGGACACGTCCGCGCCGAGGTCGTCGCTGCGCAGCACCATGACCGCGCGGTGCTCCATGACGTGCTGGAAGTGGAGATCCACCCCGGGGGGCGCGGTCACGCCGTCCTGCAACCGGCGCACCAGCCGCCGGCCCTCCGTGTTGTCGGGGCGGCCCGCACGGCGGTCGGTCACGCGGCCCCGCCGGTCCAGCGTGGCCAGGTTGAGCCGGGCCGCCACGTCCCCCTCGCGCAGGCGAATTCCGACCCCCAGCGCGGCCAGCACGCCGCGTCCGACCAGGTAGCGGGCGGGGTCATACCCGAACAGGGCGAGGTGGGCGGGGCCGCTTCCGGGCGTGATCCCGGGCGCGACCGGCACGTGCATGCCCAGCGAGCTTCCCGCGGCCATCGCGTCCAGGTTGGGCGTGGTCGCGGACTCCAGTTCGGTCAGGCCGGTGGCGGGGTGGGGGAGCCCGCCGACGCCGTCGACCACGATGAGGGTGATCGCATCGCCTCCCGGCATGCGCTCCACCAGGTCGTCCGGAAACCGCGTCACCCCGCCCACGCCGTCCGTCCTCCGTCCGTCATCGGCATCCTGAGTCTCGGAGATGATCCTCTGCCTGCCTGCCCGCCGCGAGCACGTGCGCGTCGGCCCGACCCGTGAACCAGGTTCATCAGCGAGCCGCACGCGGGCAACCCCGTCCACGCCGCGCCCGGACCGGGCCCACTCGCCAGGGCCTGTTTCGGTAGCAGGCGAGCGCCGCTCGCGATACAATGTACAAAGGCAGGAAACCACGGACCGGCGGCGACCACCCTGCTCCGGTCCCCGCGGGAGGAGGTATCATGACGACTCGACCCCTGTTCGCTTTCTGTGTACTGGCGACTCTGCTGGCGGCCGGCTGCGCGGGAAGCCGCCCGCCGCCCGGCATCGGCGCCGAGCCATCGCGGGATATCACCATTTTTGTGGACAACCTCGACTTCAACGACGCGCGCATCTACATCTCGACGGGCGGTGGCCGCACCCGGCTGGGCAACGTTTCCGGCAAAACGCGCGAGCGGTTCACGCGCGAGTGGAGGCTGCCCACCATCGGCTTCGAAGTCGATATGCTGGGAGGCGGCAACTACCGCACCCAGGAGTTGGCGGTCACCGCGGGCGAAGCCTTCGACCTCCTGATCCAGGCCGGGTTCGTTCGCCTGATTCCCCGAGGTCGCTGAACCATGCGAAAGACATATCAGCGTGCCGGACGGGCGATGATTGGGGCGCTCGCCCTGGCCGCGGCGGTCCCCATGTCCGCCAGCGCACTGCAGCAGGAGGTTCCCGCCGGGCTCGCGCTCAGCGTGGTGGACGTGGACTTCCTGGAACGCGCCGACAATTCGCGCATCTACATGGTGGACTCCACCCTGGCGCGTATCGACGAGTTCATCGACTTCGGCTGTCCCACCTGCCGGTCCTTCTACATTCTGCGCACCGATTCGCTGAAGGCGAACCTCGTCGACTCCGGGAGAGCGAACTTCGTGGTGCGCATGTTTCCGCTGGCCCGTCTCATGCGCGGGTTTCACGCGGCCGAGGCTGCCCTCTGTGCGGGCGGGCTGAACGACCGGCAGGGCTTCGAGGCGATGCAGCACCGCCTGTACATGAACCAGAGCGTGTGGCAGCCGCTTCAGGACCCGATTCCCGTCTTCCTCCAGTTCGCGGCCGACATCAGTCTCCCGCTGGAGGAGTTCCAGGCCTGTCTCATTCGCGACACGGTCGCGCCCCTCATCCTGAGCGACATGAACCTGGCCCAGTTGCTGGCAGTCGAGGGGACGCCCACCTTCGTGGTCAACCGGGGCGGGGAACTGACCGGGGAGGTCAAACTGACCGGCGAGGAAGGCATCTCCTCCTTCGAGGAAGCGGTTACGCGACTCTCGGGGCCCGGGAATTAGCTTAGTCCACTTAGTTTAGCTAGATCGCTTTACTTCTTTCGGGATGTGCCGCGTTCAGTGGGCTAGTCCTTCGCGGGCAGCCCGGGCTCGGTCATTCCATGGACGTCCAGAGCCTCCTCCAGCGTCTCGTCGTCAAGCAAGCCCCTCTCCCGCACGACGTCCCGCACGGCCCTACCCTCGCGGGCGGCCTCCTTGGCCACCTTGGCGGCGGCGTCGTAGCCGATGTAGGGGTTGAGCGCGGTCGCGATCGCGGGGTTCCTGTCGAGCAGTTCGCGCGCCCGTTCCCGGTTGGCCTCGATGCCTGCGACACACCGGTCCGCGAAGGCGCGGCTCGCCCCCGCGAGCAGCGTGATGGACTCGAGCAGGGAGTGGGCGAGGACCGGCAGCATCACGTTCAGTTCAAAGTTGCCGCGGCTTCCGGCAATGGTGACGGTGGTGTGATTCCCGGCCACGCGGGCCGCGGCCATCATCAGTGCCTCCGACATGACCGGGTTCACCTTGCCGGGCATGATGGAGCTCCCCGGTTGCACGGCGGGAAGCCGGATCTCGTGAATGCCCGACGTCGGGCCCGATGAGAGCCAGCGTATGTCGTCGGCGATCTTCATCAGGCCGGCCGCGGCCGCGTTCAGGGCTCCAGAGGCGCTCACGCAGGCGTCCTGCCCGCCCTGGGCCGCGAAATGGTCCTCCGCTTCCCGGAACGCCAGACCGGTCTCGCGGGAGAGATGTTCGATGGTGAGGCGCGCGAAGTCGGGATGGGTATTGATGCCGGTTCCGGTCGCCGTGCCGCCCAGCGCCAGTTCGGCCAGCTCCGCCGACGCGTGCCGCAGGCGCTCGATGGCGCGCGTGACCTGCATCGCGTAGCCGCCGAACTCCTGCCCCAGCCGCACGGGGGTGGCGTCCATCAGGTGGGTGCGGCCGGACTTGAGCACGCCGTCGAAGGCCTCCGCCTTCGCTGCCAACAGCGCCCGCAGGTGCTCGAGCGCGGGAATCAGCTCCTCCTCGATGCCGGTGCGTGCCGAGACGTGGATCGCCGTCGGGATGACGTCGTTGGAAGACTGGCCGAAGTTGACGTGGTCGTTGGAATGCACGGGCGGGGCGCCGGAGCCTTCCAGGATGCGGTTGGCCAGCGCCGCGATGACCTCGTTCGCGTTCATGTTCGAGGATGTCCCGGAGCCGGTCTGGTAGACGTCGAGCACGAACTGGCCGTCCCGGTCGCCGCGGGCCACCTCGTCTGCGGCCCCGGCGATCGCACGCGCAGTGTGGCCGTCCAGGTATCCCAGTTCGCGGTTGACGCGCGCGGCGGACTTCTTGATCAGCCCCAGGGCCTGGATGAAGCGGCGCCCGAAACGCTGGCCGCTTATGGGGAAGTTCTCGAAGGCGCGTTGCGTCTGGGCCCCGTAGAGGGCGTCGGCGGGAACATGGACTTCGCCCAGCGAATCACACTCGACGCGAAACCGGTTGGACATGCCGGGAACCTCCGGACGTTGGGGGATGCAGAACTTTCCTTTTCCCGCTTCCAAGATAATTGTCCGGGCGGGCGAACGGGTGGGCCTGACGGGGGTGGTCGTCCGTAGCGCAGGCGGGGTGCCTGCCCGGCGTGCCGCCGCCGCCTGCCGCGCGCGGTGTCCTGCGGGTCTCACTCAGGGAGCGGGTCATGCGAATCGTGATCTACGGAGCCGGCGCTGTCGGCGGCTACTTCGGAGCTCGCCTGGTCGAGGCGGGAGAGGAAGTCGTCTTCGTCGCGCGCGGACCGCAGCTGGCGGCATTGCAGTCGGGCGGCCTGCGGGTGGAGAGCATCTGCGGCGATGCGCGTCTGGAGCGCGTCGCCGCTACCGATGACCCCGCGTCGCTCGGGGAGGCGGACGCCGCGCTGGTAACCACCAAGACCTGGCAGGTCGAGGCGGCCGGGCGGGCACTGGGGCCGCTGGTGGGCGAGGACACCGTGGTGGTACCGCTCCAGAACGGCGTGGAGGCGGCGACCGAGCTGGAACGGTCGCTGCCGGCCGAAGCGGTGGCCGGCGGCCTGACCCGCATCCTTTGCGAGCTGGTCGAGCCCGGCCGCATCCGGCACACCGGCATCGACCCCGTGATCGTGATGGGGGAGCGGGACGGGCGCCGGACCGGCCGTTGCGACCGTCTGGCGGAAGCGCTGGAGCGGGCTCCGGGGGTGTCCGTCGTGGTCTCCGGCGACATCGAGGCCGAGCTCTGGCACAAGCTTCTCCTCATGGCCCCCGTGAGCGGCGTCTGTTCGGTTGCCCGGATGCCTCTTGGCACAGTGCGCGCCACCCCGCCCGCCCGTGAGCTCCTGCGCCGCGCGATGGAGGAAACTGCCGCGGTGGCAGCGGCCCGTGGAATTCGCCTGCCGGATGGCGTGATTGCCGGTGCGCTGTCCTTCTTCGACAGCCTCCCACCAGGCTCCATCCCCTCGATGCATCGCGACATCGCCAAAGGCCGACCCTCCGAGCTGGAGCAGTTGAGCGGCGCGGTGGTCCGACTGGGTCGTGAGTGCGGGGTGGCCACTCCGGTCAACCAGTTCATGCACGCGGCCCTGCTTCCATCGGAGCTTGCCGCGCGCGGAGAAGGGACGGGGCGGTAGGCCCCGCCGGGGCGGAATGTGCGCGCGCTTCCGTTCCGAGCATGTCCCCGGAAGACCCGAACCTTGAACGACGCCTCGTTGAGGCGGCATCTTCAGACCATGCGCAGGGGTGCCATGGAGTCGCCGCCTCGACCGGTGACCAAGGATCTGGTGCTGGTCGGCGGCGGGCACACCCATGTCGCCGTGCTCAAGCACTTCGGCATGAAGCCGCTTCCCGGGGTCCGTCTCACCCTCATCTCGCGGGAATCCAACGCTCCCTACTCCGGGATGCTTCCGGGACTGATCGCCGGGCACTACACGTTCTCGGACGCCCATATCGACCTGGCTCCGCTGGCCCGTTTCGCTCGAGCCCGCTTCCTGCGCGATCAGGTCGTCGGGATCGATCTCGAAAACAAGCGGGTGACGTGCGCCGGGCGTCCGGCCGTGGCTTTCGACGTGCTCTCGCTGAATACAGGTTCGGCGCCCGGGGTGAGGAGAGTCGCGGGAGCGGAGGGCTCGGTCGTTCCGGTCAAGCCCATCGACGGCTTCTTCGCCCGCTGGACACAGCTCCGGGAGCGTGTTGCCGGCACCTCCGGCCCGGTCTCGATCGGGATTGTGGGCGCCGGCGCCGGAGGTGTGGAGGTCGCGCTCTCGATCCGCTACGGGCTCGCGCGCGCCGCAGAAGCCGCCGGTCGGCCAAGCGACAGGGTGCGCATCGAACTCTTCACCGATTCCAGCGATATCCTCCCCGCCTACCCCCGGCGCATGCGCGCGCTCTTTGCGCGAATCCTCGAAGACGACGGCATCGTGGTTCACACCGATCACCGGGTGGTGCGCGTGGAAGGCCCTCGCCTGCACTTCGGGAACGGATCCAGCGTCACCTTCGACGAACTGCTCTGGGTGACGACCGCGGGAGCCCCGGACTGGCCCCGGCAATCCGGTCTCGAGGTGGATGAGCGCGGTTTCATCCGGGTGCGCGACACCCTGCAGACCCTGTCCCATCCCGATGTCTTCGCCGCCGGGGATATCGCCGCGGTCGATGGGTATCCGCGTCCCAAGGCCGGCGTCTTCGCGGTTCGCCAAGGGCTGCCGCTCGCCCGCAACCTCGGGCGCCGCCTGCGCGGAGCGCCGCTGGCCGGCTTCCGGCCCCAGCGCGAATACCTGAGCCTGATCTCCACCGGCCGGCGTCACGCCGTGGCCGCCCGCAACGGGCTGACGGTCGCGGGTCGCTGGGTCTGGACCTGGAAGGACCGCATCGACCGGCGCTTCATCCGGGACTACACCGAACTGCCGTCGATGGATGGGGAAGGCGTCGACGATGACCCGGCGCCGGCAGACGGGTCGAAGGCTGGACCCCGGGGAGCTGGTCGGCAGGTTGCGTCTTCCGGGGCCGGTCCCGCGATGCGCTGCGGAGGATGTGGTTCCAAGGTGGGCAGCGAGCTGCTCTTCCGGTCGCTGGCCCGGCTGGGCGCCCCCGGTCATCCGCGCGTGATGGTCGGCCTGGACGCCCCCGACGACGCGGCGGTGGTCGAAGTTCCCGAGGGGAAGGTCGCTGTGCAGAGCGTCGACTTCTTCCGCTCCTTCATCGAGGATCCCTTCCTCTTCGGCCGCATCACCGCCAATCACGCGCTCGGCGATGTTTTCGCGATGGGGGCCGAGCCGCTGGCGGCGATGGCGATGGTGACCCTGCCGCTCGCCGCGGAAGAGAAGATGGAGGAGGATCTCACCCAGCTCATGGCCGGGGCGCTCGAGGTTCTGGAGCGCGACGGGGTGGCGCTTGTGGGCGGGCACACGAGCGAGGGGGGCGAGCTGGCCATGGGATTCTCCGTGACGGGGACGGCGTCGCCGGAAGATCTGCTGCGCAAGGCGGGCATGCGTCCGGGGGACCGGCTGGTGCTCACCCGGCCGATCGGCACCGGCGTCATCTTCGCCGCAGAGATGCGGGGCAGGGCGCAGAGCCTGTGGATCGACGCCGCGCTCGCCGTCATGCAGGAGTCCCACCGGGCTGCGGCGCGGATCCTCGGTGAACACGGAGCCACGGCCGCCACCGACGTGACCGGCTTCGGGCTCGCGGGCCACCTGCTGGAAATGGCGCGCGCCTCGGGGGTGGAGGTGTCGGTCGGCCTCGCCGGCGTGCCCTTCCTGGACGGCGCGCGCGAACTGGCCCGGCTCGGCATCTTCTCCTCGCTCCAGGAGCACAACCTGCGCGCTCTCGATTCGGTGCGCGCCGCCCCCGAGGTGCTCGGAGACTCCGAAGTTCAGCTTCTCTTCGACCCGCAGACGGCGGGCGGGCTGCTCGCCAGCGTCCCCGCCGACCGGGCCGATGCGTGCGCGCAGGCCCTGCGCGCCGCCGGCTGCCCGCGCGCGCTCGTGATCGGCACGGTGCTGGCGGAGAGCGCGGCCTCGGGGGAGCCGGGCGTGCTGCACCTCCACGCCGGATCCGTCCGGTGAGTTCGCTCACCGCCCTCGCCGCGGAGGTGAGCGCCTGCCGCCGGTGCCCGCGCCTGGTCGAGTGGCGGGAGCAGGTCGCGCGCACGAAGAGGGCGGCCTACGCCACCGAGGAGTACTGGGGCCGGCCAGTGCCCGGATTCGGCGACCCCGCCGCCTGGCTGGTGGTGGTGGGGCTGGCACCGGGTGCACACGGCTCCAACCGGACCGGGCGCATGTTCACGGGAGATGCCTCGGGCAACCTGCTCTACGGGGCGCTCCATCGGGCCGGTCTCGCCTCGCAGCCGGACTCGACCTCGCGCAGGGACGGTCTCACCCTCAACGGCGCCTGGATCACCGCCGCGGTACGTTGCGCTCCGCCGAAGAACCGGCCCACCACCGGGGAGCGCGACGCCTGCCGCCCGTTCCTCGAACGCGAATGGGATCTGCTGCCCGATCGGCGCGTGGTGGTCGCGCTCGGCGCCTTCGCCTTCTCGGTGGTGCTGCGCCTGCTCCGCGACCGGGGCGAGCCGGTCCCCAGACCCGTGCCCCGCTTCGGCCACGGCGCCGAGGTGCCCATCCGACCCGGCCTGACGGTGCTGGCCTCCTACCACCCCTCCCAGCAGAACACCTTCACCGGCAAGCTCACCGAGCAGATGTTCGACGCCATCTGGCGCCGGGCCTGCGTGCTTGGCCGCCCCGGCGATTCGCATCGGCTGCGCTGATCGCGGCCCCGATCCCGCGTCGCGTATTGGCGTATGACCGCCTCGGGGATATTCTTGTGCAGCCGTGCGCCCCGGGCTCCGGCGGGGCCACCGCGGCCAAGCGGTAGGGCGCGCCCGGCAACCACGACCGGCAGGCCCGCCCACGATCTCACAGAGGCGCCTCACGGGCGCTCGCAGGAGGATAGGAATGGCGTCAGGCACGACCTCGCTTCCGGTCCGAAACCCAGGTTCCCTTCCGGTCCGCAATCCGTTCGGCACCACCATGCGCCGGGACCGGTGGTGGCTGCAGCCGCTGACCGTGTTCCTGGTCTTCAGCACGTTCATCGTCTACACCACCTGGGCGGTCTTCCAGGGTGAGTACTATTCCTTCGGCAACTACCTCTCGCCCTACTACTCGCCGGAACTCTTCGGCGACTCCCACCACGCCTGGCTGGGGCCGCGTCCCGCCTGGTGGGAGGAGTCCTGGCTCGGCTGGCTCCCCTGGTCGCCCGCCTATTTCATCCTGTGGGCCCCGCTGGGCTTCCGCCTGACCTGCTACTACTACCGGGGCGCCTACTACAAGGCCTTCTGGGCCGACCCGCCCTCGTGCTCCGTGGGAGAGCCGCGCAAGGTCTACCTGGGCGAGAACTCCTTCCCGCTGATCGTGCAGAACATCCACCGCTACTTTCTCTACATCGCCCTCATCTTCATCGTGATCCTCTCCTACGACGCCTGGAAGGGTTTCTGGTTCGAGGCGGTCGACGGCGGCGAATCGTTCGGCGTGGGGGTCGGATCGCTCGTTCTGGCGATCAACGTCGTGCTGCTCGCGGGCTACACCTTCGGGTGCCACTCGCTGCGCCACCTGGTCGGCGGCGGACTGGACAAGCTCTCCGCGAAGCCGGTGCGCCAGCAGGCGCACAGGTGCGTCAGTTGCTTCAACCGGCGCCACATGCTGTGGGCGTGGTTGAGCCTGGTCTGGGTGGGCTTCACGGACGTCTACGTGCGCCTCTGCTCCATGGGCATCTGGACCGACTGGAGGATCCTCTGATGGCCGAATTCGAGCGGCACGAACACGACGTGCTGGTCGTCGGCGCCGGCGGGGCGGGGCTGCGGGCCGCCATCGAGGCCGCGGGCGCGGGCGCCTCGGTGGGGCTGGTGTGCAAGTCGCTGCTGGGCAAGGCCCACACCGTCATGGCTGAGGGCGGGGTGGCGGCAGCCCTCTCCAACGTGGACGAGCGCGACAGCTGGGAAGTGCACTTCGCCGACACCATGCGCGGCGGCCAGTACCTCAACGACTGGCGCATGGCGGAGCTGCACGCGCAGGAGTCTCCGGACCGGGTGCGTGAGCTGGAGGCCTGGGGGGCGCTCATGGACCGCACCCCGGACGGCCGCATCCTGCAGCGCAACTTCGGCGGCCACGCCTACCCGCGCCTCGCCCACGTGGGCGACCGTACCGGGCTCGAGATGATCCGCACACTTCAGGACCACGGCGTCCATCAGGGCATGGACGTCTTCATGGAATGCACCGTGACGCGGCTGCTCCTGGACGGCGACCGGGTGGCGGGGGCCTTCGCCTACGACCGCGAGCGCGGCCGTTTCCAGGTCTTCGGCGCGAAAGCGGTGGTGATCGCCACCGGAGGGATCGGCAAAGCCTACCAGATCACCTCCAACAGCTGGGAATACACCGGTGACGGGCACGCCCTTGCCTACCACGCGGGAGCGGAGCTGATGGACATGGAGTTCATCCAGTTCCACCCCACGGGCATGGTCTGGCCCCCCAGCGTGCGCGGCATCCTGGTCACCGAGGGGGTGCGCGGGGAAGGGGGCGTGCTGCGCAACTCCGAGGGGCGCCGGTTCATGTTCGACGATATCCCGGACCTCTACAAGGAACAGACCGCCGACTCGCCCGAGGAGGGGTGGCGCTACGTGATCGGCGACCGCGACGCGCGCCGGCCCCCGGAGCTGCTCACCCGCGACCACGTCGCCCGCTGCATCGTGCGCGAGGTCAAGGAGGGACGCGGCAGCCCGCACGGCGGCGCGTTCCTCGACATCGCCTGGATCGCGGAGAAGATGTCCGACGCCCCGGCCCACATCCGCAGGAAGCTCCCGGGCATGTACCACCAGTTCAAGGCGCTGGCGGACATCGACATCACGAAGGAGCCCATGGAGGTCGGACCCACCACGCACTACGTGATGGGCGGCGTGCGCGTGGACGCGGACACCCAGATGTCCAACGTCCCCGGCCTGTTCGCCGCCGGAGAGTGCGCGGCCGGGCTTCACGGCGCCAACCGCCTGGGCGGCAACTCCCTCTCCGACCTGCTGGTCTTCGGCAAGCGCGCCGGCGAGTACGCGGCCCGGTTCGCGAGCGAGAACGCCGCCCCCTCGCTCGACGGCGAGCAGGTCGCGGAGGCCGAGCGCCACTCCCTGGCCCCGTTCGCCAACGACGGCGTGGAGGGTCCCTACCAGGTGCAGGAAGATCTCCAGGCGCTGATGCAGAACAAGGTCGGGATCGTGCGCACCGAGGAAGACCTGGCATCCGCGCTCGAGGACATCGAGGCGCTCAAGGAGCGGGCCGCGAACGTCGCCGTGACGGGCAACCGGGAATACAACCCCGGCTGGCACACGGCCCTCGATCTCGACAACCTGCTCGCCGTCTCCGAAGCCGCCGCCCGTGCCGCGATCGGACGCAGGGAGAGCCGGGGCGCCCACTCGCGGGTCGACTACCCGGCGAAGGACCCCGACTGGGGCCGCTACAACCTCGTGTTGTGGAAGGATGCGGACGGGAACATGAAGAGTCGCAGGGAACCGGTCCGCGAGCTGCCCGGGCGGCTGCGCCGAATCATCGAGGAACAGGGATAATGGCCGAGAGCACGTTCAGGGTCTGGAGAGGGGACGGGGAGACCGGGGGATTCCAGGACTACACCATCGAGACCACCACCGGGATGGTGGTGCTCGACGCAGTGCACAGGATTCAGGCCGAGCAGGCGAACGACCTGGCCGTGCGCTGGAACTGCAAGGCGGGCCGCTGCGGATCGTGTTCCGCCGAGGTGAACGGCATGCCCAAGCTCATGTGCATGACCCGCCTGAGCGACCTTCCCATGGACGAGCCGGTCACCATCGAGCCCATGAAGGCCTTCCCGCTGGTGCGCGACCTGGTCACCGACGTCTCCTGGAACTACCGCGTGAAGGAGAACATCGACGCCTTCCAGCCCCGGGAGCCCGATCATGAGGACGGCACCTGGGAGATCTTCCAGGAGGACGTCGACCGGGTGATGGAGTTCCGCAAGTGCATCGAATGCTTCCTGTGCCAGGACGTATGTCACGTGCTGAGGGACCACCACCTGCACGAGGAGTTCGTCGGGCCGCGCTTCATGGTGCATGTGGCGGCGCTGGAGATGCATCCGCTCGACACCGGGGACCGGCTCGAGAACCTGCGCAAGGACCAGGGCGTGGGCTACTGTAACATCACCAAGTGCTGTACCAAGGTGTGTCCGGAGAGCATCACCATCACCGACAACGCCATCATCCCCCTCAAGGAGCGTGTCGTGGACAGGGCGTACGATCCCCTGGCGAAGCTCCTTCGGGTCGTCCGGAGAAAAGGCACGCCGGCCTGACCCGCGCGGGTCGTTCGCGACATGTCCCGGCGGACCGGCGGACGCCCCTTCGACCGCAGCATCGTAGAGGGGCCGGTCCCGCTGGCGGTCTGGATGCTCGCGTGGCCGACCATGCTGCAGAACGTGATCGCCGGCATGCAGGGCCTGGTCGGCCATGCCATGGTCGGCAACTACGTGGGCTACGCGGGCAACGCCGCCATCGGCGTGTCCTCGCAGATCTACCTCGTCGTGATCACCTTCATCTCCTCGCTGTTCACGGGCATGGGCATTCTGGTGGCCCGTTTCGCCGGCGCCGGAGACAGGGACAAGGTCAATCGGACCGTCTACCAGGCCTTCCTTACGGCCGCGGCTCTGTCCATCGGCGTCGTCGCGCCCCTCGGGTACTTCCTCGCTCCCTCTCTGCTGGGGCTGGTGCGTGCGACCGCCGAGGTCCAGCAGGAGGCGCTCCCGTACCTGCGCATCCTCTTCGTCTTCAGCTTCGGCACCATGATGTTCTTCATGGCCGGAGGCGCATTCCGCGCGGCCGGGGACGCGCGAACGCCCCTCCGTCTCGGCGTGGCCCTCACCCTTCTCAACATCATCTTCAGCGTGATCCTGATCCGCGGCCTGGGGCCCATCCCCTCCTTCGGCACCGCGGGCGCGGCGATGGGCAGCGTGATCTCAGGGGTGATCGTGAGCGGGTACGTACTCTGGCTGCTGCTGTCGCGCAGAACCGTCGTCGCCTTCGAGCGCGGCATGTCGCTGGCCCCGGACTGGGGCATCATCCGCCAGCTGTTCCGCTTCGGACTCCCTGCCGGCATCCAGGGCGTGGTCATGAACCTCGGCGGCGTGCTGCTGCTGCGCTTCATCGGATCTCTTGCCCTGAGCGCAGAGGCGCAGGCCGCCTACGCGGTCGGCTACGTTCAGCTGTTCTCGCTCATCACCTGGACCTCGCTGGGTCTAATGGGCGCCACGGGGGCTGTCGTGGGACAGAATCTGGGAGCGGGACACCCGGAACGGGCCGTCAAGGGGGTGCGGGTCGCTTCGCGCATCGGCCTGGGGGTCGCCATCGCGGTGGGAGCCATGTTCCTGCTCGTTCCCGAGGCCCTGCTCTCGATCTTCGGCATGGAAGATCCCAGGGTGGCCGGCCTGGGGGTTCAACTGCTGGCCTTCCTGAGCATCTCGGGACTCTTCGTCACCGTCGCGCTCACATACACCGGCGGACTGCAGGGGAGCGGCGACACGCGCAGCCCGCTCTTCATCTCCATCATCTCCCAGGTGGTGATTCCGCTCGGCCTGCTGGCGATCCTGCAGCAGATGCGCGGTCTTGAGCCCACCGACGTCTGGACGGCGATTCTCCTGGGACACGCGGCCCGCTGCATCCTGAGCGTGGCGCGCTACCGGCAGGGAAAGTGGCGTGACATCCGAGTCGACATCGGGTCCTCGCCGGCGGGCCGGCGTTAGCGAGGACGTCAACCGTCGGCCGGCGCTCCGCCGTTCGCGTGAGCCCCGTCCGGGCGTCAGGCGTGCGGGAGTCCGGGGGGCCGGTCCGGTTCGGAACGCGCCGAATCGCCGCAGGGTATCAACCAAGTGGAACGCTTTCCCCCGACAGGCTCGCGCATGACCTCCCTCCGGCCGGTCCGACCGGCATCAGCCACCCCGGATTCGCTATCCGCCACCATACGTCCGGGATTCCCTGTTGCTGCGCGGCGCGCGCTCGCGAGATGTGCTTCCATCGTTTCGATCGCGGCTCTGCTGTGCGTACTGACGCTGGTCTCAGCGACCGCGGCCGCCGCCCAGGAAACCGGGACCCTGACGGGACGGGTGCTCGAGCAGGACAATTCCCAACCCGTCGCCGATGTCGTCGTGCGCCTGCACGACCTCGGCATCTCCACCGTGACCGACGCTGACGGAATGTTCCGTTTCACGGATGTGCCCGAGGGGGCGCACATCCTGGTGGTGGAGCATCTGGCCTATGGCGACCAATCGCGTGAAATCGCGGTGAATCCGGGCGAGGATCTTCGTCTCGACGTGCGCCTGTCGCCGCGAACCATCGAACTAGAGCCCCTCGTCGTGGAGGCGGTCACGGAGTTGGAGCGGAGGAGGATTTCCACCGGCCACTCCATCAACGAAGTCGGGCCGGCGCAGCTCAGCGAGGCCGCCCGCCGCGGACTCGCTCTGTCCGATGTGCTCGCGCAGCACCTGCCGGGCCTCCGGGTACGCTCGGGGAGAACCGGCTCTTGCGTCGAATACCGCTCCACGTCGGCGCAAGGCGGGTGCAACGACGTGTCGATCTACGTCGACGGAGTCAGATCGGCGGTGCCGTCGCTGCTCTACTTCTCGATGCCGATCGAGGACATCGCGCGCGTGGAGTTGCTGTCGCCCCTGCAGGCATCGACCCGGTTCGGCATGGCCGCGGGCGGGGGCGCCCTCCTGGTGGAGACCAAGACGGGGCCGCAGCGCAGACGCGAGGCGGCCAGTGAGGATCTTGTGTCCGGCTTCGACTGGTCCCTGGAGGAGCAGCGCTACGGATGGGAGCGGGTCTTCGCCAGCTCCTTCGTGGGAAACGCGGTCGGCCTGGCAGTCGGGCTCGGTCTCGCCAACCAGTGCCTTGATATCGATACCGGCATCGGGGGCCTGCGCCCGCGCTGCACCGGCATCCTGACGACGGGCACGGGCATCCTGGCGCTGGCGCTGCCCAGCGCGGCCGGAGGCTACTCGGCCGGATGGGCCGGCCAGACCGACCGCTCCAAGGGTCGTTTTCTCCCTGCCGCGCTCGGAAGCGCGATGGCGGCGACCGCCGGCTACCTCCTGCTCATCGAGGGCAGGAGCAATGAGTCCCGCCCCGCAGAGACCGCGGGGATCGTCCTGCTGGCGGTCGGTACGCCCCTCATGACGACACTCGCCGACCGGATCTTCCGCGTATTGCGCTGAACCGACCCCCGAGTGAGCGTCTTGGTCGCAGTCCACACCCTCAGCGCGGCAGGCCGACGCTCACCACTGCTCGTACGCGCAGAACGGCACCAGCTTGTCCAGCCAGGTGAGGTCCGCCAGGCCCGCCTGAGCCGTTAGCTGGCCGCCCAGTCCGGTCCGGAAGCCCATCCAGTCCATGGGCGCGGTGCCGATGGGTGCCCCGGGGGGCGCGCTCGGCGTCATCGCCGGCGCCCAGGCCTCATGCGGCCGCTCCTCGAAGCGCTGGATGTCCCGGGCGAGGAGGGCGAAGTGGGCGGCGTTGTGGTCGTCGCCCCTCGACCGGTCCTCGGCCGTGGCCTTCAGCCATCCCAGGTGCTGGGCCGCAACGGCTCTCACCTGCGGCATGGCGGCTCCGCCGGCCAGGCTCATCAGCCCGTCCACGACCACCCGTCCGATGGCGCGCCGCACCTCCGCCTCGTAGGGCGAGTCCGCCGGGTCGGGGTCGCCAACGGCGGTGAGGGTGGCGATCACGTCGCCCAGCCCAGGCAGCGACCCGTCGAGCGCGTTCTGCTCGAGCACGCGCGCCGCCCGGCTCGGCTCCAGCACTTCGCCGACCACGTGGGCGGTCGCCACGACCGCCGGCGAGACAGCGTCGAACATCAATCCCGTGTAGCGCGGGAAGAGCTCGCGGGTGCGTCCGTAGCCCGCGGGGCGCGGCGGCAGCTGATCCAGCACCTTGGCCGGAATGGTCAGCTCCGCGGGCTGCACCGACCGCACCAGCGCGTCCAGCGCCCGCTTCTGTTCGCTGGCCGAAGCCGGCCGCACCGGCTCCAGCCCGTCGCCCCGGGTGGCGTAGGTGTAGTGCAGCCCGCCCAGC
>JAJDVR010000165.1 GCA_022826025.1 Gemmatimonadota bacterium | reverse complement strand
CGGACTCGTCGATGTCGAACCCGATGACGCGTATCCCGGCTTCGCCGACGATGGTGGCAAGGGGCAGTCCAACATAGCCGAGGCCGATCACCCCCATGGTGAGGTTGCCGGAACGGAAGTGCTCCAGCATCGGGTCATGCGTTCGGCCCTTCATGCCCCGGGTCCGGACTCCCGGACCGCCCGGGAAGGGCGTTCGAGGGGCGGGAACCCGGTCAGGCTTTCGCGCTTGGTTGGAACCGCGGCGCCTTCCTGACCATTCCGGCGGAAATGCAGCGGGCGCACACGCGGACCTTTCGGCGCCGCCCGTGGTCGTCGAGGACGCGCACGGTCTGGAGGTTCGGAAGCCATCGGCGCCGGGTCTTGTTGTGGGCGTGACTCACGTTGTTGCCGGTCGCGGGCCCCTTGTCGCACAGTTTACACACTTTCGCCATCTGATCGCCTGATCCGTTGACCGCCGAAGCGGAACCTCTCGTTTTCCTGTGGTCGCAAAAACCGCCGTCGCGGGCGCGACCAAGAGCTACTGGGATCCGCCTCCTGGCGGAGAAGCCTCCTCCGTCCCGCTCTCCTCCGCCTCCCCGGCACTCCGCTCGAAATGGACCAATTCCAGGAATACGTCCGCGAACTCCGCCTCGAGGCGCCCCGTCGGGGTGTTCTCGAACGCCCCCTGGCCCTCCCAGGCGTCCAGCGTACTGTCATCCATGATGTGCAGCGTACCCACCACGAAGCTGGCGGTCTCACCGGAGGAAACCGCCAGCGGCACGGAGTCGCCGGTCAACTCGGGCCCCATCTTGATAAAGAAGTTGTCCTCGTTGGGCAGCTGGGTCCAAAAGGCCTCGTCGCCGACGCGGCTGACCACCGTGATGTCCGGGACCCGAAGCAGCGCTCCCTCGAACTGCAGCGCGTTCGTCTCCAGCGACGAGGCCGTGATCGGGATGGCGTCGGCGAACGGATCCTCCTCCGGGGCGGTCACAACGGCGGTGGTCGTCCCGACGGCCGTCACGTTGAGCCAGTAGAGAAACCCCGCGATGCCCAGGAAGGCCACGATCATGAGAGGAAGTGCCGCTTTTTCAGCCGCGCCCCGGCGTGATCCGAGATCGAGCATGGTCCGGTGCCCCTGCGTTTGAGGTTAGTCTCGTTCCACGAGTTCGATGAGAGCCATCTCGGCCGCATCGCCCCTGCGGTGGCGCAGCTTGAGGATGCGCGTGTACCCGCCCGGACGGCGGGCAAACCCTGGAGCGATCTCGTCGAACAACCTTCCCTGAACATCTCGGTCGGAGATCTTTCGCGCAACGAGCCTGCGGGCGTGGAGGTCGCCCCGCTTGGCCAGCGTAATCAGGCGTTCCGCGTAGGGACGGAGTTCCTTTGCCTTCGCGGTCGTGGTCTCAATTCGGCCGTGCCGGAAGAGCGCGGTCGCCATGTTGCGCAGAACCGCCCGCCGGTGGCTGGCGGTCCGAGAGAGGTTGCGTCCGGTTTTGCGATGGCGCATGAGTCGTCGAGGTTCAGCTGGCGATGCCGGGCGGCAGATGGCGGATGCCGGAAGGCCGTGGCGGATTCATCCACGGACTGCTAGTCATCGGACGGTTCCCCGGCACTCGAGGCGGCTTCCGCTTCGGCCAGGAACCACTCGCCGTCCGGACCCGTCGTCAGCGACATTCCGAGTTCTATGGAGTGTTCGTCCAGAAACCGGAGGAGTTCTTCCATCGACTTCTGGCCGAAGTTGTCGATGTTGAGGATCTGCTTCTCGGTGCGCCGCACGAGGTCGCCAAGGGTGCGGAGGTTCTCCTTCTGCAGCGAGTTGCGCGATCGCACCGAGATTTCCGTCACTTCCTCGATGGGGCGCGCAAGCTGCATCCGGATGCCCGCGGGCAATGGGACCGTCCCGGGCGCGGGCGGCTCGGGAGCCCCGTTGACACTGAAGCTCAGCATGTACTCGAGATACCTGCGCACCAGCCCCGCGGCGTTGGCCATCGCCTGCTCGGGACGAACCGATCCGTCGGTTTCCACTCTGAACGACAGCCGGTCGAAGTCGGTGCGCTCCCCGACCCGGGTTTCCTCGACCGTGAAATTGGCACGGCGCACCGGATTGTAGATCGCATCGATCGGCACCAGGTCGACCGGAGATCCCTCCGGACGCGGGTGCTGGTCGGAGAGTATGAAGCCACGGCCCTTGTTGACGTAGAGCTCCATGCTCAGGCTGCGGTCGCCCTCGAGCGTCAGGATGTGCTGGTCCGGATCGAGTACCTCAACGGATGCCGGCGCGTTGATGTCGGCCGCCGTAACCGGTCCCGCCGCGTCCACGTGAACGGTGAGCTTGGCTTCGTCCACATCGTCGTCGAGCGTGAGCACAAGCGCCTTGAGGTTCTGAATGACCTGATGCACGTCCTCCACCACACCCTGGATGGTCTGGTGCTCGTGCACGACGCCTTCTATGCGGAACGCCCATATGGCCGCACCCCGCAACGACGAAACCAGAGCCCGCCGAACGGAATTCCCCAGCGTATAGCCATAGCCGCGCTCAAGCGGCTGAATGACGAACTCGGCGGTCTTTCCCTCGTCGCTGAAGCTCGTCACCTCGACGTGCTCGGGAAGTACCAATCCGGTCAGATCGATCTCCACGCGCTCCTCCGTGGCATATTCGACAGCATCCGTTGGATGAATGGCAAACCCACCCCCGGGTTTCCTCCGAACGTCTGAATCACTTCGAGTACAGCTCCACGATCAACTGCTCCTGGACGGCCATCGGCACGTCCTGGCGGGTTGGGAGCCGCAACACCCGCCCGACTCGCGTCTTCTCGTCGACCGCCAGCCATTCGGCGGTGTCAGGACGGACGCGGGACTCGAGGCTGGCCTGAACCGGGAGCAGGTCCCGCGATCTGGCCTTCATCGCGACATCGTCCCCGCCTTGCACCGCATAGCTGGGAACGTCCACGATGCGGCCGTTCACCTCCACGTGGCGGTGACGAACCAGCTGACGCGCCTGGCTGCGACTCGCTGCGAAACCGAGCCGGAAGACGACGTTGTCCAGGCGTCGCTCGAGGGCCACGAGCAGGTTCTCACCGGTCACGCCCGATTGATGTGCCGCCCTGTTGAACAGGTTGCGGAACTGCTTCTCGTGCAGCCCGTAGATTCGCTTGGTCTTCTGCTTTTCGCGCAACTGGAGCGCGTAGTCGGACCGTTTCCGGCGACGGGCCTGTGAGGGACCGTGCTGGCCGGGCGGGTAGGCCCTGCGCTCGATCGGACATTTCTCCGTGTAGCACTTCAGGCCCTTCAGGAAGAGTTTCTGCCCTTCCCGACGGCAAAGCTTGCAAACAGGTCCGGTGTACCGCGCCATCCGTTTCTCTTCCTATACCCGGCGCTTCTTGGGTGGCCGGCAACCGTTGTGCGGCAGCGGCGTGACGTCCTCGATCGCCATGATGTGCAGCCCTGCCGCGTAGAGTGCCTGTATGGCGGACTCACGGCCCGAGCCGGGACCCTGGACGCGCACGCTGACGCGCCGGACCCCGAGGCTCACGGCCTCCCGGCCGGCCTGCTCGGCAGCGACCGTGGCAGCGAAGGGAGTCGACTTCTTGGAGCCCTTGAACCCCGCTTTGCCGGCGCTCGACCAGACGACCGTATTGCCCGCCGAATCTGTGATGGTGATGATCGTGTTGTTGAAGGTCGCCTTGATGTGCGCCACGCCTTCGGCTTCCACGACCTTCTTCGCACGCCGGACCCGTGCCGGCTTTCGTCCCTTTGCCACGCGCGTTCTTCCTCGGCCCCTACTTCCTGGGCGCCTTCTTCTTGCCGGCGATGGCCCGGCGGCGGCCCTTGTGGGTGCGGGCGTTCGTGTGAGTTCTCTGCCCTCTTACGGGCAATCCCCGGCGATGGCGCAATCCGCGGTAGCAGCCGATGTCCATCAGCCGCTTGATGTTCATCGACA
>JAJDVR010000007.1 GCA_022826025.1 Gemmatimonadota bacterium | reverse complement strand
CGGCCTTGCGCGCCCGCCGGACCGGCCGCCACGGACGGGGGCAGCGCCGGCCCGAGCGGCTTGCGCCGGTCGGAGGGCACGAGCAGCGCGCGCAGCCCGGTGAAGCTGTCCGCCGTGGCCAGGCCGGCGGCCACCAGTTCGCCCAGCGCCTCCTCCACCCGGGTGGGGAGCAGCCCGGATGCGCCCACCAGCTCGTGGAAGAATGAGGCGCCGCGATCGGCCAGCACGTCGTGCACGGCCCGTCCGTGGGCAGAGAGGAGGGCGGCGTCGCCGTTGGCCGAGGAATCGCCCCCGGCCGCGAGATCCCCGCCGGCCACCGGATGGTCGTGCGCCACGGAATCCCCGCCCGGGCGCAGCCACACCTCCATCCGGCTGCGGTCCAGGAAGGCGATCGGGGTAGCGGGGAGCGGCCCGCGCACCGGCGGACCGTTCCCGGCCGGCGGAGAGATGCGTGCCCAGGTGACGCGGCCCGCCAGGCAGACGGTGTCCAGCAGCCCGGGGTCATAGCTCGCGACCCGGCGGCCGAGCACGTCCGCCTCCCACGCGCCCGCGCAGGTCTCGAATCCCTCGAGCTGGGCGAGCACGCCGGCCAGCCCCTCCACCCCGGCCGCCTGCTCGCCCTCGGCGACCCGCTGCCACGCGAACAGGAAGCGCATGAAGTCGGCCTGCGACACGGGCCGGATCTCTGCCCGCAACCGGTTCAGGGTGTAACGGTGGATGCGGGCCAGCAGGCGGCGCTCGCACCACTCCACCCCCGCGTCCGGGCTGGTGAACGCCCCCCGCAGCACGAAGCCCTCGGCCTCGAGCGCCAGCAGCGCCGCCTCCACCTCCGGTTCGCCCACCGCGAGCGTAGCGGCCATCTCGCCGGCCGTGACCGGACCGCACAACTGGAGCCGCCCGCGCGCCAACTCGCGCACCGCCTCCTCCCGGCTCCACTCGCGCGCAGCCAGGTCGGCTGGCGGTGTCAGAGCCGGCTCGAGCCGCACCTCCGGACCGGCCACGGCGAGCACCTCCGGCAGCCGCTCGGCGCTCACCCACCAGGCGGCCGCATCGGGCCCGAGCCCGCCGCCAGCCCCGGCGTGACTGCCGTCGCGCGCATCCACGGCCCCACCCACCTTCAACAGCCCCGCCCGCCCGGTCGCGCTCAGCTCCTCGAAGAAGCCCAACCACGAACGTCCATCCCCTCCCCCGTTCCCCTCGTGCCCTTCCGCGGCCGTCAGCACCCCCGCCGTCAGCAGCGCGTCGTGCAGTTCGTCCGCATCGCGCGGGTCGGGCCAGACCTCCTCGCGCACGCGCTGGATCGCCGCCGGGTCGAGCGCGCCCAGCTCATCCGCCGACGAGGGCTCGAACGCGCGCCGGGTCTGCACCGCGCGCGCTCGCCGCTCCTCCAGCGGGGCATCGTCCAGGAACGAATACGGGGCCGAGTTGAGGATCTCGTGGCTGAGCACCGAGGGCTCGGGGGTGTCGCGCGTGACGTAGTTTATCTCGCCCGCGAACACCCGGCGCAGCACGCCGTCCAGTTCACCCATCGCCATCGCCTCCTCGAGGCAATCGCGCATCGTCTGCCGGACCAGGGGATGATCGGGGATCTCGCGGTCGCCGCCGATGTTCTCCAGGCACGCAGCCGCGTCCGGAAAAGCCGCCGCCATCAGGTCGTCGGCCTCCATGCGCTGCAGCGGGGGCGGCACCTTGCGCCCGGCGCGGTTGCGCAACACCGCCAGCGAGATGGTCGCGTTCCAGCGCCAGCGCGTCGGGAAGACCGGCGAGTCGATCAGCGCCTGCACCAGCGTCCGCTCGAGCGTGTCCGGGTGCACGTAGCGGAAGACATCCTCCAGCGGGAAGGAATGCTGCGGCCCGAGCGAGAGCAGCACGCCCTCCTCGGTCGCCGCGGCCTGGAGCTCGAAGTTGAACTGGCGGCAGAACTTCTTGCGCAGCGCGAGCCCCCACGCCCGGTTCACGCGCGAGCCGAAGGGAGCGTGCAGGATCATCTGCATGCCCCCGGCCTCGTCGAAGAAGCGTTCGAGCACCAGCGTTTCCTGCGTGGGCAGCGCCCCGAGAATGTGCTTCGCCTCCCGCAGGTAGTGCTGGATCTGGCGCGCGGCCGAGCCGGAAAGCCCGAGCCCCTCGAGCCACTTCGCGGCCGCATCCTCGTCCTCCCCGTCCAGGTGCGCCTCGACATCGGCGCGCAGCCGGGCCACCGAAGTCGACAGCTCCGCGCTTCGCCCGGGGGCTTCTCCCAACCAGAACGGGATCGTCGGGGGCTCCCCGTGGGCGTCCGCCACCCGCACCGTCCCGGAATTGACGGCGAGGATGCGCCAGGAGGTGTTGCCCAACTGGAAGATGTCGCCCGCGGAGCTCTCGATGGCGAAATCCTCGTTGAGCGTGCCGATGAAGGTCTCCTCGGGGTCGAGCACCACCCGGTAGTCGGCGTTGTCGGGGATGGCGCCCCCCGCCGTGATCGCGGTGAGGCGGGCCGCGCGCCGGCCCTTGATGCGTCCGTTGACCCGGTCCCGGTGGACCAGCGCCCCGCGCCGGCCGCGCCGGGTGACGAAGCCCTCGGCCACCATCTGCACCACCTCGTCGAAGTGCTCGCGCGCCAGCTCGCGGTACGGGTACGCGCCGCGCCAGAGGTCGAACAGCTCATCCTCCGACCAGGACTCGCACGCGGACTCGGCCACGGTCTGTTGCGCCAGCACGTCGAGCGGCTGCGGCATCATGACCAGCCGGTCCAGCTCCCCTTCGTTCACCGCGCGCAGGAGCGCCGCGCACTCCACCAGGTCGTCGCGCGAGAGCGGGAACAGGCGGCCCCTGGGGGTGCCGCGCACGGTGTGGCCGGACCGCCCCACCCGCTGCAGGAAGGTCGAGATCCACCGCGGCGAGCCGATCTGGCACACCAGGTCCACGTGCCCGATGTCGATTCCGAGCTCGAGCGACGCCGTGGCCACCAGCGCCTTCAGGCTGCCCGCGCGCAGCCGGTCCTCGGCGCTCAGCCGCGCCTCCTTGGAGAGGCTGCCGTGGTGGGCGGTGACGGCTTCCTCCCCAAGCCGGTCGGTCAGCCGGGCCGCAAGCCGCTCCGCCATCCGGCGCGTGTTGACGAAGACGAGCGTGGTCCTGTGGGCCTCGATCGACTCGGTCAGCCGCTCGTAGACCTCCGACCATACCTCGTGGGACATCACCGCTTCCATCGGTGAGGGCGGCACCTCGATGGCCAGGTCCATGGCGCGGCGGTGTCCCTCGTCGATTACGGTGCAGCCGGTTTCCCGGGAGAGCCGGGCTGCGGGATCCGGCGCGCTGGACGCTCCCTGTCCCGTTTTCGCATCCGGGCGCCCGCCCGCGTCCCGGCTCTGGCTGCCCAGCAGAAAGCGCGCGACCTCGCTGACCGGCTTCTGCGTGGCCGACAGCCCGATGCGCTGCAGGGGCCGGCCCACGACGTGGCCCAGCCGCTCCAGGCTCAGCGCCAGGTGCGCTCCGCGGCGCGAATCGATCACCGCGTGGATCTCGTCCACGATCACCGTGCGCACCGTGCCGAGCATCGCCCGGCTGCGCTCCGCAGTCAGGAGCAGGTAGAGCGACTCGGGCGTGGTGACCAGGATGTGCGGGGGCGTGCGCAGCATCGCGGCGCGGCGCGAGGAGGGCGTATCGCCGGTGCGCACCGCGGAACGGATGCGGACGGCGGGCAGCCCGGCCCCCACGGCGCGCTCGCGGATGGCGGCGAGCGGCTCCTCGAGGTTCTTGTGGATGTCCGCGCTGAGCGCCTTGAGGGGTGAGATGTAGAGGACGCGCACCTCGTTCTCGAGACCGCGCTCGAGCCCTTCGCGCAGCAGCTCGTCGATGGCGTTCAGGAAGGCGGCCAGCGTCTTGCCGGACCCGGTCGGGGCGGCGAGAAGGGTGTGCCTGCGCTCGCGGATGGCGGCCCAGGCGCGCTCCTGGGCGGGGAGCGGCGGCCCCAGGGTCTCGGTGAACCAGCCGGCGACGATCGGGTGGAAGGGCAGGCTCATCCCGTCTTCTGTCCCCCTTGCGGAACGTGAAGCCACGCGACGGTGGTGACCTTCGCGGACGGAATTGACGGTCGCGTCAACGCTGTTGTCGGACGGTCGGCGAACCGTAACCCGGATGTCCGACACCGGCAACCTGCATTAAGGTACCTTACGGAAGCCCATCGGGAATGTCCGACGCGGAGGATCGATGAAGGCAGCATGGTGCATGGCCGCAGCCGCCGCGGCCCTCCTGTTCTCGACCCCCGTCGCCTCATACGGGCAGGACCCGCCCACACCGGCTGTACCGCTCGACACGCCGATTCTGCTGAGGCTCGCGCCACCCGAGGGCCAGGTGTCCCGCTACGCCCACTCCACGCAGGCGGAAGTGGAGAACCCGATGATGCCGTCGAGCCCCGTCATGACCATGCGCACGTATCAGACGCAGACCGTCGTCGGCATGGCGGACGGGGTGATCCGACTCCGGACGACCATCGACTCGACCTCCACGGCAATGCCGATGCCCGTGCCCGGGATGGACATGCCGGACTTTTCGGGGAGTGCCATCACCACGGAAATGGACACACGGGGCCATGTGCTCGGCGTCATTGACACCGAGGGCTGGCCGGACGTCCCCGGGTTCAACCCGGAGAACCTCTTCCGGGAAGCAGGCTATTTCGTGTTTCCCGAGGAGGAGGTCAACCCGGGGGACTCCTGGGCGATGGACGCGCCCATGAGTCTGCCCATGGGCCCCGGCGGATCGATGTCGATGGAGGTGGGAATGACCTACACCTTCGTCAGCCTCGAGGGCAGCCTCGCAACCGTCTCGTTCGAGGGTCCGATCGACATGCAGCTGGACGCGGGAGGTGCGGGAATGACCGCCACCGGAACCATGACCGGCACCATGGTCGTGGACCTCGCCGAGGGCCGATTCCGGAGCCAGTCGACCCGCGCCAGCTTCGACATGAACATGGCCGGGATGACGATGGAGACGAACGTGACGACCACGATGGAACTGATCCCGGATCCCTGATCGGGACCGCCGGACCTCTCGCGCCGCACACTGATCGGCGGCGGCGGGCAGGGACGACTACTCGACGACCATCCCGTGG
>JAJDVR010000127.1 GCA_022826025.1 Gemmatimonadota bacterium | reverse complement strand
AGGGGATGCGCACCAGCAGGGTCTTGCGGCCCGCGGCGCCGGGGGAGCGCAGGCCGGTGGCGATCGCCTCGACCGCAGACGGATCGTAGTTCCGTTCCAGGTTGAGGAAGACGAAGTCCAGGAGCGGGTTGCGGGCCAGCTCACGCCCACCCTCGACGGTGTATCGCGGCGGTCCCCTCTGTCCGCGCGTCCCGGCGCCCGACCCCGGCTCCGCGCCCGGCCCTGGCCTGCCGCCCCCGCCCGGCCCTGCGCCGCCGGCGAACTCCGGCGGGACGAACACCCCGAAGGTGGCCAGGTTGCGCTCCCAGAGCCCGATCGTGCTGGTCGCGCGCGCGACCTCCGCCTCCGCCCGCCCGGCATGAGCGCGCCCGACCGTGAGCGCCTCCGGCGAAGTGACGATGAAGAACCGGAAGCCCTGGTCGAGGCGCTCACCGATGTCGTCGGGCCCGGCGGTGATGCCGCAGGCCACGCCGGCCGCCAGGCACTCCGCCAGGACGGTCTGGATGGCGGCCTCAACCGCCTCCATGTCGCCCTCGTAGGCGCGCCGCAGATCGCCCGGGCCGGGGATTACCACGCTCACCCCGGGGGTGCGCACGATCTCGGCCGCGCGCTCGATCCCGACCTGGTCCTCGATGAGCAGGATGTTCACCAGATTCCCGTCCGGGTTTTCCGGCCAGCCCGCGTCTCCGAGCGCCCCCACCGCCAGCGCGGCCTCCTCGACGCTCTCCACGTGGGGATACACGATGGAACGGGCGCCGGCGTCCAGCCCCGCCCCCGCCCGCGCCCGAGCCGAGTCGGCTCCGTCCCGGATGGGCGGGATGCGCAGCGCCACCGGCTGGGGCGCGTAGTCGCCGGCCCCCTCGCGCATCCCCTCCATGTAGGCCTCCATGGCGGGAATGTCGAAGGGCCCGGACTCCAGGGAGTAGAAGATGAAGTCCGCCTCCCGGTTGCGGGCCATACGCGCGCCCTGCTCGGGCGTGTGCTCGCCGGAGAAGATGCCGAAAACCGGCTCACCGCTCGACAGGAGCTCCACCATGCGGTTGGCGCCCGTTGCCGCCTCCCCGGCGCGGGGAGCATCCCCGGCGGGCGCGCACGAAGCGACCGCTGCCGCGACGAGAACAGAGGCCGCAGTGCACAGGCCGCGGGAGCCGGAGCAGGGTGGTAGCCAGCGCATGGGGAGATCCTCCGAAACGGGAACGGGCGAAGCGTCAAGGGTAGCGATGACGCCTGCCATGGGCACGTAATGCATGATGCGCGCGCGGGAGGGCGAAATGCCAGTAGCGCCCCGCTCCTCGCCGGGCATCTACCGCAGGGCTCAACACTATTGCATCTTCCGAGGTCCCTGCCCGTGGAGCCTGCCAGGCTCCCGGCCACAACGGCCCCGAACCCGAGCGTCCTTCAGCAGTCATCCTCATCGCGTTGCCTACTCCGCTCCTCCGAGCTCCGCTTCGCGGCCCCATGCGAGGCTCAACTCGCCGACCGCGGGCCGTTTTTCCGGCTCTGACGCCCCTTCTCCTGCTGGCGGCGCTCCCGGCACCGGCGTACGCCCTCGCCCAGGAAGAAGCCGCGCCCGTGGAGCGACCCAACGTCTTCTTCGACTGCTCAGGCCCCAGGTGCAACCTCGATTACTACCGCACCGAGATCGACTGGGTGAACTGGGTGCGCGATCCCGCCGCGTCCGACGTGCACGTCATCATCACCAGCCTGGGCACCGGCAGCGGGGGCCGGGAGTTTCGCTTCGACTACCTCGGCGCCGGCCCCTACGAAGGCTACGAGTCCGCGGTCCGGTACCAGTCGTCCCCCACCGACACCGAGCGCGAACAGCTGGACGGGTTCGCCCACGCACTGGGTGTCGGCCTGGCGAGCTTTGCCACGAGTGCCGGATTTCGCGACATCGTGAGCCTGGTGAGCGTCACCCCGCGGGACGTGACGGGCGAGCGCGTGGTCGCGCGCTCCGAGGTCGAGGACCGGTGGGACCTGTGGGTGTTCCGCATCAACGGCAGCGGTGAGTTCGATGGCGAGTCGACCCGCAGGAGAGTGCAGAGCTCCGGCAGCTTCTCCATATCCCGGGTCACCCCGACATGGAAGGTGCGCACCAACATCCGGACCAGCTACAACCGGCTTCTCGTGGAGCTCGACGACGGCGATTTCTCGGACACCCGCATCGACTGGAACTTCAACCAGACCGCGGTCTACGCGCTCGCCGACCACTGGTCGACCGGGATGCAGCTGCAGTCCGCGCGCACGACGCGATTCAACCAGCGGGTCCGGGTCGAACTGACCCCGGTCATCGAGTACAGCTTCTTCCCCTACGAGGAAGCCACCCGGCGCTCTCTGACCGCATCCTACCGCATCGGAGCGGCGTACCGGGAGTACTTCGAGACCACCACATACGGGGAGGACCAGGAGACGCGCGCCGAACACTCCTTCGAGGTCGACTTCTCGCAGCGGCAGGACTGGGGCGACGCGGGCGTGACCCTGCAGGGATCCCAGTTCCTTCACGACACCAGCCTCTAC
>JAJDVR010000082.1 GCA_022826025.1 Gemmatimonadota bacterium | reverse complement strand
CCCGTTCGTCCAGCAGCGGCGCCAGCGACGCGTACTTCCCCCGCAATGCCTGCGTCACCGCCTCGTGCGCCGACCTCCCCATCCCCGCAAGCATAGCAAAGCCATGACACATATCGGACAACTTATTTTGGCGAGACTCCTTATCGCCCAACGCAGATTGATTCAGATTGATTGCATGTTCTGGCGTGTAGTAGTAAAAGCCTGCTTGTCGTGGATCAGCAAAAGGGTTCCTTGATGTTTAGAGTTGATCGGATTCGTGCGCGCCTTGCCCAGTTTGGTCGCTCGCTGGCCGCATTCGCCCGGGGCCACCGTGCGGTTTCGACGGTCGAGTACGCACTCATCACCATCGCGGTGATCAGCATCGTCGGGGCAGCCATTGCGCTGTTGGGCGACTCCTTTACTGACTTGTTCAGCGATATCGAAAGCGAGCTCCAAACCGCCAGGTCAGCTGCGGGAACGGCCGGCCAGACGACGTAAGCGACGGTCCCGCCGAAAGCTGCCGTGGCGGCGTGGATGGCCTGCGCCGCCTCGGCAGTGGCGGTGTTCTCTCTATGGACGGACTGGCGCTCCCGCGAGGTTCCGCACTGGTTGCTGGGTGGGCTGGCCCTGCTCTGGGGTGTGGCGTGGGCCTTCGCGCCTGGGGCGGTGGGGGACGAGCCCCAGGCGGGGCTTGCGTGCGGAGCAATCATGCTCGCGCTCGGCTTTGTCCTGCATCTCGCGGGCTGGCTGGGCGCCGGAGACGGGAAGCTGCTGGCCGTACTGGCGCTGTGGCTCGGTCCGCGCGACTTGGCCATGGCCTTGTTCGGCACCGCGTGCCTGGGCCTCGCCCTTCTGATCGTTGCCTGGGCGCGCCCGCAAGGGGATTTCCGGGAGCGCGGGATTCCGTTCGCCTGGGCGATCGCGCCGCCGGCGGCGACGCTGCTGCTGGCGCGGGCGGTCGCGGCTTGATGTCCGGGAAAACGCTGACGGTTTAGGAGGGTTGTCATGGCACTGAGAGATCTGGTCGATCTGCAGTTCGTGCGGGCCAGGAACGTCGTTCCGGCCGTCATCGCCCTGGCCTTCGGCGTCCTCTCCTGGTTCGGCATCGGGCCGCTGCTGTTCGGCGGCGGCGAGGATGTCGAGGACGCGGCGCCGCCGGTGGTCGCCATGCCCGAGCCGCTCGCCGCACCCGAGCCAGCGACCGTTCCCGAGCCGCTGGCCTTGGCCGGTGCGGTGGAGCCGGTGCTGGAGCCGCAGCCCGAGGAGGAAGCGGAGGTGTCGCTGCTGGTGGCCCTCGCGGATCTTGAGGTGGGCGCGCTGATCCGGCGCGAGCACCTGGATTGGCAGGAGTGGCGCGGGCGCTTCTCCGACGCTTCGGCCGTCATCGAGGAGGGCGAGGTGGATCTGTCGAGGGTGGTGGGGTCGGTGGTCGTGCGCCGTTCCCCGGCCGGATTGCCGTTGCAGCCGCATGCGTTCATACCGCCCGGCGGCCGAGGCTTTCTGCCGGCGGTGCTCGCGCCGGGGACGCGGGCGGTGACGGTGGAGGCCGACGGCGCGACCACCAGCGCCCGGGTGATCTTCCCCGGGGACAGGGTGGACGTGATCCTGGTGGCCACGAGCGTGCCGGGGCTGGCCGGCGCGCCGCCGGGCCCGGCAGCACAGCGCATCGTGCGCGACGCGCGGGTGCTGGCGGTCGGGTCGGACGTGGTAATGGGGGGCACGCGGGCCGAGGAGCATTTGTTGGGCATCGGATTCCTTGGGGACGGCGACGACTCGTCCGAGAGCCAATTCGGGCTGCCCGCGCCGTCGGAGTCGCTCGGCAATACCTTCACGCTGGAGGTTACGCCCCGCGATGTCGAGCGGCTATCGCTGGCGACGACCGCGGGGAGCATCACCCTCGCCATGCGTTCCCTCCTGTCCGGCGACGGCGATCCCTCCTGGAGCGTGCCGGTACGGATGGACGAGGTCGTGGCCCCGGGTTTGCAGCGCCGGTCAACCCTGCGGGTCCTGCGGGGCGCCGAGAGCGAGAGCGTCGTCCTGTCCGGGGAGAACACCGTGCTCGGCGGACAGACCGGGCCCACTGGCGCGGGCGCACTCGAAGGCGCATGAGAAGCCACCTGGAAGGCGGGGCGCCACCGGCGTTGCCGGGGGCGTGCATCGGCGTTCCGGTCACGGCGCGCCTTGCGGGCTGCTGGGGTTTCCCGTGGGCGGGATGGAAGCGTTGCAGACGTGCGCATCTGGCCGCGTTCGCACTGGTGTTCGCGGCGGGAGTGGGCGCCCAAGGGGTGGCCGACGAGAACGCCATAGAGCTGTCCCCGGGCGCCTCGAAGACCCTGCGCTTCGACGCGGATGTCGGCACGGCCCTCGTTGCCGACCCGGATACCGCGGACGTGCAGGTGCTCGATGCCCGGTCGTTGTTCTTGCTGGGGCGGGAGCCCGGCATCACTTCGCTCCAGGTGCACGATCGGTCCGGGGCTCCGCTGGGGGCGTGGACGGTCCGGGTGCAGACGGAGACCGGCTTCGCCCGGGCGGTGGCGCGACGGCTCGGGGGCGAGGACGCGGAGATCGAAGTGGACGCCATCGGGGGCACCCTCGTGGTGACGGGCAGCGCGCAGAGCCCCGCCCACGCCGAACGGGTGCTGCGCGGCGTGCGCGCGGTGGCGGACGGCATGACCGTCGTCGATGCGATCTCGCTGTCGATGCCGGCGCAAGTCAACCTCGAGGTGCTGATTTCGGAGGTGTCGAGCGCCGTGACCGAGGAGTTCGGCATCGACTGGTCCATCGACCTCAACCCCTTCGAGCATCCCCTGCGGACCTGGCTGACGGGCACCGGCATCCGGCTCGGCAGCGGCGCGTTCAACATCCAGCCCGCGCTCACGCAGACGGTCGAGTTCGGGGGGTTGGCGCTGCCGGACGGCACGCTGGTGCCGGGCTCGCAGTTCACCAATCAGGTGGACGAGCTGGCCGTGCTGCCGGCGGACCGGCGCGGCGGGGAGGGCGGGATCGTCCTCTCGCACGCCAAGGAGGTGAACAGCGGC
>JAJDVR010000111.1 GCA_022826025.1 Gemmatimonadota bacterium | reverse complement strand
ACCACCTGAAACTCGCGCGAATTGCTGCCGTGCGCGCCGTCCACCAACCCGATCCGGCGATCCGGCACCGTGCTGTCGTCCTGGTCTCCGGTCATCCGGCCGTCCTGGTCGCTCACGCGGCTTCCTCCTCGCGGTTCAGTTGCATGACGGCCTCGCGTACGGCGCGCAGCGCGAGCCGGGAGTCGCCAAGCAGGTGGTGAAGGTGGCGCTCAAGCTGACCGACCGGCGCAAGGTTGACCGGTGCCCGCGCATCCCGGTGCAGCGCCGACGCGAAGGCCGGGAGCCACTGGGCGGCGCTGTCCACGGTCGCAATGGCCTGGTCGCGCCCGGCACTCGCCGGCACCTCGATACGCGCGATTCCCGCCCAGGGCCCAGCCCACGGACCGGGATCGCCCACGCGAATGTAGCACGCGTACAGATCGTCCCTCATGGCAAACATGCTAGACCTTTCTCCCACACCGACACGCGGCACCCTCTGCCACTGCTCGATCGCAAGCGTGCGGCGGTGGTGGGTCTTGACGTATCCGACCACCGGGGTCGTGCGGCTCCGGCGTATGCTGTGGAGTGGCCCGTCGAACACGGTCAGCCGCCCGTCCGCGAGGAGCCGATCGGCAACCTCGGCCTCAGTGTCTCGCATTATGCGCTGAAGGTGCTGCGTTGCGGCATCGGGTTCGTCGCTTTCAACGGAAAGGGCCGCCCATCGCCATCCGCCCGCATGTGGACGCAGGCGCACCTGGTGTCCCTCTGCGAAAATGACTGCTCGCCCGGTCGCCACATGGGAGATCGCCGCAGGTTTGCCCGGCTCGATCAGCACTGCACCCGCGCCCCACGCGCCCGCGATCCCCGTCGTCGTCTCGCCTGCGGGGTTCGTCCGCGTGAGGTGCGCCTCGGTTCGGCGCACCCCGTCTACGAAACAGATGCGCGGCGGCCGACCCGCGTCCGGGGGTCGGTGGATGCGAAATGCGCCCCCATTCTCGACCACACGGCACTCCACCGTGTGGGTCTCGTCTTCGCCGGCGCGAAACCCGGCGCCGTGGGACGCGTCGAAGGGCTCAACTCCGACGAACGGGCGGTGTGGCGTACGATTCATGGTCGGTCGACGGAATGCGCGCTTCGTCGTGCGTCAAAGCCACACTCCGAGGGGCGGGGCAAGGCTCCAGCCTGCCGCATACCGTAACCGAAAATATCCCGAATGTGAAGCCCCCTCACGCCATCTGGCGGGCCTCCGCGAGCGGCGCCACCAGCGGACGGCCGATGTGCTCGGCGATCCCGCGCACCTGCGCCATCATCTCGACGAACTGCTCCGGGTAGAGCGACTGGGCTCCATCCGAGAGTGCCCTCGGCGGATCCGGATGCACCTCCACGATTAGGCCGTCCGCCCCGGCGGCGACCGCGGCGCGAGCCATGGGCGTCACCTTGTCGCGAATGCCGGTGCCGTGGCTGGGATCGGCGATGATGGGCAGGTGCGAGAGCGACTGCACCACCGGGATCGCGGCCAGGTCGAACAGGTTTCGGGTTTCGGTGTCGAAGCTGCGCACCCCCCGTTCGCACAGGATGATGTTCCGGTTGCCCTCGGAGAGGATGTACTCCGCGGCGAGCAGCAACTCCTTGATGGTCGCGGCGAGGCCGCGCTTCAGCAGGACCGGCCGCGGCGATCGCCCCGCGCGCCGCAGCAGCGGGTAGTTCTGCATGTTGCGGGCGCCGATCTGCACGATGTCGGCATACTCCTCCACCGCGTCGAGGCTTGCCACGTCGAGGGCTTCGGTCACGATGGCGAGACCGGTGGCTGCGCGGGCGCGCGCCAGAAACCTGAGGCCCTCGACCTCCAGCCCCTGGAACGAATACGGCGAGGTGCGCGGCTTGTAGGCGCCGCCGCGCAGGATGGTGGCCCCCGCCTCCGCCACCCGCTCGGCCGCCTCCATGATCTGCCCCTCCGACTCGACCGAGCAGGGGCCGGCCATCACCACGACCTCGCGTCCGCCGATGGCGGTGCCGTTGTCGAGCGTCACCACGGTGTCGTCCTCGCGCCACTCTCGCGACACCTGCTTGTAGGGACGACTGACCGGGATGATCTCCAGGACCCCCGGGAGTCCCACCAGGCGGGCCTTGTCGACTCGCCCGTCATTCCCCACCAGGCCGATTGCCGTACGCTGGCGGCCGGGCATTGGATGCGCCCGGTACCCCATCGCGTGGATGGTGTCCACGGCCCCCTGGACCTCCCGGGCCGTGGCGTTGTGCTTCATGACGATGAGCATGTCCGTCTCGTTGGTTCAGGTGGTTACGCAGACGCACCCGCTTCGAGACGAACCCCTACCACCGAACTCACCCCCGGTTCCTCCATGGTCAGCCCGTAGATCCAGTCGGCCGCTTCGATGGTGCGCGGGTTGTGGGTGATCACCACGAACTGGCTCTGCTGCTTGAACTCCCGCAGCAACTGAACGAAGCGGTCGATGTTGTTCTCGTCAAGCGGGGCATCCACTTCATCGAGCACGCAGAACGGACTGGGCTTCACGAGGTAGATGCCGAAGAGGAGCGCGAGCGCGGTCAGCGCCCTCTCTCCCCCCGACAGCAGATCGATGCGTCGGGTCCTCTTGCCCATGGGAGAGGCGTGGATGTCGACCGGCCCGCTCAGCGGATCCTCGGGATCGCCCAGACGCAGGTCGCATTCTCCACCCTCGAACAGGCGCTGGTGGATGTTGCGAAAGTTCTCGCGCGCGGCCTCGAAGGTCTCGAGGAAGAGCCTGGTGGCGGTCTGGTCGATCTCGCGGATGGCGGCGCGCAGGTCATTGCGCGCCCGCTCCAGGTCATCGCGCTGCCCGGTAAGAAAGGTCAGGCGCTCGTTCTGCTCGGCGTGCTCCTCGATGGCGAGCATGTTGACGGGCCCGAGGCGTTCGATCGACTGCACGAGCCCGGCCAGCTCCTCCTTCAGCTCGCCGGGCTCTCCTTCCGCCGGCTCCGCCATTTCGACCAGCTTCTCGAAGGGTCGCGCCCACTCCGTCTCCACGCGCTCGCGGATGAGGACGATTTTCCCGCCGAGCTCCCGCTCCTCCAGGTTCAGATCGTGGTGCCGGTCGGAGGCGGCCCGCTCGGCCGCGCGCGCGGCTTCGACCCTCCGGTCCACCTGCTTCACCTCCTCCTTCGCCCGCTCGAGCGACACGTCGTCCTCCGCGAGCCTCTCCTGCGCGCGATCACGCCGCTGGAAGAGCCGCTCGACCGCCTCGCCACCCCGGGCGAGCAGCGCCCGGGCCTGGGACAGCTCGTTACCGAGCTGCGCTTCCTCCTTCTTCAGCCGCGCGAGCTGTGAGGAGGCCTGTGCCTCCGCCCTGCCGAGATCGCCCAGACGCTCGTCGGCGCGCGCCAGTTCGCCCTTGTGCTGGTTCGACTGGATGGCCAGCCGGGCCTCCTCCACGCGCGCGCGTTCCCAATCCCCCTCCGCCACCTCCAGCACCTCGGCCGCACGTTCTCCGCGACGGCGCAGGGAAGCGGCTTCCGCGGTCAGCTCCTGCAGTTCCTCCTGCTCAGCGCCCCCCCGGCCGGTCGCGGCGGCGATGGCCTCCCGGGTGTCGCGGACGCGCCGCGCCAGATCGTCGCTGTCCCGTGTCAGGCGGGTGTGGCGGTCGTCGTGCGTGTTCCGGTCCGCGCGGGCGGCGCGGAGGTCGTCTTCCGCGCGGGTCAGGGCCGCGCGCCGCTCCTCTAGCACCTTCTCCGCCTGCTCGACGCGCGCCTGCGCCGCCGCGCGCGCCTCCCGGGCGCGGGAGGCCTCCCGGGCAGCGGCGCCGGCGGCCTCCTCGAGGGCCGCGAGCTTGCCGCGGCGTTCGAGGAGGCCGGCGGTCCCGGCGGGGTTTCCGACGACCAGCACGCCGCGCGCGTCCACCGAGGCGACGGCGTGGTCATGCCCGGGCGCTCCGGTCCCGCCGGAGGAGTTCAATGCCTCGGCGCGTTCCACTCCGGCCAGCAGCACCCGCACCCAGGAGGCGCCCGGGCCCTCCGGACGGAGTTCGCCAAGCAGCGACCCCGGCGGACCCGGTTCGCCGGCCTCGTCCAGCCGGAGCAGCACGATCCCTCCGCCCTCCGTCCACTTCTCGGCGAACCACCGGCGCAGGCGCGCGGCGGCTTCGTCGTCCTCCACCAGCAGCGCCTGGGCCAGATGGCCGAGATATGATTCCGCAGCCGCAAGCGCCCCGGCCGGACCTGCCATGCACTGTGACAGCGTCCCCAGAACCAGGTTCGGATGGGCCTCGCGCGCCGCTCGCACCACGGGTTCGTAGCCCGCTCCCTCCCGTTCCATGGTCTCGAGGGCGGTCCGGCGGGCCTCGAGGGCGGAAGCGTGGTCCGCCGCCTCCAACTCCGCCGCTCGCGCCCGCGTCTGCGCGGTGCGTGCCTCCGCGAAGTCCTGCAGCCCCTCGTTCACCCCTTCGCGCACCCGCGCGACGGAGGCCTCCAGGCGGACCATCCGGTCGTCGGACTCCCCGCCCTCCCGGCGCATCCCGGTCAGTTCGAGCTCGGTCTGGGAGGCCCGCTCCTCGAGCCGGACCAGACGCCGGCGCAATTCGTCCAGCCGGGTGCGCGAGGCGGCGACGGTTCCCTCCATGCTGGCCACCCGGCGCAGCAGTCTCCGTTCCTTGCCGCGCACCTCCGCGAGCGTCGCGCGTGCGCGTCGGAGCCGTTCCCGGCTGCGCGCCGTAACCTGCCGCGCCTGCCGCGAATCCACACCCACTTCGGCCAGCTCGGCCGCGATTCGGGCGCGCGATCTCTGCAGCTCCGCCAGTTCGCTCGCCAGTTCGCCGGCGCGCGTGCGCGCCGTGTCCCGATCCTCGCCGATCTGCCCGAGCCGCCGCTCCGCGTAGACGATGCGCTCACGCGCGACCGCCAGGTCCCGCTCCCAGCGCACCAGGTCTTTCTGGATGCTGTCCAGCACCACGGCGGCGTCCGCGCGCGACTTCTCGGCCTCCAGCCTTCGCACCCGCGAGGCCTCGCGTTCGGTCTCGGCGGTCCGCAGCTCGATGAGCGTCGTCTGCCGCGCCTCCTCCTCGCGCGCGAGCAGCTCCCGGACCCTGGTCAGCCGATCCTCGAATCCCGCGAGGTCCATCGACACCACCGCCACCTCGACCGAGAGGCGTCGCCTCCTCAGATCGTCGTAGCGCTGCGCCTTCCCCTTCTGCCGCGCCAGGGAACGGACCTTGGTCGCCACCTCGGCGATCACGTCCTCGAGCCGCTCCAGGTCCAGTTCGGCCCGGGCCAGCCGCCGTCCCGCGATCCGGCTCCGGTCCTTGTACTTGCCTATGCCCGCGGCCTCCTCGAACAACCCCCGGCGCTCCTCCGCCCGTTCCGACAGGATTGCGTCGATCATTCGGCTCTCGATGATCGCGTAGGCGTTGGCGCCGAGTCCGGTGTCCCGGCAAAGCTCCTGGACATCGCGCAGGCGACAGGTGGTGCGGTTGATCGAATACTCGCTCCCCCCGTCGCGATAGACGGTGCGCCCGATTTCGACCTCCCCGAAGGGAACCGGGAGCACGCCGTCCTCGTTGGTGACCCGGAGGACGACAGATCCGCGGTTGATCGGCCGCCGATTGACCGTGCCCTGGAAAATCACCTCTTCCATGCGTGAGCCCCGTACAACCGTGGGCCGCTGCTCGCCCAGCACCCAGCGAACCGCGTCGCTGATGTTGGATTTGCCGCATCCGTTCGGGCCCACGATCGCGGTGATGCCCTCGTGGAACACGATGTCCGTGCGCTCGGGGAACGACTTGAACCCGTGCAGTCTCAGCGAGGCAAGCTTCATCGGGCGAAGAACCGGCTCACCCACGCCAGGAGGTTCTCGAAAAGTTCCCAGAGACGGTCGGCTCCGGGCACGTCGGCGATCCCGGCATTGTTGACCCCCATCAGGACCATCGCCGCGGCGAACAGGACGAGCACCGCGATCGCCGATACGCTGAGGCCGCGACCTCGGCCTCGGGAGCCGGTTCCGGGCCCTGCGCCGGCCCGGGGCTGCCTGGTGGCGGACGCCGGAGCTGCCGGAGCCGACTCTCCTTCGCCGACGGAGGGTGCCTCCGCTTCCGTTTCGGCCACGGAGGGTTTCTCCCCGTCCGCGTCGTCATCGAATCGATCCCACAGCGAAGCCCGGTAGGTCTGCCTGCCGAGGCGGTTCTCTCCCTTCCCGGTCACCGTTGTGACCGCAGTACCGTTGGGCGCGGGGCCCAGCAGCGCGACGGCATCCCTCAGCCCCACCTTTCCCAGCGCCGCCATGGGCTCGCCCTTGCAGGCAAGCACGATCGAAGGGGTGCCGCGCGGATGGACGGACGATTCGGAAACCTGATAGGTGACGACCGTGACACCCCCCTCGACCAGGGCAGCAAGCAGCCGGTGCCACGCGGGCCGGTGGAGCAGACTGTCCGTGCTCGCCACGAGAGTCCCCGCCGTTGCCACCCAGAACTCCTCGTCGTTGGCAGGGCGAGCGATTCGCTTCAGGGAAGCGCCGTATTCGATGGCGTCGGTGATGCCCTCGAGATTCGCGGCGTTGAACGCCCGGTGCAGACGGGGCTCGTCGAAACACAGGTCGACCAGCAGCACGCGCGCTCCCCGGGAGGCCCAGTTGCCCGCGATCGCCACCGCGGCGTGGGCGGCCCAATCCTGGTGCCGTGCCGCGGGGCTGGCCCGGACCGCGACGACGCGCCCCGGCTCCGAGTCGATGGGAAGGTCGAGTTCCAGGAGGCCGGAGGGGATGTCCCGGGAAAAATCGAAGGGCTGCAGCTGCAGCGCGGAATGACCCCGTCCGGCTTGAGCGGATGGGGTGGCAGGGGGGGTCATGGCGGGCCGTGCTCCCCGTCTGCTGCCAGCTCATGCCGGGGCGCATCCCCCCAGAGCGCCTCCAGCTGATAGAAGGACCGCACCTCCGGGTGAAAGATGTGGACTACGAAATCGATGTAGTCGATCAACACCCAGCGGGCTTCCCGGCCCCCTTCGATGTGCGCCGGGCGGGTACCCTCGTTGCGCAGCTCCCGGGTAACGTGCTCCGAGATCGAACGCACCTGGGTATCGGAAGTTCCGGTGGCGAGCAGGAAGTAATCGGTCGCCGAGGAGATGCCGCGCAAGTCGAGCACGACCACGTCGCTGGCCTTGCGTTCGAGCGTCAGCTGGGCCGCCCGACGGACCGCGGACGGGAGACGGGAATCGCCGGAGGAGGCAGCGTCGACCATGCGACAGGCGCCCGGCGGGCTCAGCTCGTCCTTTCCACGTGCACGGTCACATTGACTTCCACTTCCGCGTGGAGCCTGATCGGGACTTCGAAGTCGCCAAGCATCTTGATGGGTTCGGACAGCATGACGTGCCTCTTGTCGAGAACGAAGTCCAACCCCGAGCCGACCGCGCGTTCGGCGATGTCCGCCGCCGTGACCGAGCCGAACAGCTTTTCGGACTCGCCGGCGCGTGCCCGGAACACTAGGTGCATGCCCTCCAGCCTGGAGGCGCGCCGGCGCGCCTCCAGATAGTCCTTGCGCGCCCGCTCCTCCGCGCTGCGCCGCTCCCGCTCCAGGCGACGGACATTGGCCGCGGATGCTTCGTAGGCGAGGCCGCGGGGCAGCAGGAAATTGCGGGCGTACCCGGGCTTCACGTTCACGACATCGCCCGGTTCCCCGAGGCGGTCCACGGATTCCTTGAGGATCAGTTTCACCATCCACTCCTGGTTTGTCGAAACATGCGGGCCCGCGCCCTGAGGCGCCACGCGGGCCGGTGGTCTTCGGTCAGGTTCGTCGGGCCCGTGCGCGGATGTCCACCCAGGTGTCGCCCAGCCCGATCAGCAGTGCCGCCGCGAAAAGGAAAGGCGCCAGCAGCAGAAACGCGAGCGCAAGCAGGACCCATCCCAGAGGCGACACGCCGCGGGTCAGGGTGACCGCCACGCCGGCGCCGCGCAACGCGTAGAGCGCGCTGATGAAGGCAAGCAGGTTCAGTCCCATCCGGCCCGCGGCGCCGTCGGGTTGCAGGATGAACAGCGCCGCACCTGCGACCAGCAGCCACACCAGCTGGTCGTCGAACCGGAAGTCGCGCAGCGCGCCGAGTCCGTCCCAGCGCTCCTGCACCAGGCGAACGTAGAGCCACCATGCGGTGCCCAGCGCGGCCAGAGAAGACAGTCCGAGCATCGCCGGGAACAGGTTGCTCTGCCACTCTGCCGCCTGGAAGACCGTGCCGATCACGGTCCCGGGTAGCGGAGCACCGTCCCGGAGGACGCGCAGCGCTTCCAGGGACGTGCTCACTCCGTCGCGCAGCCGGGTCGCCACCATCCGGTCGATGATTGCCCAGCGCCGGGGGCTCAGCCCCAGTGCGGCCCATGCGCCGGCACCGGAAATCGCGAGGGCCAGCAGCGCACGGGGCAGGAACTTCCGTTCCGGCCACCGTAGTGTCACGGCGGCAAAACAGCCGCCCAGGATGATCGTCCATCCACGCTCCACGTACCACAATCCGGATCGGGTGGCGCCGGCCAGGACGACCACCATCCCCATAGCGCCGGCCATCACGGGAAAGGCCCGTTTTGCGGGTGTGCTGAAGACGAGACAGGCAAACGGGATCAACACCAGGACGATGGGGGCAAAGACGGAGAAAACCAGGGTGGCGAAAAAGAGTGCCCCCGCTCGTCCCCAGCCCCGCAACGGGGTCCTCGCCCGGACCACGGGCGATACTAGCCGTCGTGACGGCGCACGTAGGGAAGCAGAGCCAGGTAGCGCGCCCGCTTCACCGCTCTTCCGAGCTTGCGCTGAAGTCCGGCGGCCACGCGGGTCGTGCGCCGGGGGAGCAGCTTGCCCTGCTCGGTGACGAAGCGCGACAAGGTGGCTACATCCTTGTAGTTCAGGATGGTGATCGGAGGGCCTTCGATGCGCCGCCGGTGACCGCGTCCCCCGGAGAACTCCGGCGGGCTCGTACGCGCCGGGGCGTCATCTTCCTGTTCCCCGTCCTTTTGCCGGTCGTCGGCATCGTCCGCCTCGCCGGACTCGTCGGAGGCACCGGAGGCCGCCGGGGCCTCGGCCACGACGGACATGCCCGTGGATGGCTGGCCCTCGTTGACGACGATGAGATACCGGAGCACGCCCTCGTCGAGCTTCATGATGCGCTCCAGCTCGGGCAGGTCGGTGGGGTCGCCGGCGAACTGGGTTACGACGTAGTAGCCGGTGCTCTGCTTCTGGATGGGGTAGGCGAGCCGGCGGCCGCCCCAGTGGTCCACGACCGTGATTTCGGCGTCCCCGCCGGATACCAGGCCGTGGAATCGCTCCAGCTTCTGCTGGATGGCATCCTCGCCCAGGGCGGGGTGGAAAATCACAACGAGTTCGTAGTCGCGCATGGTCTCTCCCATGGTCCGCGTGTTGACGGGCCTCGCTCCCGGGAGGGCTGTCCGCGAGAAGATTCCCTCCGGGGCCGAGGCGGGATCGGCAAGGGAATATACCCCTCCTGACCCGAGCTTCAACCCGGGGGCTTCCGGCGAGGAGCGGGTCGAGCCGCAGAACGTCAGCTCTTCGCCGCCGCCTTCTGCACCGCGAGGATCAGCGACTTATGGCGGCTGAACGCCCAGCGAGCCTCCTCGACGTCGAGACGTTCACGGTTGGTGTGCGCGTAGCGTTCCTCCCCGGGGGCGAAGCCGATGGTCGGAATGCCGAACACGCCGCAGGTCCATCCGCCGTCGGTGGCGAAGGTCCAGGGACGGCAGTGTGCGGCCGTGTCAGGGTCGCCGCGGCGTCCCACCGCTCTCGCGGCCGCCGTCACCACCGCGTGGTCGGGTTCCATGAGGAAGCCCGGCGTGAGCAGGTTGCGGTCGGCGGAGCGGCCCGTGTAGGAGGTCTGGCGCTCCGAGGCGAGGCGGCACTCGATGGCGTAGCCGGCCGGAACATCCGGGAGCACCTCGGCGATGGCGTCCTCGACGCGCCCGATGAGGCTCGCCTCGGTATCGGTGGGCAGGATGCGCCAGTCGAGCACCACGATCACTTCGTCGGGGATGACGTTCGGGCTCTCGGGGCGCACCCGGACGTCGGTGGGCGCGAGGCTGGCGGGCCCCAGAACGGGATCGGACTCCTGCCGCCGCGCGAGGCCGGCGACCCCGGTCAGCACGCCGGGCAGAAGGTCGAGCGCGTTGCGGGCGCGGTCAGGGGCGCTGGCATGGCTGGCGAGGCCGCGGATCACGACCTCGAGCTGCGCGCGCCCGCGGTGACCCAGAGCGATATCGCCGTACGTCGACTCGCCGATGATCACCGCCGCGGGGTTCACCAGGCCCGACCGCACCAGGTTCTCCATGCCCCAGCCGCCCCGCTCCTCGTACACCACCTGCCCCACGATCACGTCGCCGGGCGCGCGGTCCGCGAGGGCGGCGGCCGCGTAGACCTGGAGCGCCATGGGGCCCTTGATGTCCATCGCCCCGCGGCCGTGCAGATGGCCGTCCACGACATCGCCGCAGAAGGGCGGGTGCTCCCACTCCTCGTGCGCCCCCTCGGCCACCACGTCCAGGTGGCAGGAGAGCATCACCGGGGGCGCATCTCCCCTTCCCCTGACGACTCCGGCGACGCTGCCCAGCCCGTCGACCTCCACCCGGTCGAAGCCCAGCACGCGCATTTCCTCCTGGAGACGGGCGGCGACTTCGCCCTCCTCCCCGCTCATCGACGGAATGCGGATCAGATCTCCGGCGAAAGCCAGGGCGTTTTCGAAGGTCGGCTCGCGGTTCATGGGCTCAGGCTCCGAGGGCAGGCAGGGGGGCTATCCGAGGAAGATCTCCAGGAGGTCCCGCATCCACGACATCCCGACTCCGCCCTCTCCGTGCACGCGCACGAACCAGGGCGCCAGCACGAGGGCGACCACGCTCATCAGCTTGATGAGGATGTTGAGCGAGGGACCGGAGGTATCCTTGAAGGGATCCCCGACGGTGTCTCCCACGACCGCCGCCTTGTGGGGCTCCGAGCCCTTGCCGCCCATCGCCCCGCCCTCGATGTACTTCTTCGCGTTGTCCCAGGCGCCGCCCGCGTTGGCCATGAAGAGCGCCATGAGCACGCCGGTCACCGTCGCGCCGGCGAGCAGTCCCCCCAGCGCCTCCACACCGAGAAAGCGGCCGACCACGACCGGCGACAGCACGGCGATGACCCCCGGGAGAATCATCTCGCGCAGCGCCGCGCGGGTGGAGATGTCCACGCAGCGGGCCGAGTCGGGTTTGCTGCGGCCCTCCATGATGCCGGGGATCTCGCGGAACTGGCGGCGCACCTCGGCAACCATTCCGGCCGCCGCGCGCCCCACGGCGGTCATGGTGAGCGCCGCCACCAGGAAGGGCAGCGCCGCGCCCAGGAAGAGTCCGATCACGACCAGCGGATCGACGATGCTGATCCCGGTCTCCTGCAGGCCGACCTTGGTTGTATAGGCGGAGAAGAGGGCGAGAGCGGTGAGCGCCGCCGACCCGATGGCGAAGCCCTTGCCGATCGCCGCGGTCGTGTTGCCGATCGCGTCCAGCGAGTCGGTGATCCTGCGGGTCTCCTCCCCGAGGCCGCTCATCTCGGAGATGCCGCCGGCGTTGTCCGCGACGGGCCCGTAGGCGTCCACGGACATGGTCACGCCCACGGTGGCCAGCATGCCGACGGCGGCGATGCCGATGCCGTACAGCCCCGCCGCCATGAACGACACGAAGATCGCGAGGCAGATGAGCAGCACCGGGATCACCGTGGACTCCATGCCCACCGCCAGCCCGGTAATCATGTTGGTGGCGGAACCGGTGTCGCTCGCGCTGGCGATTCGGTGCACCGGCTTGCCGGCCGTGTAGTACTCGGTCGCCAGCCCGATGAAGATCCCCACCAGGGTCCCCGCGAGGATCGCCCAGAACGGCCCCATCGGGGAGTACGCGGTGTCTCCGTCGGCCAGCTGCAGGTCGAGCGACCCGACGATCAGGTACATCGTCACCAGGAAGAGGCCCGCGGCGACGAAGGTGACGTTGCGCAGGGCGCCGGCCGGGCTGCTGCGCTCCAGGACCTTCATGGCGGCGATGCCGAGCAGCGAGGCGACCAGCCCCGCCATCACCGTAAGCAGGGGCAGGGCTACCGTCTCCGCGATGCTCGCGGAGGTGAGCTGGGAGGTCGCCGCTATGGCGATGGTCGCGATGATGGACCCGACGTAGGACTCGAAGATGTCGGCGCCCATGCCGGCCACGTCGCCGACGTTGTCGCCCACGTTGTCGGCGATGGTGGCGGGGTTGCGCGGATCGTCCTCCGGGATGCCCGCCTCGACCTTGCCCACCAGGTCCGCGCCCACGTCCGCCGCCTTGGTGAAGATGCCGCCGCCCACGCGCGCGAAGAGCGCGATCGAACTGGCTCCCATCGCGAAGCCGGCGATGATCTCGGAGAAGCGCGGGAAGTCGCTGGTGCCGGGAATGGCGCCCGCTGCGAAGACCCAGTAGAAGATCCCTGTTCCGAGCAGCCCCAGTGCCGCCACCGAGAGACCCATGACCGCGCCCCCGGCAAAGGCGATGCGGAGCGCCTTGCCCTGGCCCTCGCTGCTGGCCGCGGCCGAGGTGCGCACGTTGGCGCGCGTGGCCGCCTTCATGCCGAAGAAGCCGGCGAGCACCGAGGAGGCGGCGCCCGCCACGTAGGCCACCCAGGTCCAGCCCGGAATCGGGGCCACCGCCAGGAGGATGGCGACCAGCACGACGAACCCGGCCAGCACCGTGTACTCGCGGCGCAGGAACGCCATCGCTCCGTCGTGGATCTGGTCGGCGAGATCGACCATCACAGCCGAGCCCGGGTCCTGCCGTCGCAGGTAGGCGAAGACGCCGCCGGCCGCCGCGAGCCCGAGGACGCCGAACATCCAGGCCCAGTTCGCAAGGGGTACCAAGTCGTTCATCTGATCTGCTTCTGGTGAGGGTGGCGGTTCAGTTCCCGCCGTCGCGGGGGCGGGTCATCGGTTGTAGGCGTTCATCACGGGCTCGATGCCCTCGTTCATCCACAGTCGGGCGGCGGCGGGCAGCTCGTCCAGCAGGGCGACCACCTCCCCCTCGTCATCCTCTTCCATCGGCGAGAGCACCCAATCCGCCAGATCCATGTGTTCGGGACGGGCGCCCACGCCTATTCGCAGCCGGGGGTAGTCCCGGCTGCCGAGCACGCCGGCCACCGACCGGAGACCCTTGTGTCCGCCGGCGCCGCCTCCGCGCCGGAAACGCAACCGCCCGACGTCGAGGTTGACATCGTCGGCTACGACCAGAAGGTCCTCCCCGAAGCCGAATTCAGCCGCATCGAGGTAGGGCGCCAGCGCGGCCCCGCTCCGGTTCACGTAAGTGACCGGCTTCACCAGGTGCACGGCGTGGTCATCGACGACGCCGTCGGCCAGCAGCGAGGCATCCGTCCTCTCGAAGGGCCCGAGGTCCCAGTCGTACGCCAGCCGGTCGATCGCCCACCATCCCACGTTGTGGCGCGTGGCGTCATAACGGGGTCCCGGATTCCCGAGGCCCACGATGACCTTCAACTAGGATTCCTCGACATCCTCGCCGGCCTCTTCGACCTCACCGACTTCCGGAGCCTCTTCCTCCTCTTCAGGCGCCCAGGATGTCGCGATGTGACACACCAGGGTATCCGGGCTGGAGAGCAGCTCGACGTCCTCGGGGAGGGCGATGTCGCCGAGCCTGAGCGACTCTCCGATGCCCAATTGCGAGATGTCGGCCTCGATCGACTCCGGTATCCTTGCGGGCGTGCAGCGCACGTGCGCTTCGTGCACGGCGATGTCCAGGCGACCGCCGGCGCGGGTCCCGGCCGGAGTGCCGGAAAGTGAGATCGGCACGTTCAGTTCGACCGCGATTCCGCGGCGCAGACGCATGAAGTCGACGTGGAGCACGTCCGGGCGAAACGGATGGGTCTGGATCTCGCGCACCAGCGTGCGCAACGTCTCCCCGCCGCCGATGTCGAGCTGGAGGACGGTGTTGGCCACCGGGATGGACTCGAACAGATGGACCGCCTCCTGCTCGTCCAGCGAGAGCGGG
>JAJDVR010000038.1 GCA_022826025.1 Gemmatimonadota bacterium | reverse complement strand
ATCCTGCACCAGGAGAGGACGGACATCCTCCCGGACGAGACGGCGAGCGAACTCTACGAACGGCTCGCGCGGATGGGCGGCGGCGGGCTGGTGCGCGCCATGGGGATGATGGAGGAAGGCGCGCTCGAAGAGCACCCCCAGGACCATGCGCGTGCTACCTTCGCGCCCAGTCTCTCCCGCCGGGACGCCCGGGTGGAGTGGGCTCGGCCCGCAGAGAAGGTGGCTCGTTGGATGCGCGCCATGGACGCAGTGCCCGGAGCATGGAGCGAGCTGGACGGCAGCCCCCTCAAGCTTTTCCGCCCGCGCGTGGTCGAGGGCGATGCACCTCCGGGAGGAGAGGGGCCAGGACCCGGCACCGTGATCGCGGCGGACCCCGGCCACGGGTTCCGCGTCGCGACCGGGGAGGGCTCGGTGGAGGTGGGCGAGGTGCAGCCTGCCGGCAAACGGCGCATGCCCGCCCGCGACTGGCTGCGGGGCCGGGCGGCCCGCCCGGGGCAGCGGTTGCGATGATGCCGCGGCTGCACGTCGTCACCGACGACCGCATCCTGGCGCGGACGGACTTTCCGGCAGCCGCCCTGGAGGTGCTGGAAGCGGGCGGCGCCCGGGTCGCCCTCCATGTGCGCGGGCCGCGCACCTCGGGGCGCGCGCTCTACCGGGCCGCCGCCGACCTGATCCGGCCCGCGCGCCGCACCGGCGCCTGGCTGGTGGTCAACGACCGCGTGGACGTGGCGCTGGTGCTCGGCATCAACCGGGTTCACCTCGGCGGCCGTTCGTTGTCCGCGTCGGTCGCCCACCGCCTTCTCGGACCGGGTGCCCATGCAGGTCGTTCGATCCACTCGGCCGCCGAGGCCGGTGGGGATGACGGCCGGATCGATTATCTTTTTGCGGGAGCGGTGTTCGCGACCCCTTCCCATGCGGGGATCGCGCCGGGCGGAATCGACGTGGTACGGGCCGTCGCGGCCACGGGCCGCGCCCCCGTGGTGGGCATCGGCGGCATCACCGCCGCACGGGCGCCACAGGTGCTCGCCGCCGGCGCCCGCGGAGTGGCGGTGATCCGCGCCGTGTGGGACGCGCCATCGCCCGGGGATGGCGTGAGGCGTTTTCTGGACTCGTGGCCCGAGGAGGGAAGATCACCGGAATGGACGGCAAGGTGACCATCCGCCTGAACGGAAAGGCACGAGAGGTGGCCGCGGACATCACCGTGTCCGGCCTCCTCGACGAGTTGGGCCTGGTCCCCGGGATGGTGGTCGTCGAATGCAACCGGGAAATCCTCACCCGCGAGAGCTACGCCACGGTGCGTCTGAGCGAGGGCGACCAACTGGAGCTGGTCCACTTCGTAGGCGGTGGATGATGCTCCGCCGGTCGGGAGGTCGCGGGGAGCGGGGTTGGACGCCCTTACCCCGCCAAGTCTGATAACCCAGTAGATAACAGCATATGTCAGTAAATACCAGTTACGGCGAACGGAGCGAGAGGCGGTGATGTCGAAACACGCGAGCGCCGACACCCCGTTCGTGGTCGGGAGCAGGGAGTTCGCCTCCCGCCTGATCGTGGGGACCGGCAAGTATCCCGACAACGAAACCATGGTGCGGGCCATCCGCGCCAGCGGCACGGACATGGTGACGGTGGCGGTGCGGCGGGTGGATCTCGACCGGACCCGCGAGGAAGGCATCCTCCATCATCTCGACCCGCGCGAGTTCTTCCTCCTCGCCAACACCGCGGGCTGCTACACCGCCGACGACGCGATCCGCTATGCGAGGCTGGCGCGGGCCGCGGGGTTCAACGAGTGGCTGAAGCTGGAGGTGATCGGTGACGAGACGACCCTGCTCCCGGATACCCAGGCGACCCTCGATGCCGCCCGGGTGCTCGTGGCGGAGGGGTTCAAGGTGATGGCCTACACCAACGAGGACCTCATCACCGCCCTTCGCCTGGAGGACGCGGGGTGCGTGGCGGTGATGCCCCTGGCGAGCCCCATCGGGAGCGGCCTCGGGCTGCTCAATCCCTATTACGTGCGCGCGATCAAGGAGCGCTGCGACGTCCCCATCGTCGTGGACGCCGGGGTGGGCACCGCCTCGGATGCCTGCCTCACCATGGAGCAGGGGGTGGACGGGGTGCTCATGAACACCGCCATCGCCGCGGCCCGCGATCCCGTGCGCATGGCGGCCGCGATGCGGGAGGCGGTGGTCGCGGGCCGGCTCGCGTACCTGGCCGGTCGCATGCCCACGCGCGAGGTGGCGGTCCCCTCCTCCCCGCCACTGCCGGAGTAGCACGCGCGGGGCGGCGAATGGGCGCGGGCGGATCGCGCGATGCAAGAAGGGTCGCCTTCCGGGTGCTCGCCGCCTGCACCCGGGGTCAGCGCCTTGACCGCGCTCTGGACACGCGCGCCGGCGCCCTTTCGTCCCGCGACCGGCACTGGGTGCACGCCCTCGTCTACGGGGTGGCACGGCTGCGCGGTCGCCTCGACTACACGATCGCGGTGCACGCGCGCCGGAGGATCGAGCGGCTCGATCCGGCGGTCCTCGACCTGCTGCGCATGGGCGCGTACCAGCTGCACTACATGGAGGGCGTTCCCGGGTATGCGGCGGTGTCGTCCACGGTGGAACTCGCGCGTGCGGCCGGTGCGGGAAGGGCTGCAGGACTGATCAACGCCGTCCTGCGCGCCTCGGCGCGCGCGGGATCGCCCGCGGACGCCTTCCCCGGCCGCCAGAACGACCCCGAGGGCCACCTCACGCATTGGCACTCCCATCCCCGATGGCTGGTGCGACGCTGGCTGGCGCGCTGGGGGGCCACCGCCACCGAGGCGCTCCTTCGACATGACAACGGTGTGCCGGGGCTCTTTTTCCGTCCTGTGGGCATCGAACTCGAACCCGCCCTCGACCGGCTGCGGGTCGCCGGCCTGACCGCAGCCGCAGCCGGGCTCGGCTCCGGTTGCCTGCGTCTCGCAGCCGGTACCGATCCGGCGCGCGTGCTCAGCGCCGTTCCCGGCGTCATCCAGGACCCCGGCGCCGCGCTGGTGGCACGCTACGCCGACCCGCCTCCGGGCGCCCTGGTGGCCGACCTGTGCGCCGCACCCGGGGGCAAGGCGCTGGTGCTCTCGGAACGCGCCGGGTACGTGCTCGCAGCCGATCCTTCCCCACCGCGCCTGAAGCTCGTGACCGCAGCCGCCTCGCGCCTCGGAGCCCGTATGGGCGCTGTGGTCGCGGACGCCGCCTCCACACCGGTGCGCCGGGCCGACCTCGTCCTGGTGGATGCGCCGTGCAGCGGCACGGGCACCCTGGCTCGCCGCCCCGACGCCAGATGGCGCCTGACCGAGGCCGATCCCGCGACCCTGGCCGGCGTCCAGTCCCGGCTCCTGGCGGGCGCATCCCGTGCCGTTCCCGCGGGGGGACTTCTGGTGTACTCCACGTGTACATTGGAGCCAGAAGAAAACGACGAAATCGTGGAGGGATTCCTGACCCGGCACCCCGAATTCCGCCTGGATGCACCCGGAGATCTGGATCCGCGCGTTCTGGACGACCGCGGCCACCTGCGCGTCCTGCCGCAGAGCACCGGTTTCGACGGCGCCTTCGCGGCGCGCATGCGGAGAGTCCGATGAGGCTGGGAAGCTCGATCGGGCGGCGCAGGCCGGCGCGTCGCGGCCGGCGCAAACGGCGTTCCACGGGAAAGAAGAGACGCCCGGGTTCCCGTCGGAGGCGTCCGGCCGGCGCCTTCAGGCGCGTGCTGGGCGGCACGGTTCTGGTGGCCATGATGTTCGGTCTCGGCTACGTGGTCGCCACCCGGGTCGTATTCCCCGTGCCCGCTCCGCCTCCGGATCTGCTGGGCGTGCCCGATCTGATCGGACTCGACCTGGAGGACGCCGTCGGCCGCGCGGACATGGCGGGGCTCGCGCTCGGCGCAGTCGACTCGATGTACCACCCCTCCGCCGTCACCGGCTCCATCCTGGGCCAGAGCCCGCTGCCCGGCCAGCTCGCCCTTCCGGGAGCGGCCATTGAATTCGCCATCAGCCTGGGCCCGGAGCACCGCGCCGTTCCCGACATGATCGGCCAACACGAGCAGCGGGCGCGCGTCCTCCTCGGAGCGAACGGCTTCTCAATCGCCGTGGACTCCGTGGAGGACGAGGAGCCCGCCGGCGAAGTGGTCGCCATGGAACCGGAGGCGGGAACTGGCGTGACCCTGCCCTTCGAAGTGCGGCTCGCGATCAGCCTGGGGCCTCCGGTGGTGGAGATGCCGCTCCTGCTGGGGCAGAGCGAGGAGGAAGCCTTCCTCCTGCTCGATTCCCTCGGGCTCTTCGTCACCGAGATCGAACTGGACGCGCTTCCGGGAATGGACCCGGGCGTGGTGATCGACCAGGATCCGCCCCCGGCAAGCACCGTGGAGGTGGGGTCCGAGGTGCGGCTGGTGATCGGCGACCGCGCGCTGCTGCCGGTCGAGCTCCCCCGCACCGACACCACCGGGGCGCAGGAACAATCACCATGAGTGCGAACATGATAAGGGTGATACTGTTACAGGTTCGATCCGCTGTTTTCGAGAGGCCGCCGACATGACTCACAGACCTTCGCGCATTCCGTATCTGGTGGCCGTGCTGGGCGCTGGCGCCCTCGTCCTCATGGCCTGGGCGGGACGGGGACGGTTTCAGCCAGTCGGGCTGGGCGCCGACGCACCGGCCTTTACGATCTCCGACCTCCGGGGAAACCCCGTTTCCCTCGAGGACCACCGCGGCCGGGTGGTTCTGGTCAACATCTGGGCCACCTGGTGCGGTCCCTGCATCGTGGAGATGCCCTCGATGCAGCGCCTTTACGAGCAACTCGAAGGCGATCCGTTCGACATCCTCGCGGTTAGCGTGGACGCAGCAATGGGCGAGCCCGATGAGGCGGGCAATATCGGCGGCGACGTGGCGCGCTTCGCCCAGGAGCACGGGCTCACCTTCCAGATCCTGCACGACGCCTCCGGGCGGATCCGGCAGACCTACCGAACCACTGGCGTCCCCGAGTCCTTCCTGATCGGCAAGGACGGGGTCATCTACAAGAAGATCGCGGGAGCAACCGAGTGGGATTCCCCGGAAAACCTCGAATTGATCCAGAGGCTGCTGGCAAGCTGAAGCTGCCATGGCAGGCATCCGAGTCGGCGCCAAACGCGACGCCGATGCTTGCCGCGCTCGCACTCGCCGTCGTCCTCTGGGTTGTGGTGCAGATGGAGCAGCCGGAGCGCCGGGCGTTCGACGGCGTGCCGGTGCGCGTGCAACTGAACGATCCCCAGTGGGCGGTCGCGGGCACCCCGACGCCCTCCAGCGCTACGGTTCGGCTTGCGGGCACAGCCCGGCAACTCCTGCGTCTTGCCGGAAACCAGCCCTCGATCATGGTTCCGGTGGATGCGGTGGGCTCCGCCGACACGTCCCTCGTCATCGATCGCAACTGGGTGCGCCTGCAGGGCATCGAGGGATTGGTCGTCGAGGCCGTGGAGCCGGCCGCGGTCGCGATCGCCTTCGAACCCATGGTGGCCGTGGAGGTGCCCGTCGCCCCCACCCTGGTCGGCGCGCCGCGTGACGAGTTGACGCTGATCGCGCCTCCCACCGCCTCCCCCGCCTCCATTCGCGTAATCGGGCCGGCGAGCCGGGTCGCGGAGCTGCGCACGATCCGCCTCGATCCCGTGGACCTGTCGCGCATTGCGCGGTCGCAGGTGGTTCGCGTCGGGGTCGGCAACGGCATTTCGGGCGAGTTGATCAGCTTCTCGCCGGACACGGTCGAGGTGCGGGTCGAGCTGGCCGCCAGAGAGGGGGCCGAGGGCCGGTGAGCGATCTCCTCGTTCTCGGCATCGAGACCAGTTGCGACGAGACTTCCGCGGCCGTGCTTCATGGCGCGCACAATCTGCGCTCGCACGTGATCCTCTCCCAGGACATGCACGCCGTCTACGGCGGCGTGGTTCCGGAGCTCGCCGCGCGGGCTCATCTGCAGGTGGTGGACGACGTCGTGGGCCGTGCGCTGGACGACGCCGGATGCATGCTGGCGGAGCTCGACGGCATCGGCGTCACAGCCGGCCCCGGGCTGATCGGGGCCCTGCTGGTGGGCGTGTGCTGGGCGAAGGCGGCCGCCTACGCCTCAGGGGTCCCCATCGTGGGCGTGCACCACATGGAGGCCCACCTGTTCGCTCCCCACATCGAGGATCCCGCCGCGGAGCCACCCTTCGTGGCGCTTCTGGTCTCCGGGGGACACACCCTGCTCCTCCACGCCACCGCCTGGGGCAAGTATCAACTGCTGGGACGGACCCGCGACGACGCGGCCGGGGAAGCGTTCGACAAGGTGGCGCGCCTGCTCGGGCTGCCCTATCCGGGCGGAGCTCCCCTCGAGGCGCTGGCGACCGAGGGAGACCCGGGCCGGTACTCGTTCCCACGGCCACTGCTCGCGTCCTCCGGAAAACAGGACGCGACGAAGGCGCTGGACTTCTCCTTCAGCGGGCTCAAGACCGCCGTCGCGACCCAGGTTGCCGAACTCGAAGCCAACGGCGGCCTCGAGGCCGAGCGCGCCCACGTGGCCGCGTCCTTTCAGGCTGCGGTCAACGACGTCCTCGCGACCCGGGCGGCGCAGGCGGTGGAGCGCACGGGCACCGACAGGATCCTGGTGGCCGGGGGCGTGTCCGCCAACAGTGCCTTGCGCCGGGAGTTGCGCCGGCGGCATCCCCCCGAGGTCGAGCTCCTTCACGCGACTCCCCGGTTGTCGGTGGACAACGGGGCCATGGTCGCGCGTGCGGCCGCCTTTCGCCTGGGCCTGGGCGAGAACTCGGACCTCGATCTCTCGGCCGACGCTTCGCTCCCGTTCCCCGGCCTGCGCGAATGACGCCCGCCCCTGCCGCAACCATCTGCGGGCCGGCACGCCCGAATCCCGTGCACGCCGGCCCGACGCCACCCTGAACCCGCTGGGGAATCGTGTATCCAATCCTGTTTCGCTTTCCCGAATGGGTGCCGCTGCTCGGCGGAGAGCCGGTCACTTCCTTCGGCGTCATGCTCTTTCTCGCCTTCCTGGCGGCCGGCTATCTGTTGCGCGCGCGCATGAGCGAAACCGGCATCCATCCCGACCGTGCCTGGGACCTCGTGTTCGCCGCGGTGATCGGGGGAATCGTCGGAGCCAAGCTCTACTACGTCTTCCTCAACTTCCCAAGTCTCATCGAGAATCCGCGCTTCCTCTTCGCGCGCGGCGGGCTGGTGTGGTACGGGGGCTTCCTCGGCGGAACGGTAGCGGTCCTGTACCAGATGAAGCGGCTTCGTCTGCCCGTGCGCCTGACGCTCGATCTGACCGCCCCGGCCATGGCGATGGCGTACGCGGTGGGCCGACTCGGATGCTTCCTGGTCGGAGACGACTACGGCCGCCCGACGGCTTCATGGGTGGGCATACGCTTTCCGGAGGGCTCGCCCCCCAGTTCGGTGGACAACCTGGCGCGCTTCGGGATCGAGGTGGATCCGGCGCTGGTGGAGACCTACGGACAGATCGTGCCGGTACATCCCACGCAGCTGTACGAGATCGCCATGGCGCTGGTGATCTTCGCGATCGTCTGGCGTCTCCGGCACAGCGCACATCCTCCGGGCTGGGTGTTTGCGCTGTGGCTGGCGCTGGCCTCGGCGGCCCGTTTCCTGGTCGAGTTCGTACGCGCCAAGGACGACCGCTTCCTGGGCAGCCTGACCATCGCGCAGGTCATCAGCCTCCTGCTGATCGCGGCGGCGGTGACGGCGATGGTCCGCCTCGCTTCCCGGAAGGGAGGGTCGCGCCCGAAGAAGGCGAGGGCGCCGTGAGCGATCCCGACCGTGTTTTCACCATCCTTCACGGCTCGGACCTGCACTTCGGGCGACCGCACGCGCCTGCGGCAGCCAAGGACTTCCTCACGCTGGCGCACTCCGTCTCGCCCGACCTGATCGCGCTCTCGGGGGACTTTACGCAGCGTGCCAAGAACCGCGAATACGCGGCCGCGGCCGCGTACCTGAAGCGCCTTCCCCAGGTCCCGCTGGTGGTCACGCCCGGCAACCACGACGTACCCCTGTACCGCCTCTGGGAGCGCGCCTCCGCCCCTTTCCGCAACTACCGGCGCTGGATCGCGGACGAACTCGACAGCGCACACGACCTCGGCGGAGCGGTCGTGGTCGCGCTCAACACCACCACGCCCGATCGCACCATCGTGAACGGCAACGTGGCCGACGCGCAGCTGGAACGCGCGGCGGCGGCGTTCGCCCGGGCCGGGAACGGGGGCCTGCGCGCTCTGGTGGTGCATCACGCACTGGTCGGAGCGCCCGGCGGGGATCGCATCGCGGCCCTCCCCCGCGCCCGCCACATCGTGGACCGGCTGGCCGGGATGGGCGTGGAGCTGGTGCTCTTCGGCCACCTTCATCGCGCCTTCATCTCGGTGGGCGTTCCGAACGGACCGGGGGAAGCGGATTCGCCCGTGCTGCTGGTATGCAGCGGCACCACGGCTTCCGACCGGGGGCGCGGAAGGGAGAAGGGAAAGAACAGCTGCAACCTGGTGCGGGTGACGAACGACAGGATCGCGGTGACCCGGTATCTGCGCTCTGCCTCGGCGGACGGTTTCCAGCCGGTCGCGCGCGAGACCTTCCCCCGCCACGACTTCGCGCACCCATCGCCGCCAGGTACCGCGAGCGGCGCGTGACTGGCAGCCCGTGGATGAACCCGCGCGAGCAACGAGAGCGGCGAGGTGCCGGGCGGGGGAGTTGCCCGGCGGGCACCCGGACGGTCCTTGCGCTCCTCCCCGCCCTGCTTGCGACCGCCGTTCCCGCAGCGGCGTTCCAGGGCCAACTGGCCGAGGTGACGACGCTTCGCTTCGAGGGCAACGACGTCTTCTCCGATCGCGCGCTGGGCGCTTCCATCATGACGCGGTCGACCGACTGCCGGCATTGGCTGCTCTCCGTCTTCTGCTGGTCCGGGAGCTCGTTCGCCATCGACGAGCACTTCCTGGGCCCGCGCGAATTCGAACGCGACGTGGTGCGCCTGCGGCTCTTCTACTATCGGCACGGATACCGGGAGGCGCTCATCGAACCGAGCCTCGACCGGAACGGGGACGGGGTTCGGATCACGTTCCACATCGACGAAGGAAGGCCGGTGCTCATCGATTCCCTGGCCTTCAACGGACTTGATCCGCCCGGCGACCTGGGTCTCCTCGACGATCTGCCGGTGGGCGCGGGCGAACCGCTCGATCAGATGGCACTGGGGGCAGCCCGTGATTCGCTCACCATCCGGTTGCGCAACGCCGGGTACGCCCACGCCGAAGTCCTGCTCGACATCCTGATTCCGGCCGCGCAGCCGTACCGCGCGCGGGTCAACTTCGATGTCTTCAAGGGAGCTCCGGCACGCTTCGGGGCCATCTCCATCGAGGGAAACGAAAGAGTGGATCAGGGCGTCATACTGGGCATGATTCCCTTCCGCGAAGGCAGCACCTACGACGCCGACCTCGTTTTCGAGGCCCGGCGCAACCTCTACGGCATGGAGGTCTTCAGCAATGTCGCGGTAACGGAGGAACTGGACGCGCAGCCGGACAGCGTAATCCCCGTATCGGTCACGGTCGTCGAGGGCGACATTCACCGATATCGTGCGGGAGGCGGCTGGAGCACGGCCGACTGCGTCAACGCCGAGGCCAGCTGGACCAGCCGGAATTTCTCCGGAGGCGGACGCCGCCTGCAGTTCCTCGGACGGCTCTCCAACATCCTGAACTCCCCGCTCAACTCCACGCTCTGCCGCGACGCCGGCACCGGTCCCTACGGGCGCTACAACTGGTCGCTGTCGGCCCAGTTCTCCCAGCCCCACCTGTTCTCGCTGCGCACTACCTTCGCCGCCAACCTGTTCTGGGAGCGACAGAGTCTGCCCGACCTCTTCGTCCGCCAGAGCCTGGGCGTCGATCTCTCCGTCACCCGGGGGGGCGCGCCGGGACGCTCGCAGACGATCTTCTTCCAGCCGACGGCGGGGAAGCTGGACGCGGCGGACATCTTCTTCTGCTCCAGCTTCCTGGTATGCGATTTCGAGGGCATCGACGTGCTGCAGCGCAGCAACTGGCTGTCGCCCGTGGGAATCCGCCTCGCGCACGAGGAGATCGAGCCGGGCATCGGTTCCGCCGCGAGATACTCGCTGATCGCCGAGATCGAGCACGCGTCCCGCCTGACAGGCTCCGACTTCGCCTACAACCTGGCCGTGGGCGAGGCATCCGGAAGCCGCGAATTCCTGGAAGGCTGGGTCGTGGCCGGGCGGATACGGGGGGGTCGGCTCCGCGCCGGCGGATTTGGAGCGCTGGGCCGGGAGGTCGGCTCCGAGATCGCGCACCCGCAGAAACGGTTCTACTCGGGGGGCGCCACCTCGGTGCGCGGCTTCGCCCACAATCAGTTGGGCCCGCGCGTGCTGTTCGTGGACGTGGAGACGCTGCTGGACCCCGGAGGCGGCGGCCCCGCGCCATGTACCCCGGATCAGATCATCGACCTCAGCTGCGATCCGCGCACCCTTGGTGACGACCGCTTTACGTCAAATCCCACGGGAGGCAGTCGGCTGCTCGAGGGCAACGTCGAGGTACGCTTTCCGCTCAACTCCGCAGACTGGCAGGGAACGCTGTTTCTCGACTTCGGCCAGGTCTGGTCCGACGACAGGTCCCGGGAGTTCGCGCACCTCGCATGGGCCCCGGGGATGGGCGTCCGTTACTTCACCGCCATCGGTCCTCTGCGGCTGGACGTGGCGTACCGGCTGAGCGGGGGCGAGGAACAGCGCGTCCTGACGTCCGGGATCCGGCCCTACCATTCCGGCATCGATCACGACGAGGCCAGGCTGGCTGCCGCGCCCGACTTCGTTCGTTCGGGCCGGCTCGAGATCCTTCCGCACTCGGTGCTGTACGGCGAATCCGCGGATTGGTCGCTGAGCCGGCTTCAGCTCCATCTCTCTCTGGGACAGGCCTTCTGATGTCCGGTACAGGGCCTCTGGAGGAAACCGGAGCGGGATCCAGCCTCCGGCGCGCCCGAGGCGGACGGGTTCTGCTGATCGGCGGGCTTTCACTGGCCGCGCTCCTGTGTGCGGCGACGGCGGCGCTGGTATACACCCGGCCGGGCCAGCGCATCGTTCTGGAAGAAGTCCTCCGCCGGGCGTCGGCACGGCTGAGCGCGGACATCGCGGTCTCGGGGATCCGCTCCGCCAACCTGCTCGCCGGGGCCACGCTTTCCGGCGTCACCCTCGCGGAGACTGGACGACCCGCTTCGTTCCGCGCGGACTCGATCCGCGTTCGCTATTCGCTCCGGAGCCTGTTCGGGGGGGAGTTCGCCTTCGCCGGACTGGAGCTGTGGAATCCCGTCGTGACGGTCGAGCGCGGGCCCGGGGAGGACGAGTCGAATTGGAACCGCATCCTTGCGGATCCCCGGGAAGCGGCCACCGCGCTCAACCTCCAGTCCGGGTCGGAGGACGAGGAACCCGGGCTGGTCCTGCGCGACGTCTCGGTGTTCGATGGCGACGTCATCGTGCGGGTGGGAACGGACGCGCCTCCGGGAAGCACGGGGGTTGTGCCGGCTGAGGGAGGCGACGGCCTCCTGCGTGAACTGCGCTTCAGCCGTATCCGCGGGCGGCTGCGGGAGGCGGAATTCGGAGCGGAGCAGACGGCTCTCGACGTGTTCGCGCTGTCCCTGCAGGGGAGCATGACCGAAGATCCGTTCGAGTTGGCCGACTATCGCGGGCAGATCCTCGTGCGGCAGGACGGACTCTCCTTCGACGCCGAACGTCTCTGGCTCCCGGAGACCGAAATGTCGGGAACGGGCGCGGTCGCCTGGGACGGGGACCTGCGCGTCAACGCGAGCCTGAGCGCTCCGGTGGCGGCGCTTGAGGACATCCACTGGCTGGTTCCGGGGCTGCCTCCGGCCCGGGGATCCCTGGAACTGGGCCTCGGTCTGAGGCCGGGGTTGACGTCGCTCGAGTTCTCCTCCCTCGATCTTGGCACCGCCGACGGCGGACTCGAGGGTCGCCTCGCCCTGACGCTCACGCCGGATTCCATGCTCCTGGACGGCGACCTCGGCCTGCGGGAGCTGCGTGCCGCCGCGTTCGATCCGTGGCTGACCTCGCCGCTCCCCTGGCGGGGTGCGTTCAGCGGCGGCGTGCGCATGCAGGGCAGGCCGGAGGACCTGGAGGTTTCGGGCGACCTCGAGACGGTCGCGACCGCCCGGGCCGGCGCCTCCTCCGGGTTCCAATTCGGGGGTCGGGTGCATGTCGGGCCGAACCCGGGCGTGACCGGCTTTTCCCTCACGTCGATGCCATTCCAGTACAGCCTGCTGGGCGAGATGGACGAGCGCGTCAGTATCGGAGGCTCGGGTTCACTCCACATCGAGGCTGGAGGACGCCTGTCAGATGGAATCGACTTCGTCGCGTCGGCGGCGCATGCGGCTGCGGGGCTCCCGCAGTCGGACGTCACCGTCAGCGGCACGGTTGGACGCGGGGACGGCGCAACGTTCGTGGACCTGTCCGGCGACCTCCAGCCCCTGTCGTTCACCGCGTTGGGCGCGTACTTCCCGACCCTGCCGCTGACCGGCGAGGTCACGGGTGGCGTGAGCGCCCGTGGACCCCTCGCCGACCTGACGGTCGAGGTCGACCTCGAGACCCCGGCGGGGCCTCTCGCCATGACCGCGCGCCTCGATGCGGGCGACATCGGCCGCAGCTACCGGGCCGAGACGGAGGTGCGCAACTTCCACCTTTCGCGCATCGTGCCCGAGCTTCCGGAGCCCACGATCGTGACCGGCGGCGTGTTCGTGGACGGTCGCGGACTCCAGCCCGACTCGGTCGTAGCCGACGTGCGAGTGCGCATCGCTTCCGCTGTGGTCGGGGTGGTTGGTGTGGACTCGGCCAGGTCGGCGTTTGGCCTCGAAGCGGGCGCGGCCACCCTGGACACGCTGCACGCCGTGACCAGCCTTGGCACTCTGGACGCATCCGGAGACCTGGGTCTCGCGGAGGGTCTCCCGCCCGGAGAGGTCCGCGTCGCTTTCACCAGCGAATCGCTGGATGGCCTGCGGCCTTTCTTCATGGCCGGCCCGATCATCGCGGCCGACACGTTGTCGCGCCTGGAGATCGAGTTGCTGCGCCTCGAGGGTGTCGATCCCGACACCCTTCCCCTGCTGAGGGACATCGAAGTCGATGGGCGCGTCTCCGGCGAAGCCACCCTGAGCGGCGCGGTCGACCGGTTCGCGGCAGAGGGCGCCGTCACCATCGAAGGCTTTCGCTTTCGCGACAACGCGATCAGCCGGGCCGAGCTGGACCTTCGCGTCGACGGCCTGCCGGGAACCGATGGGCGGCTCACCGCCTCGATCCTTGCCGGCTCCTTTGCGGTCGAAGGCAGAGGTTTCGACTCTGCCGCCATCGACCTGGACCTTTCCCGATCCGAGGGTCGGCTGCGCGCCGATCTGCAGCGCTCGGGCGAAGAGAGCTATCAGGCGCGCGCCACCTACCAGGCGGACGCAGCCAGCGGAGTACTCCACCTCGACGAACTCACCACCCGCTTCGCCGGCGGCCGCTGGAATCTCGGCGGGCCGGCGCGCCTCCTGTGGGATAGCGAGCGTTTCGTGGTCGACGACTTCAGCTTCACGCGTCCCGGCCTGGGCGGAATGAGGATCGAAGCCGACGGCGTCATCCCGCGCGGCCCCGGCCCGGCGGACTTCGAGCTGGTGGTGCGCACCCTCCCACTGGAGCGCCTGACCCACGTGGCGCAGCTGACCAGTCTGGAGGAAGGGAACCTTCGCGGAGTGGTAAGCCTCGACGTGGGGGTATCCGGAACCGGGGACGATCCTGGAATGGAGGCTTCCTTCCAGGCCGACGGCCTGGGATACGGCAACGTGGACCTCACCCGGGTAGCGGGCGAACTCGAGTATCTGGACCGCCGGATCACCGGTGACGTCGAGGCGTGGAACCAGGAGGCACAGGTCCTGTCCGCCCGGGGCGCCCTGGCCGCGGCGCTGGAACTCCAGCGGGTGCCCGTACGCTTCCCTGATGAGCCGATGGACATCGCCGTCGTTGCACGGGAGTTCCCGCTTGCGGTCGTGTCGCGCGTCATTCCCGGCCTCGAGGACGTCGAGGGCCTGGTTGATGGAGAACTGCGCCTCACCGGTCCCCCGGCAAACGTGCGCACGAACGGTGAACTGTCTCTGACCGGAGGAGTCCTCGCACTGCCGGAACTGGGGGTCCGGTACACGGATGTGGAAGCCGCTCTCGGGTTCACCGAGGACGCGCGCGCCACCCTCTCGGCCAGTCTGCGTTCCGGTGGCCCCGCCCGGGTGAACGGGTCGCTGCACCTGCGCCCCCTGCGCGACCCGGCCCTCGACCTCGCCATCGACGGAACCAGCTTCAGGGCCGTCAACCGCTACGACATCGAGGGAGTGGTCAGCGGGCAGCTGCGCCTGACCGGAGACTATCGCAGCCCGGTCGTGCAGGGGGCCCTGGACGTCGAACAGGGCACCCTCTACCTGGACGAGTTCGCGCGCTACCAGACCATCGTGGACCTGGCGGACACCACCTTTTTCGCCGCCGTGGACACCACCCTGGCCGGGGTGCTGCCCATCATCGAGGCCGGACAGAATCCCTTCCTCGACAACCTGGTCGCGGACATCGAGTTGAGCGTGGAGAGCGACAGCTGGCTGCGCAGCCGCCAGATCGACATGGAGATCGACGGCGACCTGGAGCTCGAGTACGACCGCGGGGCACGCCGCTTCGTGGCGGTCGGGGAACTCGCGGCCATCCGGGGATCGTACAACTACTTCGGCCGCCGCTTCGTGGTGCAGCAGGGAACCCTCGAGTTCATCGGCATTCCCGGCGTAAACCCGAACCTGGACATCCAGGCTGTCGCCCGCCTGCGTGCCGGAGACAGCCCGCTCAACGTGATCGCCAACGTGGGCGGCACCCTGGTGGCTCCTTCGGTGTCGCTGACCAGCGACGCGGCCGCGCCCATCGAGGAACCGGAACTGGTCAGTTACCTGGTGTTCGGCCGGCCCCCGGCACTGCTGGGTGCCGGCGAGTCGTCACTGCTGGGCGGGGCGATCATCACCGATGGTCTGTCGCTCGGCCTGGGTCGGCTGGCGGACGAGTTCCAGGAGGCCGTCGCGCAGGAGATCGGTTTCGTGGACTATTTCGCCATTTCCAACCAGCGGGCCACGCAGCGCCTCGGCCCCAATCCCAGCCTGCTGGGGACCCTCGCCTCCACACAGATAGAGTTCGGCCGCTACCTGTGGGACGACGTATTCCTGTCCGTCGACCTGGCTCCGGTCGGGACCACCACCCAGACGCGTACCCGCATCCCCAACGCCCGTCTGGAGTGGCGCTTCGCCGATCTGTGGGGCTTCGAGAGCTTCGCCGAGGATCCGCTCCTGCGCCGCGGCGTGCTCGGGGTCCAGCAGAGCGGCCCGACCTACGCACATTCGCTGGGGCTGTTCGTCTATCGCGAGTGGGGCCGATGACCGGCGACACGCTGATCATCCGGGGAGCGCGCGAGCACAACCTCCGCAACATCGACCTGCAGCTGCCCCGCGAGCGCATCGTCGTCATCACCGGTCTGTCGGGATCGGGCAAATCCTCCCTCGCCTTCGACACGATCTACGCAGAGGGACAACGCCGCTACGTGGAATCGCTTTCCGCCTACGCCCGTCAGTTCCTGGGCCTGATGGAGAAGCCCGACGTCGACTCCATCGAGGGGCTGTCGCCGGCGATCTCCATCGAGCAGAAGACGGTCAACCGCAACCCGCGTTCGACGGTGGGCACGGTCACCGAGATCTACGACTACCTGCGCCTGCTGTGGGCACGCGCGGGTACGCCCCACTGTCCGGAGTGCGGCAGGCCGGTCCTGCGCCAGAGCGCCACCCAGATCGTGGAAGGGCTTCTGGAACGGTGGGCGGGCAGCCAGGTCGAGGTCCTCGCCCCCCTGGTGCGCGGGCGCAAGGGCGAGTTCCGCGAACTGTTCGAGCGGGCGCGTCGCACCGGCTTCGTGCGGGCGCTCGTCGATGGCCAGGTCTACGACCTCTCCCATCCTCCCGCGCTCAATCGATACGAGAACCACGATATCGCCATCGTCGTCGACCGCCTCACGGTGCGGGGCTCCGACCGCGGCCGCCTCGCCGACTCGATCGAAACCGCCCTCTCGACAGCCGAGGGCGTCGTCGGGGTGCGGATACGCGGAGAAGAAGCCCCCCGGCTCTTCAGCGAGCAGTACGCCTGCGTGGAATGCGGAACCAGCCTGCCCGAGCTGGAACCGCGCCAGTTCTCCTTCAACTCTCCGTTCGGCGCGTGCGAGGACTGCGGGGGGCTGGGCACGCGCCGGGAGGTCAACCCCCAGCTTCTGCTCGGCGACCCCGGCCTCTCGGTGATGGAGGGGGTGGTGCTCCCCTGGGGGGATCCCGCCGGGCACCTGCGCCGCTCGGTGATCCCCGGGCTGGCCGCGGCCTACGAGTTCGACCCGCGCAAACCCTGGAGCACGCTGGACCCCGAGGTCCACCAGGGCATCCTGTGGGGTTCGGCTCCCATGAAGATCCGCTTCCCCTACCGGTCGGCCGGCTCCGCGGGGTACTACGAGGACGTGTGGGAGGGCGTGGTCGCCAGCATCGAGCGGCGCTACCGCGAGACCGGGTCGGACTACGTGCGCGGCCAGCTCGAGTCCTACATGTCGGTGCTGCCGTGCAAGGCGTGCGAGGGTACGCGCCTCGGTCCCCGCTCCCGGGCCGTGACCCTGGGCGGCCGCTCCATCGGCCAGGTGATCGAGCTGCCCATCTCGGAGTGTCTGGCTTTCGTGCGCTCGCTCCCGGTGGCCGGCCGCCTGCGCTCCGACACCGTCGAGCAGGCCCCCGGCCCGCCGCTCCCGGCCGAAATCGCCGGTCCGATCCTCAAGGAGGTCGAGAACCGTCTCCGCTTCCTGACCGCCGTGGGCCTCGACTACCTCAGCCTGGGCCGCTCGGCCGACACCCTCTCCGGGGGGGAGGCGCAGCGCATCCGCCTGGCGACCCAGATCGGCAGCGGCCTGGTGGGAGTGCTCTACATCCTGGATGAACCGTCGATCGGCTTGCATCCGCGCGACAACCACGGCCTGCTCGACACGCTCCGGTCGCTGCGCGACCTGGGCAACACCGTGCTGGTGGTTGAGCACGATGAGGACACCATCCTCGCCGCCGACCACGTCGTCGACCTGGGCCCGGGGGCCGGACGTCAAGGGGGCGAGGTGGTGGCCGCGGGGACGGTGCAGGAAGTCGTCAACCATCCGCGCTCGCTCACCGGCGCGTACCTGCGCGGCGCCCGCGAGATTCCCGTGCCGCCGCGGCGGCGCCCCGTCGACCCCGAACGCCGGCTCGTGGTGGAGGGCGCACGCCAGCACAATCTCCGCGACCTGACGGTCGGGTTCCCCCTGGGGTGTTTTGTCGCGGTCACCGGGGTCAGCGGGTCGGGCAAGTCCACCCTGGTGAACCATACCCTGTACCGCGCCCTGGCGCGCCGCTTCTACCGCTCGGTCGCCCTCCCGGGAGATCATGACCAGGTGCACGGCGCCGAGCTGATCGACAAGGTCATCGAGGTCAACCAGTCGCCCATCGGACGGACGCCGCGCTCCAATCCCGCAACCTACACCGGCCTCTTCACCCCCATCCGCGAACTCTTCGCGAGCCTTCCCGAGTCACAGGTGCGCGGGTACGGGCCGGGGCGTTTCTCCTTCAACGTAAAGGGAGGCAGATGCGAGTCGTGCAAAGGCGACGGGCTGGTGAAGATCGAGATGCACTTTCTGCCCGACGTCTATGTGCCGTGCGACGTCTGCCGGGGCCAGCGCTACAATCGCGAGACCCTCGACATCGCCTACAAGGGCCGGAACATAGCCGAGGTCCTCGCGATGCCGGTCGCCGAAGCTCTCGAGTTCTTCGACGCCGTGCCCCGCGTTCGCAACCGCCTCCGGACGCTGGCGCAGGTGGGGCTCGGCTACGTCCGGCTGGGCCAGCCGGCGACGACCCTCTCGGGCGGCGAGGCCCAGCGGGTCAAGCTGGCGAGCGAACTCTCCAAGCGCGCGACCGGCAGGACCCTGTACATCCTCGACGAACCCACCACGGGGCTGCACTTCGAGGACGTGCGTGTCCTGCTGGAGGTGCTGCACCGCCTGGCGGACCGCGGCAACACGGTGGTGGTCATCGAGCACAACCTGCACGTGATCAAGACCGCCGACTGGCTCATCGACCTCGGCCCGGAGGGTGGCGCGGGCGGAGGACGGGTGGTCGCCGCCGGGACACCCGAAGAGGTCGCCGCGCACCGGACATCGTACACGGGGGCCTTCCTGACCGATGTACTGGCGGACAGGAACCGGGAGCGCCGGAGGGCGTAGGCAGCAGCCCGTTGCGAAACTGGCCCCGGCTCCCTGGCGTCTGCTAGTGTTATAGGTTATGCCATCGGATGGTGCGACATTCCGGTCGCATCGCGGCCGGCAGTACGCACCCGACGAGCAAGCTGACACCAGAAGCGGCAGAGCCACCTGCTCCCCGCCCCGGAGACGGAGTGAAGTCATGGTAAGTCGAGAGGATGTCGAGGGCTTCCTGATCCGCATGGATCTGGACTATCAAGAGGTGGACGAGGGCATGTTCCTCGCACACGGCGACAATGGAGGCGCGGGCGTGGTGGTCCATCACTCGGATCCCGTGCTGGTGCTGCGCCTCAAGATGATGGATCTTCCGGCAGAGCCGGAGGACGAACTCACCGGGCTGTACCGCACACTGCTGGAACTCAACGCGACCGACATCGTGCACGGCGCCTACGGAATCGAGGAGGGGGAGCTGATCCTCACCGACACCCTCGAACTGGAGAACCTGGACTTCACCGAACTGCAGGCCTCGATCGAGAGCCTTCAGCTCGCGGCGTCGAGTCACATGGGCAGGATCCGCGAGCTTGCTCAGGCGAGCAGCGCACCGCAGGCGATGGAGGGCTGAACTCATGGGAATCTTCCAGAAGCTGTCGACGCTCATCAAGTCGAACATCAACGATCTGATCGCGAAGGCGGAAAACCCGGAGAAGATGCTCAACCAGATCATCCTCGACATGCGGGACCAGCTCGCCAAGGCGAAGCGCGATGTTGCGGGAGCGATCGCGGACGAGCGCAAGCTCGGAGCCCAGCTCGATGCCGAGGTCAAGCAGGCCCGGGCGTGGCAGAAGCGGGCGGAGCTGGCCGTGAGGGAGGGCCGTGACGATCTCGCCATGCAGGCTCTGAGCCGACAGCAGGAGCACACCCAGCGCGCAGGGGCGCTGGAGCAGACCTGGCGCGCGCAGAAAGAGGAGACGGAGAAGCTCAAGGCCTCCCTTCGGACCCTGAACGACAAGATCGAGGAGGCGAAGCGCAAGCGGAACCTCCTGATCGCGAAGCAGAAGCGGGCCCAGGCGCAGAAGCGCATCCACGCCACCATGTCCGGGCTCTCGGACCAGTCGGCGTTCGACGCGTTCAACCGCATGGCGGCCAAGATCGAGGAAGAGGAGCGCCGCAGCCTCGCTCAGGCGGAGGTCAGCGAGGCACTGAGCGGAGATTCGCTCGAGGATGAATTCCTGAGGCTGGAATCGGGCGGCGAGGGTGCCGCGCTGGACGACCGCCTGCTGGCGCTGAAAGCACAGATGGGGCTGCTCCCGGGAGGAGCGCCCGAGGCTCCCCGGCAGCTCACCGCCGGTGAGGGGCCCAGCGACGCCCCCTCCGAGGAAGACGCGGAAGCCGAGGATTCCGACGCCGGGTCTTCGGCTTCGGTCGCGCCGATACAGGAAGCGCAGCTCCTCGAGGAGTTCGAGCGGCTGGGCAGAAACGACGGGTCGTGACGTGGACACCGTCTATCTGAACGGCGAGTACCTGCCGAGGGACGAGGCCCGCGTAGCCGCGGACGACCGTGGCTTTCTCCTGTCCGACGGCATCTACGAGGTCACCCCTGCGTACGGCGGACGCTTCTTTCGCGGGGATCGACACCTGGCGCGCATGACGCGTGGCCTGGCGGCCCTGCGCATCGACTACGACACAGGCCGGCTGCCCGCCGTCAAGCAGCGGCTGCTGGAGCTGAACGGCCTGGCCGACGCCGACTTCGCCTACGTCTACATGCAGGTGACGCGGGGAACGGCTCCCCGCACCCACTACTTCCCGCCGCACGCCGTGCGGCCCACCGTGTACGCGTATGCACGCCCGCACCAGCGGCCTTCCAGCGAGACCTGGGAGCGAGGCTACCGCGCCATCACCGCACCGGACCGGCGCTGGGCCCGGGTCGACATCAAGAGCATCGCCCTGCTGCCCAACGTCCTGGCCATGCAGGCGGCCGTGGACGCCGGGGTGGACGACGTCATCCTGGTGCGCGACGGGGTCGCCATCGAAGGCGCACACAGCAACTTCTTCGCGGTGAGCGCCGGCGCGCTGGTGACCCACCCGGCCACCCACCAGATCCTGCACGGCATCACCCGTGAGTACGTGCTCGAGCTGGCGGCCGGACTGGGACTCCCGGTCGAGCTGCGCCCCCTCGCGGTGGAGGAGCTTGCATCCGCGAGCGAGGCGTTCCTGACGGGCACTACCACGGAGGTTCATCCCATCGTGGAGATCGACGGGCAGCCGGTCGGCGATGGCAGGGTGGGGCCGGTGGCGAAGCGGCTGTCGGACGCTTTTCGGGAGGGGCTGCCGGGCGCGGCGTAGGAAGAACCCGCGAAAGGCCTGCGGGCAGAGGCGCCGCACGCTCCCGAGAGGAAGCTCCCCGGCGCGTCAGGGCAGAGGTTCGCCCACCGCCACCACGGCGCCTTCGGGCACCAGGTGCAGGTCGTCCTCGATCAGGTGGGTGGCTTCCGCGAGCACGATGACGATTCGTTCGGGCTCGAGGCCCTCGTCGTGCCCGGGGATCGAGTGGTAGTCGTCGCTCGGCGAATGCATCACCACCCGCCCACGCCTGAGCGAGCGGTCCGCGCAGGTGCCCACAAGACGCACGGTGGCCCACCCCGGGCGGGGGCTCCAGGCGACGTTGCGCGGCGTGTAAACTCGTTGCTCGTCCATTCCCGACTCCGCTGGATGCCCTGGCAGCCTAACCTTCCCTCATGGTGGAACGTCCGTCAACCAGCAGGTCGCGAGTCGCCTGCTGCGCCGGCGACGGATCGCGCGGTTGAGCCACCAGCAGGGCGCGTCCCTTCCCTCCCCCGGGCAGGTGCAGCACCAGCGCCTCCGGATCGGCCGGAGTCGCGTATTCGCGCGCCAGCCCCGTCCGGTCGATGGCGACGGTTCTTCCATGGAACGTGAGCCGCGCGATCGTGCGGCCGTACTCCACCCAGGCGGTGAGGGGCTCTTCGCCCGCGGCAATCGCCGGGACCAGCCGGTCGCGATAGTGGCCGAGCGCCTGCTCGAAGGCGGCCTCATCGACGCTCTTCAGTTGCCGCAGGCGCTCCCTGCACACGGCTCGCGGGTCGCGCGCCCCCGTCTTCTCAAGCGCGACTTCCAGGCGCTCGTCGGCCAGGGCCTGCGGGTTTTCGGTCTGGTCGGTGCTGGTCATGTGCTCCTGGTTCCTGTCGGCCGTCGCGTGACCCTTCCCGTGCTGAAAATGCCGGCTGCCTGCCGGGAGCGCGACACGTCGCCGCTCGGTGGCGTGGCCCGTCGACTAGTCCTAACTTCCTCTGCCCTGAACCGCGCCGGGATGCACGTCCGGCGCATCCCGTACGCAACTCATCCTCGCATCCAATCATGGGGCCGACATGCCATCCAGATACAACCAGCCCCGCTTCTCGGATCCGACCGGAGATTACCTGGAGGTGTCCTGGGAGATGTTCGGGGAGCTGTGCCGGGCGCTCGCGCTCAAGGTAGCGCGCGAACACAGGCCCGACCTGGTCGTCGGCATCGCGCGCGCGGGCGTCATTCCGGGCGCCATCGTCGCGTCCATGCTGCGTCTCGACTTCCACTCGATGAAGATCTCGCGCCGGAGGGCCGACAACTCGATCCGCGAGCGCCCCGAGGTGCTCGACGCGGCGCCCCGCGTTGCCGCCGGCCGCCGGGTGCTGCTCGTGGACGAGATCACCACTTCCGGAGAGACCCTGCGGCTGGGGCTCGCGGCCGTGCGTGACGTCGGGCCCACCGAAGTCCGTACCGCGACCTGCTTCGTGCGGCCACGGGGCTACAAGCCCGATTATTTTGCGCTGGAGACCGGTTCCACCGTAATATTTCCGTGGGACAGAAAGATCTTTCAGGACCAGCAGTTCGTCGTGAATCCGAGGTACGAGAGCGTACTGGACGAATAGAGTTGCATGCCGGCCGCACTCCCCGGTGCGACCCTGCGTTACGATGCCCGACAGGAGGACGAAATGACCATCTCCCGGTATTCCGGCCGCACGCTGCCGCCTGCCCTGCTGTGCGCCGCCCTGCTGGTTCCCGGCGCCCTTGCGGCGCAGTCGACCAACGGGGACGAACCGGAGATCACCTTCGCCCGCGACATCGCCCCCATCGTGCAGGAGAACTGCCAGATCTGCCATCGGGAGTCGTCGGTGGCGCCGATGTCGTTCGTGACCTACCGGGATGTGCGCCGCTACGCCCGCCGCATCCGCGAGCAGGTATCGCGCCGCCTCATGCCGCCCTACCACCTCGACGTGGGCGTGGGCATCCAGGACATCAAGGACGACTGGCGCCTGGAGCAGGAGCACATCGAGACCATCGTCGCCTGGGTGGACGCGGGCGCGCCCGAGGGCGACCCGGCGGACATGCCGCCTCCGGTGGAGTGGCCCGACAGGCAGATGTGGCAGCTTGAGCACATCCTGGGTCCCCCCGACCACGTCATCAAGTCGAAGCCCTTCACGGTTCCGGCCGAGGGCGGCGACACCTGGTGGCGGCCTCGCGTTCCGACCGGGCTGGGCGAAGACCGCTGGGTGCGCGCCTTCGAGACGCGGCCCTCCTTCCCCGCCGGCCGCCAGGTGGTGCACCACGCCATCCCGAGGCTGCTGAGGCTCAACGAGGAAGGCGAGTATCAGCGTATGGTCAGCCTCTCCGAGTATGCCATGGGCAAGGTCGGCGAGATCGTTCCCGCCGACGCCGGACGCCTCCTGCTGGCGAACGACCTGATCGAGTGGGACGCCCACTACTATCCCATGGGCTACGAGGTGCCGGACGACCAGGTTGAACTCGGCATCTGGTTCCACGAGGAGGGATACACGCCCGAATTCGAGCAGGACCTGCGCCTCTATCCCCTGCGGGGAGACATCGCGCTGGCTCCGGGCGGCACGGCGATGACCCAGGGGTTCAAGCGGTGGGATCACCCGGTCCGCCTGGACAGCTTCCAGCCGCACGGGCACGTGCACCTGCACGCAATGTCCATCAAGGCGATCTATCCGGACGGTCGTGAGGAACTGATCAGCATGGTGACCGATTTCGACGCGCGCTGGCACCACAGCTACATCTACGGCGACGATTCGGCTCCTCTGCTCCCCGAGGGAACGGTCCTGGTCATGACTGGCTGGTACGACAACACCGCGGACAACCCGCTCAACCCGGACGCGGAGATCTGGTACGCGCGCGGCGACCGCACCACCGACGAGATGTCGCACGCCTGGCTCGCCATAACCCACCTGACGGACGAAGGCTACGAACGCCTCGTCGAGGAGCGTGAAGCCAAGGCGCGGGTGGTGAGCGACGGCAGCAGCGGATCGCGTTGACGAAATCCGCCCGGCCCCGCGCCTTCCTCTCAAGGGGCGCCGGGTCCGGTGTCAGGACAACGAAGGAGCTCACCGCGCATGTGGGGGCTCCTTCCCCATTGTAGCGCACGGCGCACGATAGCCGACCGTGTCCAGTCGATGCTCGGAGAGAGAGATGAAACCCCTGCAACCGAGATTTGGCATCGCCACGGCGCTCGCTGTCCTGGCGGCGGTCCCCCTGGGCGCGCAGCAGGTGCAGCGACTCCCGCTGGCGCCCATCCCGCCGAGAGGCGAGCCCGTGGCGCCCTTCTTCGAGGGCTGGTATCGGAATGACGACGGTACCTTCACCTTCTCCTACGGCTTCTTCAACCTGAACACCGAGGAGATCCTCGACATCCCGCTCGGTCCCGACAACTTCATCGAGCCGGCCGAGTTCGACGGAGACCAGCCCACCCACTTCCCGGTGCGGCCCCGGCGCGACCGGGGGGTCTTTTCGGTGACCGTGCCCGAGAGCTACGCGGATACCAGCCGGCGGGTTGTGTGGACCATCACAAGCAACGGCGTAACCTACTCCACCCCCGCCCGGGTGGGGATCGATGCGCTCCAGCTCGACTACGGGCCGCGCGCGATGGGGTCGGTGCCCCCGCTCGTGCGGTTCGGAGACGGCGGAGAGGTGGGCCAGTATATCCAGGGCGCGCATTCGGAGCCACGCACCGCGACCGTGGGCGAGCCGCTCTCTCTCACCCTGTGGGCGTCGGAGGTATCGGAGCGCTCCCCGGACGACAACGTGAACACGGATGTCGAGGTGCGGGTCACCTGGTTCAAATTCCAGGGACCGGCCGAGGAAGTGATCTTCGAGCCCCAACAGATCACGGTTCCCGGCACCGGAGAAGCCAGCACTCTGGTAACGTTCACGGCACCCGGCGAATACCTGTTGCGCGCGCGCGTGGACAACTTCAGCGCCAACGACAGCTCGGCGGGCAACCAGTGCTGCTGGAGCAACGGCTACGTGGCGGTGACCGTAGCCGACCCCGCCGGAATGCGATGAAGCTGCTCGGCCTCCTGGCCGTGGCGGCGGTTGTCGCTCCCACGGTTAACGGTGCCACCCCGGCGGCCGGGCAGGAAGCGACGAGCCTCGACCGCCTCATCGAGCGCGCGGGCGTCTACCTCGAACCGGGCACCCTCGAACCCTACAGCGGCCCGGTGGTGCGCATGTGGACACCGGACATCGTTCGCGAACGCGGCACCCTGGTCGACGGCCGCTGGACCGGCGTACACGAGTGGTTCCATCTGAACGGCCGGCTCTCCGGCCGGGAGAGCTACCGGGACGGCGTCCTGCACGGACCCGCGGAGATGTACTTCAAGTCCGGACTGCTCTCCCTGCGCGAGAACTACGCCAACGGCGAACTGGACGGGGCCTACGAGTCGTACTGGACGCGCGGCGCGCTGGCCGAGCGGGGCGCCTGGCGGTCGGGCAGGCCGTGCGGCGAGTGGACCAGCTTCGGCCGCTCGGTCGTCTTCCCCTCCTGCTCGCAACCGTAGGGAAACGCCGGTGGGCGGCTCCCTACGCCGCCTGCATGGAATCCAGGAACTCCTGGTTCGTCTCCGTGCGGTTCATCCGTTCGATCAGGAACTGGATGGCCTCGGAAACCGGCATGTCGGAGAGGAAGTTGCGCAGCAGGTACACCCGGTTGCGCTCGGTTTCGGTCAGCAGCAGCTCTTCCTTGCGGGTGCCGGAACGGTTGATGTCGATGGCCGGGAAGACGCGCTTGTCTGCGATGTTGCGGTCGAGCACCAGCTCCATGTTGCCGGTGCCCTTGAACTCCTCGAAGATCACCTCGTCCATGCGGCTTCCGGTCTCGATCAGGGCGGTGGCGATGATGGTGAACGACCCTCCGCCCTCGATGTTGCGCGCGGCCCCGAAGAACCTCTTCGGCTTGTGCAGCGCGTTGGAGTCCACGCCTCCCGACAGGATTTTCCCCGAGTGCGGCACGGTGACGTTGTAGGCACGCGCCAGGCGGGTAATCGAGTCGAGCAGGATCACGACATCCCTGCCTTGCTCGACCAGCCGCTTGGCCTTCTCCAGCACCATTTCCGCGACTTGCGTGTGGCGGTCCGCCGACTCGTCGAAGGTTGAGGCGATCACCTCGGCGTCGACGTTCTCCTCCATGTCGGTGACTTCCTCCGGCCGCTCATCGATGAGCAACACGATCAGGTGCACCTCGGGGTGATTCTCGCTGATCGAGTTGGCCACCTTCTGCAGCAGCATCGTCTTGCCCGCCTTGGGCGGGGATGTGATCAGGCCGCGCTGTCCCTTGCCGATGGGGGCGACGAGGTCCACCACGCGCGTGGACATGTCGCGCCTGGAGCACTCGAGCCGCAGGCGCTCGTCGGGATAGCGCGGGCGCAGGTTGTCGAACGTCATCCGATGCCGCGCCTTGTCGGGCGGCTCGAAGTTGACGTTCTCCACCTTGAGCAGCGCCAGGTAGCGCTCACCTTCCTTGGGGGGACGCACCTGGCCCAGGATGGTGTCGCCGGTGCGCAGATCGAATCGCTTGATCTGCGAGGGACTCACGTAAATGTCATCGGGGCCGTAGAGATAGTTCCAGCTCTGCGAGCGCAGGAATCCGTATCCCTCGGGGAGGATTTCGAGCACGCCTTCTCCGCGAAGCACGACGTCGCTGTCGAGAAGCTTGTGCTCGATGCGGAAAATGAGATCCTGCTTGCGCAGCCCGGAGTAGTTCGGGATGCGCAGTTCGCTGGCCAGTTCGTGAAGCTCGCTGACCTTCTTGCTCTTGAGTTCGGCGATGTCCAAGGGGGAACTCCGATGGGAAGGACGGAGGGCGCGGGCCGTGCACACGGCGGCGCTGGCGGGATGGCGTGGAGCGGGGTGTGGGCGGGAGTGGGGCGGGACGCTGAGGCGGGGCTTGCATCCCTGGTGGGTCGCCGGGATGTTAAGCGGGCCGTTTCAGGGGGTCAAGGGATCGGAGGTGGCTTGCCGAGGCACAACCGGAAGGGTCGGGGACGCGATCAGCGGGGCTTCCGCTACCTGATCAGCTACCAACCCGACTCGCTCAGGCGCATCACCGTGACCCGTTCGCTGGCGTCGGGAAGGCAGTCCACCAAGACCCTCTTCCGCAATCCCGCCTGCGTTCGCCAGGCCACTCCGGGGAAGCGGGTACGCACACGCATCACCTCGTCCGAGCAGGGCATCGACTTCGAGGTATCGGTAAGCGCCGTCCAGACCGCAGTGACCCGTGTCCAGGTCGTGTGCCCGCTGCCTTCCGGACATCCGGCAACCGGCAACGACGAGGTCGTCTTCACGCTGGAAAACGGTCTCCCCCCGCCCCCGTAGGCGGCACGCCAAAGGGGACATTTTCGGGGGCGACCGGAGTACCCACGGGTGACACCTGCACCCCGATTTCCCCTATCTTCACGCATATGGCGGGCAAGACGCTGGACTTCGTCGGCGCCACCGGGCGCGCAGCCTTACGTTTCGCGGCGACGGTGGGCGAATGGGGCGTCCTGATGCAGGACACCATCCGCAGCCTGCGCGCGGTCCGCATCTGGGGAAAGCTGGTCTTCGAACAGATGATGCGCATCGGTGTCGCCTCGGTGCCCATCGCGCTCTTCATCGCCGCCTTCACCGGCATCGTGCTGGCGCTGCAGGCTTCCTACACTTTCACCGGCGCGGTACCCGTGTACCTGGTGGGCAGCCTGGTGGGCAAGACCATGATCATCGAGCTGGGACCGGTGCTGACGGGGCTGGCGCTGGCGGGCCGGGTGGGCGCGAGCATCGCCGCCGAGCTGGGCACCATGCGGGTCACCGAGCAGATCGATGCGCTGGAAACCATGGCGTACGATCCGGCTGCGTACCTGGTGCTCCCCCGGGTGCTCGCGGGCGCAGTGATGTTCCCGGCGGTGACCCTGCTGGCATCGGCGCTGGGGATCGTGGCCGGCTGGCTGACCGCCATCCAGCTTCTGGAGATGTCCACCCCCGAGTTCGTGCGCGGGCTCGAGACCTTCTTCGTGCCCTTCGACGTGGTCTTTTCGGTGATCAAGTCGTTCTCATTCGGTTTGACGGTGACGTCGCTGGGATGTTTCTTCGGCTTCCGCACCCGGGGAGGGGCCGCCGGTGTGGGCCGCGCCGCTACCTCGGCCGTGGTCGCAAGCAGCATGGTGATCCTGGTGTTCGACGCCTTCTGGGCCGCCGTACTGCTGTGATCCGTCTGCGCGGCGTGCACAAGGCCTTCGGCGAGAAGGTCGTGCTGGACGGCTTCGACCTGGAGGTGCCCAGAGGGGCCACGGTAGCGCTGATCGGTGCCTCCGGGGCGGGAAAATCGGTCGTGCTGAAGCATATCGTGGGACTGCTCGCCGCCGACCGGGGAAGCGTGACCGTCGACGGCAGGGAGGTCGCCGAGCTGGAACAGGAGGCCCTGTACGCACTGCGGCGCAGGGTCGGCTATGTCTTCCAGTTCGCGGCGCTGTTCGACTCCATGACGCTCGCCCACAACGTGGAGATGGGGCTGCGCCGGATTCCCGGCCTGAGCCGCCGGGACATCCGCAGGAGGGCCGCCGAGTGCCTGGAGCTTGTGGACCTGGGAGGATTGGGAGACCGTTATCCGGCAGAGATCTCCGGGGGACAGCGTAAGCGGGCGGGGATCGCGCGCGCGATCGCAACCCGTCCCCGGTATCTCCTCTACGACGAGCCCACCACGGGACTTGATCCGGTGACGACAACGGTGATCGGCCGACTCATCCTCAGGTTGCGGGAGGAGATCGGAGCCACCGGACTGGTGGTCACGCACGATCTCGGGACCGCCTACGAGGTGGCCGACTCCATGGCGTTCCTGTACGACGGGCGCGTGCGGGCCCACGGCGCGCCGGGTGAGATCCGGATCTCCGGGGACCCCGTCGTCAGGTCGTTCATCGAAGGGGCTCCGGAACTGATGGAGACGATGGCATGAGACGCAACGAGGTGTGGGTCGGGGTCGTCATTCTTCTGAGCGTCGTGATCGCGGTGGCAGGGAGCTTCTGGCTTCGCGGGTATCGCCTGACACGGGGCACGACCACGGTCGAGGCGCTCTTCAGCGGCGTGGGGCAGCTCCCGGACGGCGCCTCCGTGAAGCTGCGCGGAGTGACGATCGGACGCGTGAACGGCATCGCCGTCGAACCGGACGGAACCGCGGTGCGGGTTGGCCTCGCCATCAACACCGACGTGCAGCTGCCCGCCGACGCAGCCGTGCTCATCGCCCCCGAATCGATGTTCGGCGACTGGGGCGCGGAGATCGTATCGCGCTCCGCCCACCCGCGCCTCGACTTCTTTGAGTCCTCGGACTCCGCCGTATTGGCCGGTTTCAGCATCCCCGACCTGTCCCGCCTCACCGCCACCGCCGACCAGATCGCCGACAACCTGGCCACCATCACCGACCGGGTCGAGGTCGCCTTTACCCAGGAGACCGCCGAGAACCTGAGGCTGGTGATCGAGAACGTGGGCCGAGTCAGCGAACAGGTGGCGGAGCTTGCCGACGCCCAGATCGGGGCAGTGGAAGAGCTGGTCGAGAACGTTCGCACCTCCACCGGCGAGGTCCAGGAGGCCGCGGCGCTGGCGACCCGGACGCTCGCCGAGGTGGAGCGGCTGCTCTCGGGTGGAGTCGTGGACTCCATCGTGGGCGACACCCGCGTGACCGCCGCCGAATTCCGGCGCCTCGCCACCGATCTGCGCGAAACGACGACCGGGCTCTCTACCACGCTCCAGTACGCCGACTCCACCCTGGTCCGCTTCGAGCGCATCGGGCGCGAACTGGAGACCGGGGAGGGAACCCTGGCCCACCTGCTGGCCGACTCCACGGTGGCCGTGCAGACGCAGTCGGTGCTCACGCAGCTCACCCTGCTGCTCGAGGACTTCCGCGAGAACCCGGGGCGCTACGTGCGCCTGTCGATTTTCTGACCATGAAGGACATCGTCGATCTGACCATCATCGGGGGAGGCCCGACCGGCCTTTTCGGCGCCTTCTACGCCGGGATGCGCGGGATGTCGTGCCGCATCGTCGACTCGCTGCCTGAGCTGGGAGGGCAACTCACCGCCCTGTATCCCGAGAAGTTCATTTTCGACGTGGGCGGCTTCCCGAAGGTGCGCGCCAAGAACCTGGCCCGGGAGCTGGTGGATCAGGGCCTCCAGTTCGGCGCCGAAGTGGTCCTGGACGAAGAGGTGCGCGGGCTTCGCGAGGAGGACGGCGTCTTCGTGCTCGAGGGCGCCTCGGCGGAGTACCGCACCCGCACGGTGCTGATCGCCGGCGGCAAGGGCGCCTTCGAACCCATGGTGCTCAAGTGCCCTGGCTACGAGGAGCTTCTGGGCCACGGGGTCGAGTACTCGGTGCGCGATCCCGAGGTCTACCGGGGCAAGCGGGTCGTGCTCGTCGGAGGAGGAGACTCCGCGCTGGATTGGGCACTGGTCCTGAAGGACATCGTCGAGCGGCTGGTCATGGTGCACCGGCGGGCCGTTTTCCGGGCGCACGAGACATCGGTGGCCCGGCTCGAGGAAGCGGCCAGCTCGGGCGAGTTGGAGCTGAGGATATTCTGGGAGGTGAAGGAGATCCGCGGCAACGGCAGAGTCGAGGGCTGCACCATCTTCGATAACCGAAGCGATGCGGAGGAGTCCTTCGAGGCAGATGCGGTGCTGACGTTCCTCGGCTTCAAGCCGGACCTGGGGCCGATCAAGAGCTGGGGGCTTGAAGTAGACAAGAAGCGTATTGTGGTCGGCCAGTTGATGGAGACGAGCTGGCCGGGCGTCTACGCGGCCGGGGACCTGGTCAGCTACCCGGGCAAGCTCGACCTCATCGCCACCGGCTTTGCCGAGGCGGCAATCGCCGTGAACAACGCGATTCGCCGGGTGGACCCGAACGCTCGCGTTAACCCCGGGCACTCGACCAACCTCAAGATCTTCAAGGACAAGTAGCCGACACCCTGCTGCGGGTTTTCGGTTTTCGAATACGGGAAAAGGGATGAAGATGACAGCGAAGCACGAACGGGTGGTGATCATCGGGTCCGGGCCGGCCGCATGGACGGCGGCCATCTACGCGGCGCGGGCCGCGCTCTCGCCGCTCGTCGTGGAGGGTGCCGGCAGCCGCACCATGATCCCCGGTGGACAGCTCATGTTCACGACCGACGTCGAGAACTACCCCGGGTTCCCGGAGGGCGTGACCGGCCCCGAGATGATGGACGCCTTCCGCGAGCAGGCGCTGCGCTTCGACACGCGCGTGATCACCGATGATGTGGTCGAGGTGGAGCTCGAGAGGCAGCCGAAGCGCCTCGTGACCGGACGCGGCCAGGAGATTCTCGCCGATTCCGTGATCGTAGCCACGGGGGCCAACGCGCGCTGGCTGGGCGTACCCGGAGAAGAGCGCCTGGCCCAGAGCGGGGGCGGCGTGTCGGCGTGCGCCGTGTGCGACGGGGCGCTTCCGTACTTCCGCGGCCAGGTCGTGGCCGTGGTCGGCGGCGGCGACAGCGCCATCGAGGACGCCACCTACATGGCGAAGTTCGCGGGCCGGGTGATCGTGATTCATCGGCGCGACCAGCTGCGCGCCTCGGCGATCATGCAGCAGCGCGCCTTCGACAACGACAAGATCGACTTCCTGTGGAACAAGGTGGTGACCGAGGTCCTGGGCGACGAGGTGATCACCGGGCTGCGGCTGAGGGACACGGTCACGGGGGAGAAAAACACGCTTGAGGCGGGCGGGATGTTCGTCGCCATCGGCCACATCCCCAACACGGGGTTTCTGAACGGCCAGGTTGAACTCAAGGCAAACGGCTACATCGAGCTGCCCACCCCGTGGCGGACGGAGACCTCCCTGCCCGGCGTGTTCGCCGCCGGGGACGTGATGGACGATTACTACCGCCAGGCGGTGAGCGCCGCGGGGACGGGCTGCATGGCCGCGCTGGACGCGGAACGCTGGCTGGCGCACGGGGGCCCTGCGGAGAACGGCGCCTCGTAGCGGTGCGGTCGAGCGCCTCAGGTGGCGCCGTGCACGCCCCCGTCCACCACGATGACCTCGCCGGTCATGAAGGGCGACCGGTCGAGGAACAGCACCGCGCGCGCCACATCCTCGGGCGATCCCCAGCCGCCGAGGGGGATGCGCGCCGCGGTCGCCCGCACGGCCTCCGGGGTGGCGCCTTCCTCGGGGAGCACCGAGCCGGGCGCGATCGCGTTTACCCGCACCCGGGGCGCCAGCGACCGCGCGGCCACCCGGGTGAGGTGGGCGAGCGCGGCCTTGGAGACGGAGTGGTGGGGATAGCGCGCCCACGGCCTCAGCGCCGACAGGTCGACGATGTTGACCACGCTGCCCCCGTTTGCGGCGAGCGCCGCCGCGGTGGCCTGGATGAGCAGGAAGGGCGCCTTCAGGTTGACCGCCATCACCTGGTCCCATTCCTCCTCGCCGACCTCTTCGAACGGCGTGGCAAGGAAGGTGGAGGCATTGTTGACGAGCAAATCGAGGCGCCCCCAGGCGGTTGTCGCGGCCTCGGCCAGCGTCCTCGCGCCGACGCCCGTTGCAAGGTCGGCCCGGACGGAGTGCGCGCGCCGTCCCCTGCCCTCGACCTCCGCCACAACCTCCCGCGCCGCGTCCGCCGAGCCGTGATACCCCACGACCACGTCGAAGCCCGCGTCTGCCAGGGCCAGGGTGATGGCACGCCCGACGCGCACCGCCCCACCCGTGACCAGCGCCACCCGGCCGTCCGGCGGCGGCGCCTCGCTTCCGGTGCGCGGGCGGTCCATCACGCGCAGGGATCGTCGCTTGTGGAAGGGTGTTGGACCACGGGTGTCGGACCCTCCGTTTCTACCGGGCCGCGTGCGGCCACCTTCGAATCTGATGGCGCGTGCGAGGCATGCCGTGAGTAAGCTCGGAGAAGCTACCGGAGCCCGTGAAGGGCGGCAAACGAGATGAGTGGAACCGGGAATCTCGCCGGAACCGTGTGCGTCGTCACGGGAAGCACGCGGGGCATCGGGCTTGCGATCGCGAGGGAGCTCGCGCGCCGGGATGCCGATGTCGTTGTCAGCGCCCGGACGGACGGCGATGTCCGCCGGGTGGCGGCCGAGCTGGCTGCGCTGGGTGACGGACGCGCGGCCGGAATGGCGTGCGACGTGCGCGATCCGGAGGCGTGCGCGCGGTTGATCGATTCCGCGGCGGAGCGTTTCGGGCGGCTGGACGTCCTGGTGAACAACGCCGGCTGGGGCCGCTTCGCTCCCATCGACGAGCTTTCCCTCGAGGACTGGCGCGCGCAGATCGACACCAATCTGGCCGGCGTGTTCTACTGCTCCCGGGCCGCCGTGCCCCATTTGGTCGCCGGCGGCGGCGGCTGGATCATCAACATCGGCTCGCTCGCGGGCCGGCACGCCTTGGCCGGAGGGGCGGCGTACAACGCCAGCAAATTCGGCCTGCTCGGGATGACCGAGGCCATGATGCTCGACCTGCGCCACCGGAACATCCGCGTCAGCCTCATCATGCCCGGGAGCGTCAACACCGGCTTCCGCGGCCAGTCCGCCACGCACGACTGGAAGCTGGACGGGAGCGACGTCGCCCGGGCGGTGACGGACCTGCTGGCCTATCCCGGGCACGCTCTCCCCAGCCGGATCGAGCTGAGGCCCAGCCGTCCCGGGCGGAAGCAATGACGGCGGGCGGCACAGGTGAATCACATGACGAGTCAGACTGAATCACGGAGGCCCGCCGCATGAAGCGGGCTCTGGTGATCGGGGCCGGCGGCCAGGTGGGCACCGAGCTGGTTGCGGCGCTCCGCGCC
>JAJDVR010000115.1 GCA_022826025.1 Gemmatimonadota bacterium | reverse complement strand
ATCTCACGGGACCGGGAATCCGCGGTCAGCTCCCCGGCACCTCGAAGCCCTCGCTGGTCTCAACCGTGGCCTCCGACTCCAGATTGGTCAGTCTCAGGCGTACCGAATGGATACCGGGTTCGGGCTGAACGAGGAAGAGGTCCAGGGCGAGCGGGACGGGGAGCCGATCCCCATCTCCCTCAAGAACCAGACGTCCTTCCGGATCCACCCGGGCCTCGTCCAGCCCGGGCCGGACGCGCAGCATGCGGCCGCCGGCATCGAACACCTCTACCGTGATCGCGTAGCGGTAGGTCCCCTGAGGGTCGGCCCCGAGCCCGCGCGCGGCCCCGGACAGCCGCAGGCTTCCGTCGTTTCCGCTCTGGACGGCGAGTCGGGAGAGTTCGAGCCTGCGCACCTCGACGGCTTCCGGAACCCGTCCCTCCCGCTGCACCATGCCGCGGATGCGGCCGTACGCCCGCAACAGCTCCGTGTCCCCGGGGTTCATGTTGAGGGCACGTTCGAGATGGGCCAGCGTCCGGTCGCGCACCGTGGGATCGAACTCGGCGCGCGGAGCCTGCAGCAGCGCCAGTTCGCGCCATGCGAGACCGTCCTGCGGCACCAGCGCGACACGCTGTTCGAGGGAGGCGACCGCCCGCGCCGTATCCCCCGCCGCAGCGGTTTCCAGCGCGGCCTCGACCGCCGGATCGGCTACCGCGACATCGACCCGTTCCGGCAGCACGCGCACGACATCCCGCCGCGGGGGGGCCCAGGAAAAGACGTACTCGAAGCCGGCGCTCAGACTCATCTGGTGCGCGGTGAAGGGCGCCAGGCTGAAGGCGACCCGTTCGCTGGAGACCGATCTGACGTCGTCCCGCTCCTGGGCCGCGAGCTGGGCCGTGTTGACCGGGATCACCAGGTCCCGGAACGAGAAACGGAGCGCTGAATTCTCCCCGATGGGGACGCGCAGCGATGCTCCCAGATCCAGTCCCCACGACGTGGACGTGCGCGAGGTCCACTGGATCTCCCCGGGATGTTGCACATCCATCTGCGCGAACGCATCGCGATGTCCCGGCGACAGATCGATGGTCTGAGTGAGCGCGACGGTTCCCAGGTTGTACGCCAGCAGGCCCCGCCCGCGGTCCCACTCCGACAGCTTCATGCCGAGACCGAAGCCGACGCCGTAGTAGTTCGTGCTGCGCGAAATGTCCTCGGGCGGTGAGAGCGCACCGGAATAGCGGGCGACGGTTCCCGAGTGGCCGGCGAGCAGCGTCAGGTAGAGACCCGCGCCCCCGACGGGATTGTGCCGCAGCACAACTCGCGCCTCCGGGCCCAGGCTGGCGGTCTCCTTCCACCGCGTCTGGCTCGGCAGGTCGGCGAGGGTCTTCCGGGTGACGAACTCGTCGTACAGCGTCCCCACCAGACGCGAGCCCAGGCTGCCCTCCACGGACCAGCGCGGCACCTGGCCGACGATCGCGGCTTCCGCCTGGCCCGCAAGCCCGACGGGTGTGAACGCGGGAGATGTCAGGAGCACCAGCAGGATGCCGGATCGAATCGGATGACGCGCGGACCGACGGTCGCGAACCGGCGCGCAGGCGCGCGCGCTCTCTCGCAACCCTCGATGTTGAGACCGTCCCCTCATCCCTAATGATGGACGTGGCCAACGGCGCCGGACAAGGTTGGCCCCGCGGCCCGCATTCGGTGACGGGTCCCGCGAGACTGCCCCCGGCCCGATCCAGGACTTGCTCAGGACGCCGTCACCGCACCTCGAAGAACGCGCTGTCGGCGCTGAACGCCGAGAACACGCCCAGCGCCCCCCGCACGTTCGACGGGGGTTCGTTGAGATCCCGGGAATCCTGGTTGAGACCTTCGTAGAGGTCGGCGTACTCCTCGTTGACCCGGTAGAGCTTCACCCGATGGCGACCGAAGTACGAGAGCGAACGAGCGCTTACGAGCGCGCTGTCGCTCGCGGTCGGGCGCTGGACGAGACGCCGGGCGAATCCTCCTCCGAACGGGCTCTCGGCGAAGGGCGCCGGTTCCGCCTCGATGTTGTCGACCACCACGTAGTGAAGTGCGCTGGCGGAGTTCTCCCAGCGCGCCATCAGGCCCTCCCCTGCGCCCGGCTGAAAGCCGCCGCCCCGGACGCCGAACTGCGGGGGAGCCAGGACGGTCGCGGACAGCGACAGTCCCTGCGGCGGAACCGGAACCACCGTCTCCGCGGTCGCGGTGCGGTCGCCGTAGGAAGCCTCCAGGGCGAAGACATCCCCCACCTCGACCGGCAGGTCGTCGCCGGGATAGTGATACCGGCCCGGACCACCCTCCGTGGGCACCAGATCGAACCGTGCGCCGTCTCGGATGATCGTGATGCGCGCGTCCGCGATCGGGGCGGCCACGGCGGTGGAATCGACGTCGATGGGCAACACCCCCGTCACGGTGACCTCGGTGACCGGCTCCCCGGCGAAGAGAAAGGCCTGCACGACGAAGGTGTCGGGCGTCTCCGGCGCGAAGGCGAGATCGTCGTCGCACGCGGCGGCTGCGGCTACGGCCAGAACGGCGCTGAACAATGCTGCGATTCTATTCCTCATGACGGTTCTCCTCTACCGCAGGCCCGCGCGAAGCCCGATGCTGGGCGTGAAGCCGAGCGTTGTGACGTCCGTGACCAGCATGGGCAGGTCCGTCAGGTCGAACTGGCGATACCACACGTTGTTGCGTCCGTATACGTTGAAGAGCGAGAGGTTCAGTTCGTAGTAGAACTCCCCCGCTTCGAAGCGGCGGCTCGCCGCCAGATCGAGGCGGTGATAGGCGGGCAGGCGCTCCCCGTTCTTCGCGCCGACGTGGATGTAGCTGAGCGTGCGCCCGTCCAGCAGCGTGATCGGGTACTGGGCTTCGGGCACCGTGTACGGCCTGCCTGATCCGTAGACCCATCCGCCGGTCAGCGTCCAGCGGCCCAGCTGGTAGCTGCCGACAGCCTTGACCTCGTGGCGCTGGTCATGGCTCGCCGGGAATGAGAGCCCGTCGTTGAACCCGTCGAGCTCGTGTTCGACGTTCGCGAGCGTATAGCCGATCCAGCCCGTCAGGTCGCCGCGCTTCTTCTGCGCCAGCAGCTCGATGCCGCGGGCCGTCCCGGTGCCCTCGAAGAAGAGTTCGGCCAGCCGCTGACCGGGTGCCCGCCGGGAACGGGTGGAGAATTGGGCGACGCCTCCCAGGTCGCGGACGTAGGCCTCGATGTCGAACAGGTAGTCGTCGGTCTCGTAGCCGATGCCCGCGATCCAGTGTTCGGCGGACGACGGCGCGATGTTGTCTCCGGCGAGGATCCAGAAGTCGCGGCTTCCCTCCAGGATGTCCTCGTTCTCGACCCGCTTCACGAACTGGTTGTAGCGGCCCCAGGCTCCGGTCAGTGAGAGTTGATCGGTGAGGGAGTAGCGGGCCGACGCGCGCGGCTCCCAGTACGTCTGCCCGGTCCCGTCGTAGTTGGTCATGCGAAGCCCCGCCGTCAGATCCACGCGCGCAGAGGGAGTCCAGGAATGCTGGAGGTATCCGGCGGTCAGATTGCTCTCGCCGTCCAGGTTCAGGGTCTGGGCCGAGTCGCCCCGCAGCCGGGTCAGGGCGTAGGACACGTCGCTGCGCGTAAACTGAGCCCCGAACCCGATCTCGGAGGACGGGAAGGGCCGCCAGGTGTTGTCCAGGCGGGCCGTCAGATCCTTCACGCGGTTGTCTTCGTCGAACCCGCGCGCGAACTGCGACGAGGCCACGTCGAGGGTCGCCTCGGAGAAATACTGCGAGTAGGCCACCAGAGCATCTGTCGCCAGCCGGCTGCCCCACTGCCGGGCCCACCGTCCGCTGACGCCGCGGTTGCCCCAGTTGGAGAGGTCCGCCCGGTCCGACGTCAGGCGGGTGTCGCCCGCGGGGGTCGTGATCTCCTGTCCCGGGGTCGACTTGTCCAGCCGGTCCTCCCCGCCGTAGACGGAGAGCGTGAGGACATCCTCGGAGGTGGGCAGGAAGGTCAGCTTCGAGTTGAGGTCGTAGAAGTAGAAGTCGGGCTCGAAGGTCTGCTGCTGGAAATTGCCGAAGCGGCCGAAACCGCCCCCCGCGAACCCTCCACCCGGCCCCGGCGCTCCGGCATCCGCGTCGTCGGCTCCCTCCAGGGTTCCGAAGATGTCGTTGTACAGGCCGGTGCGCATGAGATCGGTGTACGACCGGCGCGCGGAGACCAGCCACGACCCCTTTCCGCCCAGCGGAACCTCGGTTACCGCCCGTGCGCTCAGCAGGTTCAGCCCGCCCGACATCCGGAACTCTTCCGGGTTGCCCGACTTGCCGACCATCTCGACGACGCTGGAGGTTCGCCCGCCGTACTGCGCGGGGAAGCCGCCCTTGAAGAGGCGAACATCCTGCACGGCATCCGGGTTGAATGCGCTGAACACCCCGAAGAAGTGGTCCACGTGGTAGACCGTCATCCCGTCCAGCAGCACGAGGTTCTCGTCGGGCGTGCCGCCGCGCACGAAGAGACCGGAGGTGGCGTCGTTGGTGCCGCTCACGCCGGGAAGAAGCTGCAGCGCTCGGAAGACGTCGGTTTCCCCCAGCGAGGGCAGCGTCCCCAGCCGCTGGGGCGAGAGCGCGATCTGTCCGGCCGCCTCCCCCTGCGCGACGATATCGGTCGCGGTGGTGGCGGTCACGGTCACGCCGTCCATCTCGATGGCGCGCGGCACGAGCAACACCGGGAGTTCGCGGGCGGCATCGCCGTCGAGCGCGATCTCCCGGGTCTCGTAGCCCAGGTGTTCCACCCGCAGGACGCGGTCGGACGCGGGGGGCAGGCCGATCAGTACGAATCGGCCGAACTCGTTGGTGAATGCCCGGAACGCGTGGTCGTCCACGGACACCAGGACGTTGGGCAGCACTTCGTTGCTGACCGAATCACGTACCGTGCCCACCAGGTCGACCTGAGCCGCGGCCGGACCGGCGCCCCACCCAAGACCTGCAGCGATCAGGACCAGCGCCCGGCCAACCGGCCCAATGTCCGGCGGACCCGCCGGAAACACGTTCCCAAACCTCATCCCCCCTCCTCGTCTTCGGCCCCAACGCGCTCCCGACGGATCCAGCGCGCTCCCGATTGAGGAGATGATGCCCGGGCTCGAAAGGGTTGCCTCGCTCGAGCAGCGGCGAGGCGGATTCGGCGGGCCGGGGCGGAGCACGGACAGGTCCGGCGGCATTCGCCGGAGGAGAGGGCGCCCGAGGCTCAGGTCACTGCGGCGACCAGCTCCCCGTCGCGAAGTTCAAGGACGGAACGGAAGCGATCGCCGGGGCTCGCGTGCCCGTCGATCCGGGTGCGCAGGTAGTCACCGGTGACGCCCGCAATCCGCTCCCTCGAGCCTTCCACCACGATGTCCGCGACGGTTCCGGCCCGGCCGCGCAGGTACCGCTCCTTCTTGTCCAGCGCCATCTCCCGAAGCAGTCGTGAGCGCCCCGCAGCGACATCGCCCGGGACCCGATCCGGGAGCTCGGCGGCCGCGGTGCCCGGCCGGACGGAGAACGGGAAGACGTGCAGGTAGGTGTACGGAAGCTCTTCGACCAGCGCGCGGGTCTCCTCGAACTCCTCCTCGCCCTCGCCGGGGAAGCCGACGATGATATCGGCGCCGAGGCCAATCGGTCCCATCCGTTCGGCGATCTCGAGGACCCGCCGGCGGTACGCCGCGCGCGTGTGCCAGCGCCGCATGAGCCTCAACACCTTGTCCGAACCGCTCTGCAGGGGAACATGGAGATGAGGGGCCAGGCGCCCCCCCGAATCGGCGAGCAACGCCAGCAGGGTGTCGTCGATCTCGGTCGCCTCGATGGACGAGAGCCGGAGGCGGACCGGCACGGCTTCCAGCAGCAGCGCGCAGAGCTCCGCCAGCGTGGTGCGCGGCTCCAGGTCTCTGCCGTAGTGCCCGATGTGGATGCCGGTGATCACCAGTTCGGGGTGGACGCGCGCCAGCGTCCGCGCTTCCTTCACCACGTCGCCGGGCAGGCGCGAGACGGAAGCGCCGCGTGCCAGCCGCGTCGCGCAGAAGGAGCACTTGCGATCGCACCCGTCCTGCACTTTGAGCCACGCGCGCGTGCCTCTGGCGTTTTGCAGCAAGGGCCCCTCCCCGGCCGACGGCGGACCGAAGGCCGGATCCAGCGTCGCCAGGTGGCTCGCCAGCGCGCGCGCGTCCTGTCCCGGCACCACCCCGTCCACCTCCGGCATACTCCGGTAGTCGTCCTCGCGCAGAGCGGCCGAACAGCCCGCCACCAGGATGCGCGCGCCGGGGTTCTCCCGCCTCAGCCGGCGCACCAGACGGCGCGCCTCCGCATCCGCCCGGTTGGTGACAGTGCAGGTGTTGACCACCAGCGCATCCGCCTCGCCGGGCCGGACGACGGTGCGGGCACCCCCGAGCTCAAGCTGCTGGCGCATGCGCTCGGTGTCGTACTGGTTGGCCCGGCACCCGAAGGTGTGGAACCAGACGGCGGGCTTCGCCGGCTCGCTGCGGCCGCCGCCCTCCGGCCGGACCGGAAGCCGGATCATCGAACTGCCGGGCTGGAGCAGGTCGCCGGGGCGGGTTCGCCCGCGATGGCCCGCGGTGTGCGTCGCGTGTACGTTACTATGAGGACGACCTCGTGCCATGAGTTCGGCTTCGGAGATTCGGTCAGTGCCGGCCCGTGTCACCCCATGCGTGCTTCGTCCGAACGTCATGGGGGCAAGGTCCTGGACGCGTGAACAGAATGACGGCACGAGACGCCTTGCGGCAAGAGCATCGTTTGACGGGAATACCGGCCCGCGGAAAGGATGCAGCGTGACCCGTCCGGTATTGGTCCGTATGGTGGTGGCGGTCTCGGCAGGAGGTAACGCGATGAGTCGGATTCGATGCGGACGCCAGTTGGCCCCCCTGGTATTTCTCATCATGCCGGGACTGGTTGGCTGCGCTGGCGACACGTCCATGGAAACCACCGCCCAGACCACTCAAGCCGGTTTCTGGCAGGAATTGGCGGCACACTGCGGATCATCCTACGCAGGGCGGGCAACCCTGGCCCCGGAAGGAGACACAGTCGTCGCGGGCAGACATCTGGTGATGCACGTCATGGAATGCGCAGAGACCGAGATTCGCATCCCCTTCCATGTGGACGACAACCGCTCACGCACATGGGTGCTCACGCGCTCCGGCTCCTCCCTGGCCCTGGCGCACGACCACCGGCACGAAGACGGTACACCAGAAAGCAACTCCGGCTACGGAGGCGAGACCGTGGTACCCGGTACAACTCGGTCTCAGGCGTTTCCAGCCGACCGACCGGCCGGAGAACTCGAACATCCTGATGGTACCAACGTGTGGACCATGGAATTCGCGTCGGGAGACCGCTTCGTCTACGCCTTCCACCGAACAGGAACCGATCGCCGCTACCGTATCGAGTTCGACCTTGCGAGAACCGTTCCCGCTCCGCCACCGCCCTGGGGGCGGTGAGCGCAAACGCGCAACGGCCCCGAAGCCCGTGAGCGGCCGGCCCTGAAAGCTGGTCTATTTCAGAACCCTTCCCCCCTTGATGACACGCACCGGGTTGCGCAATGCCATCATGTCCATCAGCGGGTTTCCGTCGACCACAATGATGTCCGCGAGTTTTCCGGGCTCTACTGTGCCGAGCTCTTCGTCGATCTCAAGCAGCTCGGCCCCATTGCGGGTGGCGGCGGTGAGCACATGCATGGGATCCATTCCATAATTCACCCACAGCTTCATCTGCTGCCACATCGCTTCGTAGTGGAAGTTCATGGGAGTGCCGGAATCCGTGCCGAGAGCGATGTTGGCTCCAGCATTGTACAGTTGCATGAGCTTGTCCCGGTAGGGGGTGGGATTCCCCTTGCCTCCGCGAAAATATCCCAGTCGCTGGAAGTGGTCCAGCGAGCCCCGGACATCCGCGTAGAGGTCTTCGGGCAGAAACTCCTTCAGCAGGGGGTTGTCCAGACGCTCGGGGAACTGAAGTGTCCAGTAGTATATGGGTCCCCCGTTCCAGGTCGGCACGATCCAGGTCCCGCTATCGACGATCAACCGGATCGATTCCTCTTCGATGTAGTTCTTGGAACCTCCCGGAAAATGCTCGATGGAGTTGACGCCCGCCTCTACGTCGGCCCGGATGCGATCCACCGCTCCGCCGTGTGTGGCGACAGTCTTCCCGCGCCTGTGCGCCTCTTCTACGATGACCTTCAGATCCTCCGGATAGATGATGCCCCAGGGTTTCAGCAGGTCCGCGCCTCCCTCGATGATGTCGATCGCAGCTTGCCGGGCTTCCTCGACGCTGTTGACCTTGACCTGGAAGTACTCGTCGTACTCGCCGAAGTCGCGCACGATGAAGGGCCCGCTCGCGTACACTCTGGGGCCCACGATCTCACCTGAGTTGATCTCTTCCCGGACCTGGACGCTCGGCTCCAGCGGAGCTCCCACGTCCCGAACCGTCGTCACTCCCGCGTAGATGAGCTGCTCCGCCGACAGCCTCATGATCTCCAGGATCCGGTCCTCGTAGCGCGGGAAGTACTCTGAATACTCCCCGTGGCCGATGATCATCAGATGTCCATGGCTTTCAATGAGCCCCGGGAGCACGGTCCTTCCGTTGGCGTCGATGATCTCCGTCCCCGCAGGGATGGGGGTGGTGCCCTCCTGGCCCACCGCGGTGATTCGTTCACCCGAGATCAGCACGACGGAGTTCTGGAGGGGTGTTCCTTCGTTGCCGTCGATAAGCATTCCGCCCACGATCGCCAGGTCCGCGCTCTGGCCGGAGAGAGTTCCGAAGTTTAGTAGCAGCGCCGTCGTCAGCATCAGTGATTGTGCTTTCATCGGAGTACCCCCTAAGGTGTAGGTGTCCAGCATCCAGAGAGAACATCTTGGCGCGCGAAGACAGGGAGGGCAATGCAGAATCGGACCGGCGGGGACGGGGTGCCAATTCGGAAGGTCGTCGTCACAGGCGGCGGTACCGCCGGTTGGATGTGCGTGAACGTGCTGCTCGCGCGCACCCGCTTCGATGTCGTGCTGGTGGAGTCCCCCAAGGTCTCGAAGGTCGGGGTCGGAGAAGCCCTCACCCCGTTTTTTTTCGCCTTTCTGAACACCATCGGGTACGATCCGGTCGCCTTCATCAAGGCGGTTCGGGGAAGCGTGAAGCTGGCGGTGCGCTTCGAGAACTGGATGGGAAATGGCGACGTCTACTATCACCCCTTCCAGGATGGAGGCGACTACATCGCCAAGCCCGAGTTCCGGGTTTCCCCGGGGTACAACCGGCTTGTCAGCTATGCGCTCGCGAAGAACATTCCCCTCCACAAGCTCGCGACCTCCTATTCTCTCCTCTGCGACCACAACAAGGTGCCCTGGCCGAGGAACTTCCAGAAAGACGACGGTCAATATCGCGGGTACGGGTCCTACGCCTACCACATGGACACGCACGCGTTCTCCGAGACGTTCCGCGACCGTGCGCTGAAGGAGGGAGTGAACCATGTGCGGGGGCACGTGGTCTCCGTCGACAAGGAAGCCGAGTCCGGTCGCATCCGGAGTATTCTACTGGAGGATGGCCGGAAGGTGGAAGGGGATTTCTTTATCGACTGCAGCGGGTTCAGACGGCTCCTGATATCTACAATGTCCCCGGAATGGACTTCTTATTCGCCCTGGCTGCCCGTCAATCGAGCCATCGCCTTCAATATTCCCTATTCCGATAGTCGAGACAGGAGACGCAGCGCGATCCCACCCTACACCCTGGCCAGAGCTTTGCGCGCCGGATGGCTGTGGAAGATCCCGCTCGGGGAGCGCTTCGGGGCGGGTTACGTATTCGCGGACGACTTCATCTCCGAAGATGAAGCGCGCCGGGAACTCGAGATGATCAACCCGGACTGGTCCGGCGTGCCCGGTCACACCATCCGGTTCGAAGCCGGAGCTCTACGCAATACCTGGATCGGGAACTGCGTAGCGGTCGGCCTCTCGTCCGGGTTCATCGAACCGCTCGAGTCCACCTCGATTCAGATCGCGCTAACTCAGATCCTTGGGCTCGTGGACGTGCTCCGGAGTCCGTTCAGCTATAACCCCCGGGTGATCGAAGCCTACAATCGGGCCATTGAAGCCGAAACCGAAGACATCCGCGACTTCATCATCCTGCACTACGCAACCTCGCGTGGCGATACGCCGTTCTGGGAACACATCCGCGACAACTACCGCGCGCGGAGCTACCCGGCCTCGCTCAGAGACAAGATCGAGACCGCCTGGCACCGCACCTGCGGCCATAACCGAGTGCAGTCCGATCAAATCCGGGGGAGGGTCTTCGGGGAGCTCAGCCATCTCTACGTGATGCAAGGCCTCGGGCTCTTGAATCCGGAGACCGCGCGAGCAGACTTTCTTCAGGAATTCGACTCCTTGGAGGGAGCTCTTGCGACCGTCGGGCGGCATGTGCGCCGCCTGCAGACGCACTTGCTGCAGTTCAGGAGGCAGTGTCTCACGCATGGGGAGTTCCTGGACATGCTTTAGGAGGTGGCGGATGCGTGCCTTTGTTGGGACAACGCGCGATCCGTCGGATAACCGGGTACAACGGCCGATTCGAGGGGAGAATATGGTGTTTGCAGTCGATGCGGGCGGTCGAATGAACAGCTGGCGGGCGGTCCTCCTGTCCATCCTGGCGGGCGTGGTCCCGGGACTCCTGGATGCCCAGGAGCCGCTCACTCCGGAGAGCATGAATCACAACGTGAACATCGCATCGGCGGAGTTCTCACCGACGGCGCCCGAGATGGCGGTGCTCACCAATCGTTCGGGCAGCCTGAAGATCTGGCTCATGGCGGCGGATGGTTCCAATGCCCGCATGCTTATCGAGGACGACCAGGCCGAGGCGTCACCCGTGTGGTCGCCCGACGGACGAAGAATCGCCTTCCTCCGGGCCACGGAGGGCGCGCAGGACATCTGGACCGTGAACAGGGATGGAGACGATCTGCGCCGGATCACCCATGACCCGGAAGGCGAGCGGGCCCTTGCCTGGGGTCCGTTCGGACGCCGAATCGCGTTCCTTTCCGATCGGTCGGGACACCAGGACGTGTTCGTTGTGGATGTGGAATCGGGAACGGTCGAGCAGATCACAAGCGAGACCAACCCCTGGGACGAGTTCCGCTGGGCCCCGGTGTGGTCCCCCGACGGAGGCGCCATTGCGTACGTAAGCAATCGCAGCGAGCCCTGGGCCGACGACGTATGGCTGGCGGAACTGGAGACCGGAGTCAATCGCAAGCTCACCGCGGATCTTCATGTAATGAGCACGCCCATCTGGTCTCCCGATGGACGCCTGATCGCCTTCAACGCCGTCCGGGAATCCGAGTTCTGGTACGGCGACCAGAGCGACATCTACCTGGTGACGGTAGCCACGGGAGATGTGGAGCGCCTGGACATGAACACCCATGTCAGCGATGGCAACGGGGGAGTACGCATGGGATGGGCGCCTGACAGCCAATCGATCTTCTTTCGCTATCAGTGGGAGGGAGATTCCAATCTCTGGCGCGTCGGAGTCGAGGGCGGGGTCGCCACCAAGCTGACTTACGAAGAAGGGTCCTTTCGAAACTTCTCGATCAGCGGGGACGGCTCCGCCATCGCCTATGTGCGCTCCACTCCCATCCGGGGAGGCGAAGTCCACGTCTTCCGCCTGGACGGAGGCGCCCCGGTGCGCCTGACGGACTGGTTCCGTCCCTATTCGGCGGTAAGGGCACCCCGGAAAATCTCTTTCAGGGCCAAGGATGGAAAGTACATTCTCGGCTACCTGTATCTCCCCGCCGACTTTGATCGGGAGGCCGAATACCCGGCCCTCGTTCAGGTCCACGGAGGCGGAAACAACGCCTACGGCAACGGATTCAACCCGCTCGAGCAGTTTCTGGCGCAACAGGGCTTCGTCGTCCTCGCCATCGAGTACCGCGGGAGCGCCGGCCACGGACGGGAGTTTCAGGACCTGGCCGCGGGCGAGTGGGCCGCCGGCCAGGGTTGGGACGCGGTAGCCGCAGCCGAGTACCTGCAGAGTCTCCCCTACACAAATGGAAGAATCGGGATATACGGCGGAAGCTACGGCGGGATCATGACCCTGGCCGCGCTTACCCGGGACTCGGCGCCCTTTCACGCCGCCGCGCCTCTGTACGGAATCTACGACTGGGCGGGAGCCTACGAACACGGGGACCGGCTGATGCAGTTCTGGGTGGTCGAGGGCCACTTCGGGTTCAAGCCGGATGAGAATCCGGACTTCTTTGAACACACCGCCTCGATCCGACACCTGGATCGCGTACGCAGCGGCATTCCGTTCCTGATCATGCACGGAGAACTGGATCGAAGAGCTCCCTACCAACAGTCGGAAGAGCTCGCGGCGGCTCTGCGAGCTCGAGGTAATCCGGTGGAGTTCCACTCCTATCCGGATGAGGGTCACGGCTTTCGCCGGCCGGAGAACCGGGTGCACGCCCATGGGCGGCTGCTGGCGTTTTTCCAGCAGCATCTCGTCTCACGGCCCGCTTCGGAGGAAGACTGATGCCGGCGCCTGCAACAGGATATCCCGCCAGGAGGCTTCAGGGGATTTGCCTCGTGTGCACCGCTCTGGCCGCGTGTGCTCCGGACCGGCAGAGTGCACTTCCTCTGACCCTGGAGAACATCAATCGCCGGGACAGGGGAGCGGCTTCGGTCAGCATTTCCCCGGACGGGAGTCGAATCGCCATAGTCGGAACGGGGCCCTCGGGAAGCGGCGCCTACCTGCTGGAGGCCGAAGACCGGGGTTCGCAACCGACCTTCTGGATGCCATCGGGGCCGCTGAGCTGGTCACCGGACTCGCGCTTCGTCACCTTCGTGCGCGACGGTGAGGTCTGGCTCGCCCCGGCGCCCTCGGGTGAACCTCAACGCCTCACTTCCGGAATGGGAGACGCCAGAGAGCCGGCCTTCTCGCCGGACGGAGGGACCGTGGCGTTCTATTCCGGCAAGGAGGGCGCGCAGGACATCTGGCTCGTTCCCGCCGACGGAAGCCGCGCTGCCCGGCAACTCACTCGAGAGGCCGCCGCGCCCGACGACCCCCGCTTTACGCCGGCGTGGTCACCGGACGGTGCCTCGATCGCATATGTGTCGAATCGCTCGGACTATTGGGCCGATGACCTGTGGCTGGTCGACGTGGCGACCACTGAAACCAGGCAGCTTTCACAGTCGCTGATGGCGGCATCCTCTCCCGTCTGGTCCCCGGACGGCGAGCGCATCGCCATCTTCGGCACGGCCAAGGACGAGTACTGGTACCAGGACCTCGCCTACATTTATCTCGTGGACCCGGTGACCGGGAGCGAGCAGATCGTGGACATGCAGGTCTACGCCACCGACGCCACGATGCGCAACCGTCCCATCTGGTCCGATGATGGCCAGACCATCTACTTCCCGTACCAGGAACGGGGCAGCTACGATCTCTGGTCGGTACCCGCGCACGGCGGTGTCGCTACTCGAATGAGCAATGTCGGAGGCGTGATGCGCTCGATCGACGCCACGCGAGGCGGCCACGCTTTCGTTTTCGTGCGGTCCACGCCCACTCTCGGCTCCGACGCCTACTACCTGCCGGCCTCCGGGGGAACTGCCGAGCGCGTGAGCGACTTCGCGACCCTGTGGGAGGGGGTGAGGGCGCCCGTCGAGGTCTCCTTCCGGAGCTTCGACGGCCTGTACGTCCAGGGATTCCTCTACCTTCCCCCCGGCGTTCCCGGCCAACGGGTCTGTCCGGCACTCGTGCAGGTCCACGGCGGTGGTACCAACTCCTACCTGCAGGGACCGAATCTGGTCGAACAGTACCTGGCATCCAGGGGCTTTGTGGTGATGGCCATCAACTATCGGGGAGGATCGGGATTCGGGCGCTCCTTCCAGGACCTCGCGGTGGAGGACTGGCTGAACGGACAGGCTCTGGACGCGGGAGCAGCGGCGGACTTCCTGCGCCAGCTGCCGTACACCACCGACAAGGTAGGGATCTATGGGGGAAGCTACGGAGGAAGCATGTCCATGGCCGCCATCACGCTCATGCCCGACAGGTTCGACGCGGCGGTGCCGATGCGGGGCGCCTACTCGAAGACCGAGACGCTCGACGAGACCGACCGCCTCGGGAAGATCTTCTCCGTGACCGGACACGGGGGATTCCCGGATGAGCGACCGGAAACCTACGCAAAGAGCAACACGATCACGCGCATCGGCAACATCACGGCGCCGGTGCTGCTCATGCACGGCGAACTCGACCGCCGCGTCCCGTTCCGGCACTTCGAACTGGCAGTCGAGGAGCTCGAACGGCACGGCAAGGAGTTCGAGACCAGGAGCTATCCCGAGGAAGGCCACGGCTTCCGCAATCCCGACAACCGGATCGACATGTACGCCCGGCTCGAAGGGTTCTTCGAACGCCACCTGGGCGCATGTGAACCGCTCTAGGCGATGCGCGCGACCGGTATCCCCGCCCGCGCCCGCGCCTACGCGGGAGGGCTCACCCTTCCCCGTTAGATGACGGAGCACGTCCTGCGCGCCGGCAGGCCACCGTTCCGGCCTCGTCCACCACCGGATCTCCCTTGTCGTCGGAAACGACGATCACCCCGTAGTAGTCGCGAGCCTGTTCCGGAGTGAGAATCTCGTTCAGAACCTCCCACCGCACTCGCTCGGGATCACGCTCGAAAGGATCGCCGAAGCCGCCTCCTCCGGCAGTCCGGCAACTCAGTATGTCTCCGTCTTCGAAGGGTCCATAGAAGGAGACGCGTTCGGTCAGCACGGTTTCCCGGTCCGTTCCGGGTCGGACCCACAGGCGGTTGATACCGCCCTCGTGCCCGCCCTGCAGCCCATGCGACCGGCATACGGTCTGTTCGTTCGCGACCTGGACGGAGACGTTGTCGGTCAGGAACTGATAGTCGCGCACCGTCCCGAGGCCGCCCCGGTACTTTCCGATCCCGTATTCCTCCGTGTGCAGGGAGTATTGCACCAGCCGGATGGGATAACGGGACTCCGCGACTTCAATGGGAGTGTTGGGAGCGTCGCCGTCGCCGTGGAAGATCAGCGCGTCCGCCCCGTCGTCGAAGGAGAACGCACCGCCACCGCCGTCCACCGGATCAATGTAGATGAACGGCTTGCCGTAGCGGGGATCGATGCGGAAGAACCATGCGCCGAAGAGCATGTATTCTCCCGCAAGGGTCCGGTCGGGCACGGCGTTCGAGAGTGCCTCGCTGACGAGGTCGATGATCATCAGGGCGGCGTAGCCATATGAGTCGCAGGGAGCCGGCCATGATGGATTGGTGATGGTGTGCTCGGGGGACACCACCTTCAATGGACGGCTGTGTCCTTCGTTCGCCGGCTCGTGGGGAAGCGTCGCCGACTTGAATGCGATCTCGACCGCGGCGCGCGCCCCCGTGAGCGGAATGTTGACCGGGCCGGCGGCGGTCTCGCCGGTACCGGTGAAGTCGACTGTGGCTTCGTCTCCGTCGATGCGGACGGTGACCTTGAGCCTGCGCCGCCTGGTGGTCTCAATCCCGTCGTGATCCATGCAGGTCTCGGCACTCCATTCGCCGTCGGGCATTTCCCCGATGAGCCTGCGCATGAGTGCTTCGGACTGATCGAAGACGTGCTCCATGGATTCCCTCACCACCCCCGCTCCGTATTTCTCGCACAGCGCCACATATCGGTTCACGCCGGTCCTGCACGCGGCGATCTGGGCCCCCAGATCGCCCTTCACCAGATCGGGGAAACGGGTGTTGGCCATGATGTAGTCCATCATCGTCCGGTTCAGCTCGCCCGCGTCGTACAGCTTCAGATGGGGGAAGATCATCCCCTCCTGGAAGACGTCGTTGGAATCCGGGCACCAGCCGCCGGGCGTCTTTCCACCGACGTCGGCCCAGTGGGCCGTGTTCGCGGAAAACGCCTGGAGTTCGCCGTCGAAGAAGATGGGCGTGTAGATGGAGGTGTCGGATATGTGGGTCCCTGTGCTGTAGGGATCGTTGGCGATGACCACGTCACCCGGCGCGAAGCCGTCGGCGCCGAATTTCTTCACCCCGTTCTGAACCGTGAGGGAGAGGCACGGAAGGAAGAGCGGCAACGACGACCCCTGGGCCAGCATCTCGCCCTTGTCGGTCAGGAGGGCCACGGCGAAGTCCTGAACCTCGTAGATCAGGGGATTGTAGGCCGTCTTCACCAGCGCAATGCGCATCTCCTCGGCGGCGGCGACGAGACCGCTGCGGATGACCTGGGAGGTAATCGGGTCGACCCGGGTTCCGTTGGTAGTCGTCATCATTCCTCCTCGGTAATGATCAGGTTTCCGTAATCATCCACGCCGAGACGCTGGCCCGGGTGCACGATTGTCGTGGCGTTCCACTCCTCCACGATGGCCGGCCCGCGAAACGCGTCGCCGGCGCCGAGTCTCTCGCGGTCGTAGACGGGGCAGGTCACGGCATCGCGCTCGTCCCTGAAGTAGACCCGACGGTCGCTCTTCAAGGCTTCGCCGCCGTCCCCCGTGCCCCTCGGGATCTCCAGAATCGAAGGCTTGCCCGATTCCACGATCGCAGATAGACGAAGGTTGACCAGTTCAGTCGGGGTACCGGGCGAGGCGTGGGCGTACATCCGTTCGTGAAGCTGATCGAACAGACTCTGGAGGAGCGGCATTCCTCCGGCCTGGAAATCGTCTGCCGAGGGGAGCGGCACCTTGACGGTGTGCTCCTGCCCTTCGTATCGCATGTCGAGGGCACGAACGAAGCGCGCTCTCTCCGCTGCAAGCCCGCTTGCAGCAAGTTTGTCGGCGGCAACGTCGGCGAGATCCGCGAACATTTCGAGCAGCTCCTCGACGGAGAGCGCAGCCGTGGGCATCACGGTGGTGCGTACCACGTCCTCGCGGAAGTCGGAATTCAGGATGCCCCACGCGGAGAAGACTGCGGGATTAACCGGAATGATGGTCTTGCCGATTTCCATTTCCCGGGCGAGCGATGCGGCGAACAGGCCGCCGCCGCCGCCGTACCCCAGAAGCGTGAAATCACGGGGGTCGTGGCCACGCTCGATGGTCACCCGCCGGATCGCGTGAATCATGTTCGTGTCGGCCAGATGCGTGATTCCGTGGGCGGCCTCCTCCAGCGACAACCCCAGGGGATCGGCGATCCTGCCCTGGATCGCCGCCTTCGCCCCGGCCACATCCAACTCCATGCGCCGGCCCAGGAAATTCCGGGGGTTGATGCGACCCAGGACGAGGTGGGCGTCGGTGACGGTGGGCTCGGTTCCGCCCTTGCCGAAGCAGACCGGGCCGGGATCCGCCTCCGCGCTGAGAGGCCCGACCCGAAAGCCCCCGGAGTCGTCGAGCCAGGCGATGCTGCCTCCACCGGCTCCCACCGAGGTAATGTCTATGGTGGGTTGCAGCACGGGACGCTTGTTGACGTAGGTCTCCGACTTCTCGAAGGGCCGACCGTCCAGGATCAGCGCCACGTCGAAGCTGGTTCCGCCGACGTCGGTAGCGATCAGGTTCGGCTCATCCAGCTGCTTGCCCAGCGCCACTGCGCCGATAACACCGCCCGCGGGCCCGGACTCCAGCGTGCGTATGGGCATCCGGCGGGCTTCCTCCGACGTAGTCAGGCCGCCGGTCGACTGGATGATGTTCAGCCCGCCCTGGAACCCCCCCAGACTCAGTCTCTCCTCGAGGCCCGCCAGATAGGCCGCGACGGAGGGCATGACGTAGGTGTTGAGCGCAACCGTCGAAGTTCTCTCGAATTCCCTGAACTCCCCGGTGATATCCGATGAGATGGAAACATGCGCCTCGGGATAGACCTCGCCCGCGATCCTGCGAACGTCACGCTCGTGTTCCGGATTCGCGTAGGCGTGGAGGAAGCAGACGGCGATGCCCTCGACTTCCCGAGCCCTGAGGCGCTCTATCGCCCTCCGGGTGGCCTCCTCGTCGAGGGGCGTGATGACGTTTCCCTTGTGGTCGAGCCGCTCCGGAACTTCGAGGCGGAGGTACCGGGGAATCAACGGAGTCGGTGGCTTGTAGAGCAGGTTGTAGACCTCCGGCCTGTTCCCGCGCCCCAGGCCGAGGACATCACGGAACCCCTGCGTAGTGATGAGACCGATCCTGCTGCCGACCTCCTGGAGGATGGTGTTGATGACCACCGTGGAGCCGTGGATGACCATGTCGAGGTCGGTCAGATCCACATCGAGACGCCCCATTCCCCTGAAGATGTGGTCTGTCAGCCTCTCCTTGGGTGACGGCTCCTTTTCCAGCGTCACACTTCCGCTGTCCTCGTCCAGAAGAACGAAATCGGCGAAGGTGCCACCGATGTCGATGGCAAGACGTTTCTCGGACATGAATCGGATATCCTCCGGTTGGGCAGGCGGCTCTCAGAACGACCAGAGCCTGGTCAGCTTGGCGGCGAACTGGCGATCAAGCACAATACCGGTTCTCGTGTCCCGGCGCTCGGTGTACACCAGAAAGAAATCGCTCAGCGGCGCATGAATGTAGTTGAGGCGAAGGTTGGTTATCAGTTCCTCGGTGACTCCGTTGTATTGCACGAAACCGCTTCCGAAGAGCGTTGTGGAATATGCGTATTCCACTCTTCCGCTGTAGACTTCGGCCGAGAACGGATCACCGCCCAGGTCGATGCGGTTGCTCTGGGCTCCTGCGTCGAAGGTCACGTGGTAGTTCGGCTTCCACTGCGCTCCCAGTCGCACGGAGCGTCGGGTTCCGTGGAAATAGCCTCCGCCGCTCAGGCCCACCATCCCCGACAACACCCGGCCGACACTCGACTGGTAGTTGAGGCTGCCTTCCCGAAAGCCGTACGACCCCGTGGCCACCTCGTGGTCGCCGAGGACGCGGAAGGGCTCGAACAGCCGCTCGAAGCGGTCGTTGTACTGCAGAGTCAGCCGACTGCCGTCCCTGAAGTTCGTGATGAATCCCACGGTTCCCGTCCGGGTCTCGAGCACCGACTCCAGATCGGTGATGTAGTGCATCTCGACGAACGGGTTCAACTCGTTCCAGAGAGACTCCACACGGCGGTGATGGACGCCGATGGTAGCATAGCCATGACGGATGGCGGCCCGGCGGATATATCCCATCCCCGGCCTGAAGGCGTCCCCGATCTGCCGGTACATGACCGAAGTATTCAGGAATCGGTCCCGCCAGGCCACCGAGACGCGGCCGGCATGGCGACTTCCGCCGTCGCCCCGGTCACGGGTGCCCGCCAGATAGGACTGGACCACCAGGCGATCCCACAAACGGGCGTGGAGGTCGGCGCCGAAGCCCCGGTTGTAGTCTCCGCCGACCTCACCGGTAACCTGCCGATTCAGCAGGATTCCGCCCACCTGGAGGCTCCCGAGGACGGTGCGGCGGAGTCTCAGCGTCGTGAAGTTGACGGGATCCAGGGCGTCCGTATTCTTCGTCTGCATGTTGAGAAGGCCGACACCCCAGTCGCCTACCCTTCCTGTGAGGCGGCCTCCGCCGAGGACCGGCACGGCGCGCCCCTCCACCAGCCCGATGCGGCGGGAATGAAACAGCTTGAAGTCCTCGGGCCCGGTTCCCAGCCGATACCCGGCCTCCCGAAGATCGCCAAATTCGAAGAGACCCGCGTTCTCCAGAAAGAAGTCGCGCTTTTCGGGGAAGAAGAGGGAGAAGCGAGTCAGGTTTACCTGCTCCTCATCCACCTCGACCTGTGAGAAGTCCGTGCGGTAGGTGAGATCGAGGGCGAGGTCGCGACTCACCCCGTACTTCAGATCGAGCCCGGCATCCACGTCGCCGCCCCGGACATCCGCGAGCGCCTCGCCGGACGAACGGTCGGCCAGCAGGAACGGTTTGACCTGAAGGCTCAGACCGCCGCTCAGCCCCGAGAGCCCCACCAGGGTGCCGGCCACCGCCATGCGGTTGAGGCCGAAGCGCCGGTCGAGCGGCGCCCAGAAACTGTCTTCTCCCCGGCGGCGTATGCGGCGGACGAAGTTGAGGCCCCAGGTCTGGTCCTCCCTGCCGGGATCGAAGCGCAACGTAGAGAAGGGAATGGCCAGTTCCAGCGTCCATCCCTCATCGTGGATTCGGGCCGCCCGCTGGACGATCCCCTCCCAGGGAAAATTGAGGTCGCGTCCGTTGTCGAACGTCTGTACGTCGATGAGGGCGCCTCCCGCGTTCACACCGAACATGAAGGCGTTCCGCCGGTCATGGTAGGTATCGAGCGCGATCCCCAGGATGTCCCCGTCGGTGGGTGGAAAGTCGCGCTTGAGCGAATGCAGGGTGATGTTGCGGGGATCCCTCTCATACAGGATGGCCCCCACGTACAGATTCTCGTCGTCGAAGAGAATCCGGATGACGGTGCGCTCGCTGGCCGGGGAGCCGGTGTTCGGCTTGGACTGCACGAACCCCGTGATGACCCCGGCGTCAGCCCAGGAGGCTTCGTCGAGAAACGCGTCGATGGCAATGGAGTCGGTAGTGCGATGGGCTTCGGCGACCGGCCTGGGCACGGCTTCCGGATCCACTCTTGCATGCGCCTGCGCGATGTCCGCGCGCGGTGGTTCCTGGGCCAGAGCCTGCCTGGCAATGGGGAGGCCCGTGGCTCCGGTAAGCAGGAGGGCCACACCCCATCGCGGCGCGAACGCCATCGCCGACAACATCGGCTCCCCGCTACAGCTTCGCCATAAGGCCCACACCGTGTCCTCCGGTTGTCGGAAAACCACGCAATGGTACTCCGATCCCCGCACCAAGTCTAATTGGCGCGCGCTCCCGAAGCTGGCACCGGGGGTGCGTTCAACTAGCTTGTGCACATGATTCCGGAATACCTGGAGGCACTCCGCTTCTCACGCAGCTTCATGACGGGCCGGGCTCCCGTGGTGGAGCGTGAGATTCACATCGAGCGGGACGGGCGCCGGCTCCCGGCTTCCCTGCTCCTGCCCCGCGCCGCCGTTCGGCGGGCGCACACGGGACGGCGCCGGCCCGCTTCCGTCTGGGTGGTCCTGCACGGAATCACCCGCTCGGGCCGCGACCACCCCTACCTGGCTCGATTTGCGCGCGCGGTTGCGTCGACCGGCCAGGGGGTGCTCGTGCCGGAGATCCCGGAGTGGCGGGACATCCGGCTCTCCACCGCGGCCACCACCGCCACCATCTCGGCCTCACTGCGCGCGCTGGAGGGGCAGCGCGAACTCGCCTCCCGTCAGGTGGGGCTGGTGGGCTTCTCCTTCGGTGCGCCCCAGGCCATCGTCGCCCCAACGGACCCGGCGCTCACCGGGCGCATCGCCTGCGTGGTCGCGTTCGGGGGCTACTGTTCCGTGGAGGAGTCCTCCCGCTTCCAGTTCACCGGGGCGCACGAACTCGATGGCCGGGAGGAGTCCCTTGCCCCCGACCCCTACGCGCGCTGGGTGGTGGGCGCAAACTACCTCACGCGCATCCCGGGGTACGAGGGCGCGGGCAGGGTTGCGGACGCGTTGCGGGCATTGGCCGCCTACGCCGGCGACAACAACGTGCTCGCCACCGACCCCGGAATCGAGCCCGAGAGGCGCCGCCTGGCCGCCGGCCTCGCACCTCGCGAGCGGTCCCTCTTCGAGACGCTTGCCCCACCCGCCGGCACCCTGCCCGATCCGATCGGAGGCGCGCGCATTGCGGAGGGGCTGGGTGGAGTGATGGCAGGCATCCCGGAATTGAACCCCGTGCCGTACCTGGCGCGCGTCAACGTTCCGGTGCGGCTGGTGCACGGCACCGCCGACCAGCTCTTCCCCTACACCCAGACCATCAAGCTGGGACGCGCCTTCCCGCCGGACGCAGACGTCACGACCACGGTCACCGACCTCTTCGCTCACGCCTCGGGGCGCGAGCGCACCTCCTTCCTGCACACGGCTTCGGAGGCGTTGCGCTTTCTGAACGCGCTCGCCAGCATCTTCCGGCTGATGTAGCCTCGCCGCTTCCCCCGACCCCAGCCAGGATCGTGACTCGCGCAAACACCCCGGCCCGGCCCCGGTGGACGACCCCGTCGGTCTCCGGCTGGGTGCGGCGCGCGGGCGGAGTCCGCTGGTTCATCCGGCGCTTCGGCTTTGCGCAACTCTTCCTGAAGCCGGCGCGCCGGGTACTGGCCCCACTGATCATTCCGATGCTCCGGGCGCGCTCCGTCGAATACCGCGCCGCGTCCCTCCCCCTGGTGTACGCCCGCCACAACGTCACCTGGGCCAACGAGCGCTGCGTGGAGCTGGCGCTGGCCCGCGCGCTGATGGCAGGCATCCCGTCCGAGCGGCTCCTGGAGGTGGGTCACGTCACTCCGCACTACTTCCAGGGCGGCCACCTGGTCGTGGACAAGTACGAACCGGGTTCGCTCGAGGTCGACATCGTGGACTTCGCACCCGCCGAGCGCTTCGACCTGATCCTCTCGATCTCGACCTTCGAGCACATCGCCTTCGACGAGCCCGGCGCGACCTCGGCGCCATCAGCAGTTGCCGCGAAGGTGGCCGCCGCCGTGAAGCGATGCCGCAGCCTGCTCGCGCCGGACGGACTCCTGGCCATCACCGTGCCCCTCGGCTACAACCCGGCGCTGGACACCATGATCGCCGACGGCGAGCTGGGGTGGGATCGCGCAACCTGGTTCAAGCGGTTCCCGCGCCGGTGCTGGCGTCAGGTATCCCGATCCGAAGCCGTCCACTGCCGCTACGGCAGCCCGCACGCCTTTGCCAACGCCATCCTGCTTGCCGAATGGGACGCCGACGTCTAGCCGGGCCGGCGCTTCGCCGCCCTCGGTGCTCGCGCGAGCGTGGGCCGATGTTCTGATGATGTTGTCAGTTCTCAACAGTTATCTTGTCAGTAGTCACCAGTACGACGCGTGATGCCTTCGAAGCCCGGATACCCATGACACACCACATCAAGTCCCTCATCCGCATGGTCCCGGACTTTCCCAACCCCGGCATCCGCTTTCGCGACGTCATGGGACTGGTCGAGAACCACGAGGGCTTCGAGGAGGCCACCGAGGCCCTGGTGCGGCGGTTCGCCCCGGAAGCGCCGGACGCCGTCGCTGGCATCGAGGCGCGCGGCTTCATCTTCGGCGTCCCGGTGGCCCAGCGGTTGGGAGTCGGGTTCGTGCCGGTGCGGAAGGCCGGGAAGCTGCCCGGCGAGGTGGTGGGCGTCGACTACGCGCTCGAGTACGGCAGCGGGCGCCTCGAGATGCAGACCGGGTCGATCCGCGCGGGAATGCGCGTCCTGCTCATCGACGACCTGGTCGCGACCGGCGGGAGCGCGGCAGCGGCGATCGAGCTGATCCGCGGCATGGGAGGCGAGGTGGTGGGAGCGGGCTTCGTCGTGGATCTGCCTGAACTCCCCGGGCGCAAGCACCTTGAGGCGATGGGCGTCGAGGTCTTCGCCCTTTGCACGTTTCTGCACACCGATCCCTGAGGCGTCCCGCTCGAGGCCCGGCCGATCCGGCGGTGGCAGGCAGCCGGGGTGCGTCGGCTCCGCCCCCGGGCGCCGAACAACCGGCCCCATCGCGACTCAGCGGGCGCGGGGGAAGATCTCCGGCGGGGGCACGTGGAAGGCGCCGGTGAACCCGTCCTCCACCAGCTTGAGCTTCCCGGTCCAGTCCTCGATGTCGATCCGGTACACGCTGGTGCGCTTCAACTCGCCCTCGGTGATCGCGCGGTAGTCGCGGTCCGGCCGCAGCTCGGGCGCGTACTTGTCGAGGAGCATCTGAAGCGCTTCGCGCGCCTCCCCGGGATCCTCCACCACGCTCCCGGTCCCGAACGCCGTCACGCTGGCGAACTCGACGCTGAACTCCAGCGCCTCGTCCGCCGGCAGCAGGCGCCCCATCTCGAAGGCCGAGAAACACACCGGCACCGGACGGGACAGGCTGTCGCGGGTCAGCCCGGTGCGCGCGGTGTGGATGTAGATGGCGTGGCGGGCGGGATCGTACACGAACAGGTTGCTGTTCACGAGAGGCTGCTCGCCGCGGGTCATGGCGAGGACCCCGACGCGCGCCTGCCGGATGAAGTCCCGGGTCCAGGCCTCGTCCCTGGCGCGGTCCCGCCGGCGGATCTCCGTCCTGCCCCGTTCAGGCACCTATACCTCCAGCTCCACGCCGATCCCGGCGGCGCGCGCCCTGTCGTAGACAAGTCTCGCCGTGGCCATGTCCTCGAGCGCCAGCCCCAGATGGATGGCGATGATGCGATCGCCCTCGGCCCGCCGTCCGGCGACGCTGCCCCCGATCACCTCGCTCAGTTCGGCGTGGGGGGTCGGCGTGTCGCGGAAATAGCCGCTCCCGCTCTGGTAGTAGGCAAACTGCGCGCTGTCGTCGGTGGTCAGCAGATCCGCCTCGCGAAACGCCTCCGCCTGCCAGTAGGAGTCGAAGTCCAGCGGGCATGCGAAGGCGCCGGGCGAAAGCCATCCGGGCGGGATGGCGGGGTCGGGATCGAGCAGGATGGGGCCGCTGGTGATGACGATGTCCATCCCGCGCACCGCCTCCGCAACCGTTCCCACCGGCCGCACCTCGACGCCCATGCGCGCGCCCATCTCTTCGACATAGCCGTGCATGGCGGCCTGGTCGATGTCGTACGCGTGCACCCGCTGCACGGGGAACACGGTGCACAGGGCCTCGAGGTTGCTGCGCCCCTGCACGCCGCAGGCAACGATGCCGACGCTTGCCGCATCCGGACGGGCGAGGTACTTGCCCGCCAGCGCCGACGCGGCCCCGGTGCGCATGGCCGTGATCCAGGTCGCGTCCATCACCGCGAGCGGCAGCCCCGTCTCCGGGTCGTTCAGGAGGATCAGCCCGGTGATGTAGGGCAGTCCGTGCGCGGGATTGTCCGGATAGGCCGAGATCCACTTGATCCCGGCGGCATTCTGACGCTCGACGTAGGCCGGCATCGCGTGCAGGAACGAGTCCGGCCGCGGATGGATGCCCGGCTTGGGCGGCATCTCCACGCGGGCCGCCGCCTTCTCCCGGAACATGAACTCCAGGGCGCCGATGATCTCCGCCATGGAAACCCCGGCTTGCTCGACGTGGGCACGGGACAGGTAGAGGATGTTTCGCTGGGACATGAGGCTGGTCTCGCGGGTGGGCGGGGACTGGGTTGCAGCCGATGGACGATCCGGGGCGGAGGACGGAGCCGGTTGGGGATGAAAGCCTGTTCGGCGGTGAGCGTCTACTCGGGAGCCGGTTCCACGACGGCGACCTGTTCCATGACGGCGCCCTCCAGCACGGCGTCGACCACCTCCATGCCTTCCAGCACCCTGGCGATGATGGTGTAGTTGTGGTCGAGGCGGGGGTTGTCCACCAGGTTCACGAAGATCTGGCCGTCGCCGGTGTCGCGCCCCCGGGTCGAGATGCCGACGGTTCCGCGCACGTGCGAGCGCAATGTCAGCTCGTCGCGGGTGTAGGGCCCGTCCCCGTGGTACTCGTTCGCGCCCGGGCTGCCCCCCTGGATGACGAAGTTGGGAACCACCCGGTGGAAGGTGAGCCCGTCGAAGTATCCTTCGCGCGCCAGGCGGACGAAGCGCGCCGTGTTGGCGGGTGACTCGAACGGGAGCAGCTCGAGGACGATCTCGCCGCCCCCGGCCATGCGGATCACGGCCCGGGAAGCCGCCATCTCGCGCATCTCCTCGAAGGTGGGCATCGGTGCCCGCTCCGGGGGCGACGGACGAGCCCAGCGAAGGTCGCTTCCGGTCCAGTCGTTGCGGAGGAATTCGGCGACCCGGGCAACGACCGGATCGTAGTCCTCCATGTAGGGCTGCACGCGATCGAGGTCCTCCAGAGAACCCAGCTCCCGTATCCTCTGCAGGAGTTCCAGGCGTACGTCCCGGTGAGTCTCCCTGCGATCGGCACTCATGCGCTCGAGCGCATCGAAGGCGGCCGGCAGCACATCCGGATGCGGGCTTCCGGCCAGCGATCGGGCCGCCGTCAGCACCAGCTGCGGATCGTCCGCGCCCAGGGCGTCGAGGTAGACCGAGTCGGCGTCGTGGCCCACCAGCGGCGTGAGCCCGGCGATGGCCGCCTCACGCACATTCCAGTGTTCGTCACCCGCCAGCGCCAGGAGCTCGGGCAGGAGTTCCAGGCGGGCCGCGGCGCGCGCGGCGTACATGCGCATCTGCCAGACCGGATGAGCGGAGAATGCGGGCAGCCGGCCGCGGGCGGTGAAGAAAGAAACCGCGGCCAGCGCCACCAGGCCGTGCGCCGCCCGGTGCCAGTCCCCGGCCGAAACGGAATCGGCCCGCAGGACCAGTGCATCGAGAGGCGCCAGAGCGGTCTCCGGCGGACAACCGGCGAGGCGGTCGATGGCCTCGAGGGCCACGTGCGCGCCGGGGTCCTGCATCAGTGCCACAAGTTCCGCGCAGGCCTGGCTCCCGTCCACCCGTTCGGTCAGGGCTCTGACGGCCTCCACCCGCACCAGATAACTCGTGTCGGCGAGCGCCTGCGCGAGCGGAGCCCGCGCCTCATCGAGCGCACCCTCTCCGATGGCGAGCACGGCGAGGCGCCGCACCTGCGCGTCCTCGTCGGCCAGCGCGGCCGCGATCACGTCTTCGGTAGGTCTTCCCGCACTCACCAGTCCCGCCATGGCGAGCCGGCGCACCTGCGCGCCTTCCTCTCCATCCACCCCCCGGTAGGCGGCCAACTCCGTGAGTGCTTCCAACACGGGCGGGGCAGGGGCAAGCTGCGATTGAGTGCGGACCAGGTTCTCCAGCGCGCGCGCACCTCCGCGGATGACGGGATGGGGCAGCCTCCTCAGGGTGACGGAGCCGCCTCCGGCCAGCCCCGATACCAGGTTCTGGAGCAGCAGGTCGTAGGCCTGCCCCACCTCATCGGGATTCCGGTACGAGAGCCGGCCCATCGCCTCGAGCACCGCGCCGCGCACCTCCGGATCGCTCTCGTGGGGCAGGTAGTTCATCAGCGTGAGCATCGCCCGGCGGGGCTCGCTGCCGGCAACGGCCTGTGCGATGGCGTTGACGGCCTCGGCCCGAACATCGGCGTAGGAACTCTCCAGCATGGAATCGATGTCCACCAGAACCGAAGGGTTCTCCTGGCGCCCCAGCGCGCGCACGGCGATCCTCTGCACCTCCGGGTCGGGCCAGGAGATGCCCTCGAGGAACGTGAAGTGCGCGGCGTCGTCGCGTGAGCGGGAGTCCTCGGCCTCGAGGACGCGGTGAAGGATCTCCTCGCTCCCGGGGAGCAGCCGGACCTCCTCCGCTTCCTCCCCGCCGCACCCCGCGACCAGACCGCTACCCAGGGTGACCGCGCAGGTCAGGAGTCTTCCGCGACCTGAGCGCCGCGCCGACACGATGAACAGCAGTTTATCGAGCATCCCGTCCAACCCTTCCTCGCCTTTACGTTCCCGTCATGCCTGTTGCCCGGCTCACCGCCCCGGTCGGGTACCCTGCTTCCCCGCGCGGCGTTCGCCTGTGGCGAAACACGGAATAGATTAGAGTACGTAGCCCCGTTGACAAGAATCGCGCGCGCTGGTCCCGCGATCCACGATCCCCGAAACCCCGGACGCGACACGATGGCGACCGCACTTCCGGCCACCGGTCTCGATACCCCGATCGCCGATCCACTTCGCCGCGCCCTCCGCGGCCTCGGGGGGCGCGCCACCCTCGGCGACGTCATGGCCGCCACCGGACTCGCGCAGGCGGACGCCGAGTCCGGCCTCAGGAAGCTGCTGGAGACCTACCAGGGACACGTCGAAGTCGGCGAACAGGGCGACATCGTGTACGCCTTCCAGCGCCGCCTGCTGCGCCGCGACCACACGCCCTTCTGGATGCGCTTCCGCGCCGCAGCGGCACGCGTGCTCAAGACCGCCTTCAAGATCTGGATCGTGGTCATGCTGGTGGTCTATTTCGTCGTCTTCGTGACCCTGCTTATCGCGGCCCTGATCGCGGCATCGCGCGGAAGCGATCGCAACGGCGGCTCCATCCTCGGCGGCGGACGGCACCGCGGCGGCGGCTTCAACTTCCCCCTCCTGTTCTGGCTCTGGACCCCGGACTGGCGCCTGGGCCAGCCGTACTACGGCAACCGCTTCGAGCGCCGGAGCGGCAGGAAGGTGCCCTTCTACAAGAAGGTGTTCGCCTTCGTCTTCGGGCCCGATCGGCCACGCGCGACCCTTCGCGACCGCGACCGCAGCGTCATCCGTCTCATCCGGGCCCGCAAGGGCACCCTGACCGTGCCCGAACTCGTACGCCACAACGGGCTGACGGTCCCGGAGGCGGAGGAGGAGATGGGGCGGCTGATGGGCGCCTACGGCGGCGACGTGCACGTCTCCCGGGAAGGCGAACTGGTCTACAGCTTCGCCGACCTTCTGGTGAGCGCGCACGGACGCGTGAAGGCGCGCCAACCCGCCCCGGCGTGGCAGCGCCTGGAGAAGGCGGCCGAGTTCACCGGCAACAAGACCGGAACCAACGTGCTCATCGGTTCTCTGAACGGGTTCAACCTGCTGGCGGCGCTCTTCGCCCCGGTGCTGATCTTCCCCCCGCTGGGTCTGGGGGGACTGGGGGCCGAGATCGGCCTGATCTGGGTTCCCGCGATCTTCAGCACACTCTTCTTCTCGGTGCCGCTGGTGAGGTGGGTCGGCCACAGGGCCGAGAACGCCCGCCGCCGCCTGCGCAACGTGCGCAAGGTGCTTCTCGGCATGGTCTTCCGGCAGAGCCTCGGGAGCGCAGCCCCGCTCTCGGCGGAGCGCGCCACGGACGATGTGCGCATCGCGCTCGTCAACCCGGACATCGGCGCGGCCGACGTGCGCAAGCAGCTCCAGAGGATGTCGGCCGAGTTCGACGCCGAGGTGGAGCCCGCCGAATCCGGCCAGATCGTCTACCGCTTCCCCTCGATTCGATCGGCTCTCCTCGGAGGAGAGGAGGTGCGGTCCGCGCTCCGTCTGGACAAGCGTTCGGTCGGACGGGTGGTCTACTCGAGCGCGGACACCCCGGAGGAGGAGTCGGCGCGCGCCCGGGCCAACTTCGACCGCGAGCTGCGCAAGTCCGTGTCCGCCCCCGATACGGTGCGCTATCTGGACGACGTGGAGCTCGCCGGCATCGAGACTCCCTCCCCGTCGGGACGTCAAGTGAAGGTGCGGCGTCCAGCGAGGCCGAGGCGTCCGCACAGGTGGTGAACCGTTCGGGCCGGACGGGTCTCGGCGCGCGGGGTGCCGTGCGCCCGTCCGGGTCGTTGGCGGCCCTCCTGCTGGCCGCCTGCGCCACATTCCCCCCCGCCCCCGTGTTTCTCGCCGCCCAGCAGAACGATGACGGCGGTGTCCCGGCGCTTGCCCTGGTGCCCCACGCCGAGGCACCGGAGGCACGCGCACTCCGAACGCCCACCGACATCCGGATCGATGGCCGGCTGGAGGAGGCGCCCTGGGCCGATGCCGTGCCGGTGACCGAGTTCACCCAGATGGACCCGGACGAGGGCTTCCCGGTCAGCGAGCGCACCGAGGTCCGATTCCTGTACGACGACGACGCGCTCTATGTGGGCGCGCGGCTGCTGGACTCGGCGCCGGTCACCACCCGGCTCGCCCGCCGGGACGCGGGGGTGCCCGATTCGGACTTCTTCACGGTGACCGTGGACAGCTACCACGATCACCGCACCGCGTATCGCTTCTCCACCAACCCCTCGGGGATGAAGCGCGACGAAGTCCTGAGCGGCGGCTCCGGCATCTTCGGGGGAGGCAGAGGTGACGGCCGGGGGGACGGTTCCTGGGACCCGGTCTGGGACGTCGCCACCTCGGTTACGGACGAGGGCTGGTTCGTGGAGATGCGCATCCCCTTCAGCCAGCTGCGCTTCAGCACCGACACGGACCAGGTTTGGGGGCTCCAGATCGAGCGCACCATCAATCGCAACCAGGAGCGCGCCGTCTTCTCCTTCACGCCCAAGCTGGAACCCGGCGGCGTGGCGCGATTCGGGCACCTCGCCGGAATCGAAGGCGTCGCTTCCGGGCGCAGGCTGGAGATCCTGCCCTACGCCGGGCTGAGCGCCGAGTACATTCGCCGGACGGCGCCGGCCGACGTCTCGTTCGACAACCCGTTCCGCTCGGGCTCCGATTACTTCGGACGGGCGGGCGCCGACCTCAAGTACCGGCTCGGCTCGAACCTCACCCTCGACGCTACCGTCAACCCCGACTTCGGCCAGGTCGAGGTGGACCCGGCGGTGATCAACCTCACCGCGTTCGAGACGCGCTTCGACGAGCGGCGCCCCTTCTTCGTGGAGGGCGGGGAGATCTTCCAGTTCGCGCGCGGCGGACCGGGGGGCAGCACCGGGCGTCCCCCGACGGTCATGTACTCGCGGCGCGTCGGCCGACGGCCACAGGGGCCGATGGCGTCGGACGCCGTCTTCTCGGACGCACCCACCGCGACCACCATCGTCGGGGCCGCCAAGATCACCGGAAAGGTGGGGGACGGCTGGTCGGTGGGGCTGCTGGAGGCCGTGACCGGGCGCGAAATGGCCCCCTACGTGGACGCCGGCGGTATCCGGGGCGAAGCCGAGCTCGAACCCGCTACCAACTACCTGGCGGGAAGGCTGCGGCGCGACCTGCGGGAGGGCCTCACCCAGCTGGGCGCCATGGCCACCGCCGTCAACCGCAACCTCTCGGGCAGCATCCTGGGCGACCGCCTGCACTCCTCCGCGTACGTTGCCGGGGTGGACTTCATCCACGAGTGGGACGACCGCTCGTGGCGCATCAACGGCGCCTTCTCCCGCAGCCTCGTCTCCGGCAGCGAGGCGGCCATCCTGCGCACACAGCATGCCTCGGCCCGGTACTTCCAGCGCCCCGACGATAACCGCGTGCTGGACCCCGACGCCACCTCGCTGGGCGGCCATTACGCCATGTTCGACGTCAACAAGCAGTCGGGGTCGTTCACGGCGCGCATTGCGATGGCGAGCATCGGCCCCGGCTACGAGGTCAACGACATCGGCTTCCAGACCGAAGCCGACCGGATCATGCTCGATACCCACCTCACCTGGCGCCAGCCGCGCCCGGGGACCTGGCTGCGCAACTGGTCGGTTTCCGGCGGCCCGGACGGAAAGTGGAACACGGCGGGCGACCGCCTGCATTCGGAGTTCAACGTCAACCTGAACTGGCAGTGGCTGAACTACTGGGGCGGCTCGGTGCGCGGGGTCGTCCGGGCCCCCACCGACAACGACCGCCTCACCCGCGGCGGCCCGCTCGCCCGCGATCCCCAGTACTACGCGGGCAACGCAAACCTCTCTTCCGATTCGCGGCAGCCCGTGAGCGGCCGGGCCAGCTACAACTGGGCCTTCGACGAAGCCGGATCGTGGAGCCACACGGGATCGCTGAACGTCACCTACAAGTCGGGCGAGAAGCTGGAGCTGCATCTGGGCCCCAGGCTCACGCGCAGCTATGCCGAGGCGCAGTACGTCACGTCGCGCAGCGACCCGCTGGCCACCGCCACCTTCGGCCATCGCTACATCTTCGCCCCCATCGACCAGACCACGCTATCGCTGGACACCCGGCTGAACGTCACCTTCTCGCCCACGCTGACCCTGCAGGTCTACGCCCAGCCGCTCATCTCCAGCGGCGACTACGGGGGCCTGAAGGAATTCCGGACGCCGGGGACCTTCGACTTTCTCCGTTACGGCGAAGACACCGGCACGATGTACCGGCTGGAGAGCGGCGGCTTCCTGATCGATCCCGACGGGGCCGGCGCGGCTCCTGAAATCACCATCCACGACCGGGACTTCAACGTGCGCAGCCTGCGCGGCAACGCCGTCCTGCGCTGGGAGTGGAGCCCCGGTTCGACGCTGTTCCTGGTGTGGCAGCAGCGCCGCTACCACCGCGCGCTGCGGGATGCCTGGGACCCGCTCGCGTCCGACCGCATCGGCGACTTCGACTTCCGCTACGACGCCGGCGAGCTGGTGCGCATCCGCCCGGACAACATCTTCCTGATCAAGGTGAACTACTGGCTGAACCTGTGAGGGGATAGCGTCCAACCGAACAGCCGCTCATCCCACCGAACCGGTATCTCGGGACCGGCCCGGAGCTGCGGGAACTCGGGATGGTCGGCGTTGATGATCACGTTGCGTTCCATGCGCGTCACAACCGAGCGTACCAGCAGGATCGCGCTCCGTCGTTGCACATACCGATCATGTCCGAATCGGCGCGCCGAAGGGCCACGCTACCCTGACAGGCCGCCCCGGGTCCTCAATCCCGCGTGATCGCCACCCGGAACCCGATGAACTCGCGGCGCACGTCCGGTCCGGCCGCACCCCGGATCGCAGCCCGCACGTTGCGCACCGGGTCGCTGAACGACCCGCCGCGCATGACCCAGAGCGCGTCGCTTTCAAGCCCCTCCCGGTCATCCGCCTCGTCGTAGGGGTAGGGCTGCCAGGGGCTGCGGGTCCACTCCCAGACGTTGCCGCTCATGTCGGACAGGCCGTAGGGGCACTCGGGGCAGGCCAGTTCGCCCACGGGTGCGGGCCTTCCGGTCGCGAAGTTGGCCCGGTCCCGCCGCAACTCGTTTCCCCAGGGGAAGATGCGCCCGTCGCCACCTCGCGCCGCCTTCTCCCACTGCGCTTCATTCGGAAGCGTCACCTGCCAACCCTCGGCCAGCAAGGCCCGTAGCTCCGGCGGCGTCGCCGGGGACTCGCGCATCAACCCCTCCAGCCAGCGGCAGTAAGCCAGGGCATCGGGCCAGGAGACGAAGGACACGGGATGGAGCGGCGGCCCGGCGAGAGCCTGCGGATCGACCTCATGGCCGGCGCTTTCCACGAAGGCCGCGAACTGGGCCACCGTCACCTCGACGCGGCCGATAAGGAAGGCCGGCACATCGACGACGCCCAGCGGCTGGCTCGCACTCCAGCGCTCGACGTCGTAGGCGAGGGTGTCGACGCCCGGATCGCTCCCCATGATGAAGGGCCCCGCCGGTATCTCCACGAAGCCCAGCAGCGGTGCGTCCGGGAGATGGCCGAGATCGGCGCGGTAGCCCGGAAGCTCGGGAGCGGGATCCGCGGACTCGCCAGGAGCCGGAGCGATTCCCTCGGAATCCAGTGGCCCGGATCCCGCCCGAGCCATCTGGTTCCGATAGTCCAGCCACACGCCCGCGAAGATCAACCCTGCCGCCGCGAACACCGCCAGGAGTCTCATCAGACCTCGACTCCGGACCTCATTGTGCCTCCCTCCCCAGCCGCTCGCACGCAAACTGCCAATCATGGCGGCAGGCGCGCTCGTAGAGCTCCCGCTCCGGCAAATCGATCAGGTTCAGGCCTCCCTGCCGCAGCAGCAGCCTGAGATCCAGCGGGCGAGGCGGCGCGCGGCTCACCACCGACGGATCGAGCAGGTTCACGCAGCCGGCCTGGAACTGCGCCTCGCACGCCCGCGCGAAGTAGCCCATCGCCAGTTCCGCGTCCGGCTCGACAATCCGGCCTTCGACGTAGTGCGCCCCCAGTTCGTTGCATGCCCAGCCCGCGTT
>JAJDVR010000264.1 GCA_022826025.1 Gemmatimonadota bacterium | reverse complement strand
CTCTTCCGCAAGGAGATCGCGAGGGCCGACGACCCGGAGGCCGCCCTCAACGAGCGAATGGAGGAGTACCGCGAGCGGTTCGCGCATCCCTACATCGCCGCGGCGCGCGGGTACGTCGACGACGTCATCGATCCGCGCGAGACACGTGCCCGCCTGGCCGGCGCCCTCGACATCCTCGAGAACAAGCGCGACGCCAATCCGTCCCGGAAACACGGCAACATTCCGCTCTGAGGAGCCGCCGGTGCTCGAATCGGTTCTGATCGCCAACCGGGGCGAGATCGCGCTGCGCATCGTGCGCGCCTGTCGGGAGCTGGGCGTCAGGAGCATCGCGGTGTACTCGGAGGCGGACCGCGGCGCACCCCACGTGCTGGCGGCGGATGAAGCCCACGAGATCGGGCCCGCGCCCTCCGCGGAGAGCTATCTGCGCATCGATCGCCTGCTCGAGGTCGCGGCGCGCTCGGGGGCCCGGGCCGTGCACCCCGGATACGGCTTCCTGTCGGAGCGGGCCGTGTTCGCGCGCGCGGTGCGGGACGCCGGGCTGGTGTTCATCGGCCCGAAGCCCGACACCATCGACGCGATGGGCGACAAGGTGCGCGCCCGCAGGCTGATGCGGGAGGCGGGTACGCCGGTGATTCCGGGTTCCGCAGGCCCGGTTCGCGATCCGGACGAGGCGCGCCGGCAGGCCCGCGAGGTCGGTTTTCCGGTGCTCCTCAAGGCGGCGGCCGGGGGCGGCGGCAAGGGGATGCGCGTGGTTGAGGGCCCGGACGGGCTCGAGCGGGCGCTGGCGGCGGCGGGCCGCGAGGCGCAGGCGGCCTTCGGCGATCCGGCGGTCTACCTCGAGCGATATCTGGACGCGCCCCGGCACATCGAGGTGCAGGTGCTCGGCGACGAGCACGGCAACCTGGTCCATCTGGGCGAGCGCGAATGCTCCATCCAGCGGCGGCACCAGAAGCTGGTGGAAGAGTCGCCCTCTCCGGTGGGCAAGCCCGAGCTGAGGACGCGCATGGGCGAGGCCGCGGTGCGGGCCGCCCGCGCGGTCGGCTACGTCGGCGCGGGCACGGTGGAGTTCCTCTACCTCGACGGCGACTTCCATTTCCTGGAGATGAACACGCGCCTGCAGGTCGAGCATCCCGTGACCGAGCTGGTGACCGGCATCGACCTGGTCGAGTGGCAGCTGCGGGTGGCGGCCGGGGAAGCGCTCTCCTTCATGCAGGAGGATGTGCGCCTGGACGGCCACGCCATCGAGTGCCGCATCACCAGCGAGGACCCCTTCCGGGGCTTCCTGCCCGCGACCGGGCGGGTGGAGGTGCTCGAGGTTCCGGCCGGGGCGGGGGTGCGCTGGGACGGCGGCATTCGCGCCGGGTTCGAGATCGGCCGCCACTACGACCCGCTGCTGGGCAAACTGGTCGCGTGGGGGGGCGACCGCGCCTCGGCGGTGCGGCGCATGGCGCGCGCGCTCGAGGAGCTGACCATCGTGGGAATACCCACCGGCGTGCCCTTTCACCAGCGGGTGATGCGGCATGCCGCCTTCCGGCGGGGCGACCTGAGCATCCGCTTCATCGAAGACCACCCCGAGCTCACCGCCGGCGACGTCGATGCGGAGGAGCTGGGGTTGGTGGCGGCGGCCGCGGCGCTGTTTGCGGACGGCGAGCGGGACCGGCACCAGGCCCGGAGGCCGCATGCGGACGGGCGTCCGGCGTTCTCGGCCTGGCGCAGGGCGGGTGCGAAGTGGGCGGTGCTGCCGTGAGCGGGGCAGGGCTCCCGGGGCCGGGGAAATCCGTTCGCTACCGTGTAGCCGTCGAGGGACGCGTCCTGCAGGTGGAAGTGGACGGGGACACCGTGCGGCTGGAGGGGGAGGGTGCCGCCGACGAGGCACGGCTGCTCGACGGAGGGTGCGGCCGGTCGCTCATCCTCTCGATGAGAGACCGCCCCCGCCGCGTCTTCGGCGTCCGGGTCGGCGCGACCGCCTGGGAGATCCATCACCGCGGCCGCACCTTCCGGGTCGAGGTAGCGGATGAGCGGAGCTGGCGCATGCGCCGCGTGCGGAGCGACGGGACCTCTCCCGCCGCCGGCCGCGAGCCCCTGCGCGCGCCCATGCCGGGGCTCGTGCTGCGGGTCGACGTCGAGGAAGGCCAGGGCGTCTCGGAGGGCCAGGGATTGCTGATCGTGGAAGCGATGAAGATGGAAAACGAGTTGCGCGCACGCGCCGCGGGACGGGTTCGCCGCGTCCACGTCACAGCCGGGGAATCCGTCGGGCGCGGCGACATCCTGATCGAGTTCGAGCAGAGCGGAGACCCCAATGGCGCCCGGGACGGCCGGGATCGCTCGCCGGGCGATGCGGTCGCGGGAACGAAACCATGAGCGACCCCCCGCGCCCCGCCACCGACAGCGGCATCCCGGTCGCACGGGTGTACGGCCCCGATGCATCGGAGCCCGCCCCGCGCGACGATCCCGGCCAGCCGGGGGAGTTCCCGTTTACGCGCGGCATCCACCGCACCATGTACCGGGGCCGTCCCTGGACCATGCGCCAGTACGCGGGCTTCGGCACCGCGGCCGAGACCAACCGGCGTTACCGCTACCTGCTCGAGAGCGGCACCACCGGGCTCTCGGTCGCCTTCGACCTCCCCACGCAGATGGGCTACGACTCCGACCATCCCATGGCCGCCGGCGAGGTCGGCCGGGTCGGGGTGGCGATCGATTCCATCGAGGACATGCACCTGCTCTTCGAAGGGATTCCGCTGGAGGAGGTCTCCACCTCCATGACGATCAACTCGACCGCGGCCATCCTGCTCGCGCTCTACGTCGCGCTGGCCGACGAACGGGGCGTGCCGCGCGCGCAGCTGGCAGGAACGGTGCAGAACGACATCCTCAAGGAGTACATCGCCCGCGGCACCTACATCTACCCGGCGGGGCCCTCACTCCGTCTGGTGTCGGACGTCATCGCCTTCTGTTCGCGCGAGCTGCCCAGATGGAATCCGGTGTCGATCTCCGGCTACCATATCCGCGAGGCCGGCTCGACCGCCCCCCAGGAGGTCGCGTTCACCTTCGCCAACGGGCTCGAATACGTGCGCCGCGCACTGGAATCCGGAGTTGCGCTCGAGGACTTCGCCCCGCGCCTTTCCTTCTTTTTCGCCGCACACAGCGACCTGCTGGAGGAGGTGGCCAAGTTCCGCGCCGCCCGCCGGCTGTGGGCACGGCTGATGCGCGAGCAGTTCGGGACCTCCGACCGGAGCGCGCGGCTGCGCTTCCACACCCAGACGGGCGGGTCGACGCTCACCGCCCAGCAGCCCCTCAACAACGTGACCCGCACCACTCTGCAGGCGCTCGCGGCGGTGCTGGGGGGTACGCAGTCTCTGCACACCAACGGATACGACGAGGCGCTGGCGCTCCCCTCCGAGGAATCCGCCCGCATCGCCCTGCGCGCGCAACAGATTCTGTTGCGCGAGAGCGGAGTGGCCCGCACGGTCGATCCTCTCGGAGGGAGCTATTTCGTTGAAGCGCTTACTGATACGATCGAGTCGCGGGCGCGCGTGCACCTGGAGCGCATCGCCGCCATGGGCGGGGCCGCGCAATCCCTCGACTACATGCGCGACCACATCCACCGGTCGGCGTACCGCACCCAGCTCGCGGTCGAGTCGGGCGAGAAGGTCGTGGTGGGGGTAAACCGCCACGTCGAAGAGGGCGCGGATCCGCCCGCCCGCGCCCCCGACTATCGGGCGCTCGAGGCCGGGCAGCGCGCCGGTCTGAAGGAGCTGCACGCCCGCCGCGACGGCCCCGCGGCCGCCCGCGCCCTCGAACAGGTGCGGGACGCGGCGCGCACGGACGCCAACCTGGTGCCGCCCATGGTGGCCGCGGTGCGCGCCCGCGCAACGCTGGGCGAGATCAGCGAAGTCCTGGCGCGCGAATGGGGGAGATACGCGGGGCAATAGGCGCCCGCCGCCACAGCCCGGCCGGGTCCCCTCGAGCGGCTCTCCCCGATTTCCCGTCCTCCGCAAACACGATTAGTTTGGCGGGTCGAACCAACCCCGGGATCCATCACCCATGCCTACCTACGACTACCAGTGTAGCGGCTGCGGAAAGGCCTTCGAGGTCTTCCAGAGAATGTCGGACGAGCCGGTCTCCAGCTGTCCCGACTGCGGGGCGCCAGCCCGGCGCAGGATCTCCGGCGGGGCCGGTTTCATCTTCAAGGGCGAGGGCTTCTACATCACGGACCACCGCAGCCAGGAGTACAGGGACAGGGCCGCGGCCGATGCGGGGAAGGAGCCCGTTGCGGCATCCGGCGCGAAGGCGTCCAGCGACGGTGCGGCCGAATCCCCGGGGAAGGGCGAAGCGAAGACGGCAGCAGCATCGTCCCCGGAGTCAGGGACGACCTCCTCGGGAGCCGATTCGGGCGGCTCTCCCTCCGCGAGCGGTGCGGACAGTCAGGCCAAGGCCGGTTCGGAGCGATGAGCCGGCGGGCGCTGCGCGACATCCTCGAACAGGCACTTGCCGGGATGGGAGTGACGGAACACGAAGTCCGGCTGGAGCGTCCGCGCGACCCCGACCACGGCGACATCGCTTCCTCGGTGGCGCTCACCCTCGCCTCCCGGCTGCGGCGGCCTCCGCGCGGCATCGCGGAAGAGATCGCGGGGCGGCTCGAGTTGGGGGGCACCGGGATCGCCTCGGTGGAGGTCGCCGGACCGGGCTTCCTGAACTTCCGCTTCTCGGCCTCGCGGGTATCCTCGGTTGTCGTGGAGATTCTCCGCCGGGATGAACGCTATGGGCGCTCCGGGGACGGCCGGGGAAGAGCCGTCATGGTGGAATTCGTCTCCGCCAACCCCACCGGCCCCCTGCACCTGGGCCACGGGCGCCAGGCCGCGCTCGGCGACACGCTGGCCAACCTGCTCGACCGCACAGGCTGGGCGGCGTACCGGGAGTACTACTACAACGACGCCGGGCGCCAGATCGAACGGCTGGGGGAGAGCGTCGCCTGCCGCTATCTGCACCACTTCGGCATCGAGGCCGACTTCCCCGACGATGGATACCACGGGGCCTACGTCATCGAGATCGCGGAGCGGCTCGCGCAGGCGGAGGGCGGCCGGTGGGTCGATGTGGAGCCTGGGGAGCGGCACGCCGCCTGCCGGCGCTTCGCGGTGAAGGTGCTCAGGGAGGAGCAGGACCGCGACCTCGCCGACTTCGGCGTGCGCTTCGACCGCTACTTCCTCGAGTCCTCGCTCTACACCGACGGCGCAGTCGACGCGACCATCGCGGCGCTGCGCGGGACCGGGCACGTCTACGACCGCGACGGCGCCATCTGGCTCGCCACCACCGCCTTCGGCGACCAGAAGGACCGGGTGATGGTAAAGAGCGACGGGAGCCCCACCTACTTCCTGCCGGACGTCGCCTACCACATGAGCAAGTGGCGGCGCGGCTTTCACGAGGTCATCAACGTTCAGGGCTCGGACCATCACGGCACCGTCGACCGGGTGCGCGCCGGGCTGCAGGCGCTCGGCCGGCCGCGGGGATATCCCGAGTACCTCCTCCACCAGATGGTGACCGTGGAGCGCAGCGGGGTGGAGGTGAAGCTATCCAAGCGCTCCGGAGGCTACACCACCCTGCGCGAGTTGGTCGAAGCCGTCGGCGTGGACGTCGCCCGCTACTTCTTCCTGATGCGCAAGCCGGAGGCGCACCTGGTCTTCGATCTGGACGCGGCCCTCGACCACTCCGACCGCAACCCGGTCTACAAGAGCAAGTACGCGCACGCGCGCATGTGCAGCATCTTCCGCAAGGCGGGGATCGATCCCGACTCCATGACGCCGGATCAGCTCACCCCGGAGGGTCTCGACCTGTCCCTGCTGGAGCATCCGCGCGAGCGCGAGTTGATGGGGCGGCTGGGAGAGTTCCCGGACCTGGTGCGCCGGGCAGCGCGCGCGCGGGCGCCGCACCTGGTGTGCGAGTACCTGGAGCACACTTCCGGCATGGTCAACTCGTGGTACCATGCCGGCAATCCCACCCGCAACCCCGACCTCGCCGTGCTGGCCGGGGACCCGGAGCTCAGGGCGGCGCGCCTCGCCCTCACCGGCGCCGTGCGCGTGGTGCTGCGCAACACGCTCACCCTGCTGGGCGTGGAGGCTCCGACCCGCATGGCGCGGCGCGAGGACTGAGGGACGGCGTGTCGACCCTGATTGTGGGAAGCATCGCGCTCGACACGGTCGAGACCCCCTTCGGGAGGGCCGAGGAGGTGCTCGGGGGGTCGGCTTCGTTCTTCGCTGCGGCGGCGAGCCTCTATCAGCCGGTCCAGGTGGTGGCGGTGGTCGGCGACGACTTCCCGCTGGCCGAACTGGACTTTCTGCGACAGCGGGGCGTCGATTTCTCGGGGGTTCAGGTCGCGCCGGGGGAGAGTTTCCGCTGGGGCGGGACCTACTCCGCCGACTTCAGCGAGCGGGAGACGCTCTTCACGACCCTCGGCGTCTTCGCCGACTTCAGCCCGGTCATCCCCGCCGCCTTCCGCAAGGCCCGCATCGTCTCGCTGGGCAACATCCACCCCATTCTCCAGGGAGAGGTGCTGAACCAGGTGGAGAGACCGGAGCTGGTGGTGTGCGACACCATGAACTACTGGATCGAGCGGGAGCGGGAAGCGCTCATGTCGCTTCTCGAGCGAATCGATGTCCTGATGGTGAACGACACCGAGATCCATCAGCTCTCCGGCATTGCCGATCCCGTTCGGGCGGCGCGCTGGGTGCGCAAACACGGGCCGCGGCGCGTGATCGTGAAGGAGGGTGCGGGGGGCGCGCTGCTCTTCGACGGAGAGGCCGCCTTCCGGTGCCCCGCGTATCCTGTGCCCCGGGTGGTGGACCCCACCGGAGCGGGAGACGCCTTCGCCGGGGGATTCGCGGGACAGCTGGCGGCGCTTGGAGACTGCACCGGGGACGCGTTGCGGGAGGCGCTGGTGCACGGCTGCGTGCTGGGGTCCTTCGCCGTCGAGTCCTTTTCGCTCGATCGGCTCCGGAACCTGGAGGCCCGCGAAGTGGACGAGCGCACGCGCGTCCTCGGCGGGCGAGCCGCCTTCGAACGGTCACCGACGGGAGCAAGCCTTGTCTGACGATCGTCCGGGACTGGACTACCGCGCGGCGGGCGTCGACCTCGACGCCGCGGACCAGGCGAAGAAGGCCATCAAGTCGCTGGTGGCGAGCACCCACGACCGCCACACCCTGTCCGGGATGGGCTCGTTCGGGGGCATGTACGCCGTGCCTGGGGGCCTGGAGGCGCCGGTGCTGGTGTCGAGTGCGGACGGGGTGGGCACCAAGCTCAAGGTGGCGTTCCTCTCCGGCCGCCACGACACGGTGGGGGCGGATCTGGTCAACCACTGCGTGAACGACATCCTAGTCCAGGGCGCGCGGCCGCTCTTCTTCATGGATTACCTCGCCACCGGCGACATGGATGCCGGGGTGGTGGGCCAGGTGGTCTCCGGGGTCGCCCACGCGTGCCGCGCCAACGGCTGCGCGCTGCTGGGAGGCGAGACCGCGCAGATGCCCGACTTCTACGCCCCGGGCGAGTACGACCTGGCCGGGTTCATCGTCGGTATCGCGGAGCGGGACGCGCTGCTCGATGGATCGCGCACGCGTGCGGGCGATATGCTGGTGGCGCTGGCTTCCAGCGGGCTCCACACCAACGGCTACACGCTGGCCCGCCGCATCGTCTTCGACGTCCTGGGGCTCGACGCCGGGAGTCCGTTCCCCGATTCCGGACGGTCGGTCGCGGACATGCTGCTGGCGGTGCACCGGAGCTATCTGGCCTCGCTCACCCCGGAGCTCGACCGCGGCGCCGTTCGCGCGCTGGCACACGTCACCGGCGGGGGCATCCCCGGCAACCTGCCGCGTTCGCTGGGGGCGGGGCTGGGCGCGCGCATCGACACCGCCAGTTGGCAGCCTCCCCCTGTCTTCGGGGTGCTGGCGCGGGCGGGTGGCGTGGCGCGTGAGGAAATGTACCGCGTCTTCAACATGGGCGTGGGCATGCTGGTGGTGGTCGCTCCTGCGGAAGCCGACGGCCTCGTCTCCCGCCTTCGGGACCGGGGGGAAGAGGCGTGGATTGCGGGGGAGGTGGTCGCCGGGTCGGGGGTGGAGATGGGATGAGGGCCGCCGCCGGGCCGGTGCTGGTGCTCGTCTTTGCGGTTCTCGCGTCCCCGGCGCGCGCGCAGGCGGTCGCGGAACTCACCGCTCGCTGCAGCGATGCGTCCGACGGAGCCGCGTGGTGCGGAGCCGGAGCGGCCGCCTACGAGGCGGTCGCGGCCGGAATGGGGCTGGCCGCGGCGGGAGGAAGCGAGATTCCCGGCACATCGAGCACCCTGGGATGGCGCCGGGGGCTGGGTCCGCGCCTGGCGGTGAGCGCGCGTCTGAACGGGGCCCGCATCCCACTGCCGGCGGTCGACCGGTCTTCCGCCTCCGGACTCCCCGGCCTCCGTTCCCTGGTTTCCTCAGCATCACTCGAAGCGGCAGTTGGACTGTTCGACGGAGTGCGCACCGCGCCCCGCTACGGCGGAATCCTGGCGTTGGATGCCATCGGTTCCGTGGGCATGATCCGGCTGCCGCGCGGGGACGGCTTTCAGGGCAACGCCTTCTCAGCGGGAATCGGCGCCCGCCTGGGCATCCTGCGTGAGTCCTTCGATGTTCCCGGCATCTCGGTTTCCGCGATGCGACGCTTTTTCGGCGAAGCGCGACTGGGAGCCGACGGAGCCCCGGCCGCCCTGCGGCTGAAATCGGCCGCCACCTCGGTGCGGGCCGTGATCGGGAAGGATCTCCCGGAGGCCGGGGTAATGGTCGGCGCGGGTTGGGACCGTTACCGGGGCGATGCGACTCTCGAGGGCATCGCTTCCCCGGGAGGCCGTTCGGGCAGCGTTGTGCTCGCCGGGCCGCCGGTGGACCGGCTGCTCGTCTTCGGCGCCCTCTCACGCACCTGGCAGGTCATGCAGGTGACGGGAGAGTTTGGATGGGCAGCCGGGTTCGACGAACCTCCGGGCTCCCGGACGATGCCATTCGACCCCGGAGCCGGGAGCATCTTCGGGTCCCTGAGTCTGCGGATTACGCGATAGCGGAGACGGGCGCATGACCGAGCGGGGGACACGGGTGCTCGACCCGGTGCCGGGCCGACGCGTGTCGGAGAAGGATCTGAACTTCCTGGAGCGAGCGGTCGAACTCGGACGGCGCGGATGGGGGCGGGTGTCGCCCAACCCGATGGTCGGGTGCATCGTGGTTCGGAAGGGAAAGGTGGTCGGAGAAGGGTGGCACCGGGAGGTGGGCGGGCCGCACGCGGAAGTGCATGCGCTCGCCGAGGCAGGCGAGGGGGCCCGGGGCGCCACCGCATACATCAGCCTCGAGCCCTGCGCCCACACGGGCCGGACCCCCCCCTGCGCGCACGCCCTGATGGAAGCCGGGGTGGCCCGCGTGGTCTTCGGCGCGGCCGATCCGGGCGCCGGAGCGGGCGGGGCCGCCTTGCTGCGCGCCGCCGGGATGCGCGTCGACGGACCCGCCTTCTTCAGCGCCCGGGCCGCTTCGTGCAATCCCGCCTTCTTCCATGTCGCGCACAACGCGTCGCCGTACGTCGCCCTAAAGCTCGCGCTCAGCCTGGACGGACGCATCGCGCGCGCGGGCGAGCAGACCGGGCTCACCGGGCCGCCGGCACGCGAGCACGTGCACTACCTGCGCGCCGGCTTCGACGCGATCATGGTGGGAGCGAACACCATGAAGATCGACGACCCCCGCCTTACGCCTCGTGGGCAGCCCGAGCCCCGCCGCGCGCCCGACCGCATCGTGCTGGATTCCCACGCCCGCATGTCCCCGGATGCCCGGCTCCTGCGGGACGACGTCGGAGGGAGCGTGCGCGTCTTCACCGGTGCCGACGCGGCCGGGGACAGGGTGCGGGTGCTACGGAGGCGGGGCGCCACCGTCCACGCGGTGCCCTACGCTACGGCCCCAAGGGTGCCCGACCCCGATGGTCGCTCGCGCGATGCTGCCGCCCGCCCGGCGGGCCGCCTCGATTTGGCCGCGGTGCTCGATACCTGCTTCCGGGAGGGTCTGACCTCGCTCCTGTGCGAGGGGGGCGGGGTCCTCGCATCCTCGCTCCTGCGCGAGGGACGCGTGCAGCGCCTCTACCTCTTCCTGGCCCCCCTCACCCTGGGATCCGGCTCGGTCCCGGCCTTCCCGGGGCTCGACGACTCGGCCTGGGAGAGGTGGCGACCCGCCGGGTCGCCGACCGCGCTCGGGCGCGACCTGCTCTGGGTGCTGGACAGGAACGGCTGATGTTCACCGGGCTGGTGGAGGAGGTCGGGACGGTGGTGGCGGTTGCGACCCGGCCGGAGGGCCGAAGGATGACCATTCGTGCCCCGAACATCGCGCCCGACCTCACCGCCGGCGCGTCGGTGGCGGTCGACGGGGCGTGCCTGACCGTCGCCGCGCTCGAGGCCGCCACCTTCGCCGTGGACGTGGTGCCCGCCACCCTGGCGCGCACCACCGCCGGCAGCTACCAGGCCGGGACGCCCGTCAACCTCGAGCGGGCTCTCCGCCTGGGCGACCGCCTCGGCGGCCACCTGGTACAGGGCCACGTCGACGGGGTCGGGTCGCTGGTCTCCCGGACCGATCCCGCCCCCGGGGACGGCGCCCGCCTCCTCACCTTCCGCGTCCCCCGCGAAGTGGCCCGCGCCACCGTCCTGCATGGCTCCATCACTCTCAACGGGGTGAGCCTGACCGTCAGCGAGCAGCCCGGCCCCGACCTGGTGCGGATCGCGATCGTGCCCTTCACCTGGGAGCACACCAACCTGGACGCCCTCGCGCCCGGCGCCCCCGTCAACGTCGAGGCGGACCTGATCGGGAAGTACGTGGGTAAGCTCCTGTCAGTTTACACCCCGGATTCTCCGAAAGGCTGAGCCCCGTGCCGCACTCCCGCGTGGAAGCTGCCATCCGCGACATTCGCGAAGGCAGGATGGTCATCGTCGCCGACGACGAGGACCGGGAGAACGAGGGCGACCTGGTGTGCGCGGCCGCCGCCGCCACCCCCGAAGTCGTCAACTTCATGACCAAGCACGCGCGCGGCCTCATCTGCGTGGCCCTGACGCGCGAGCGCGCCGCCGAACTCGGTCTTCCGCCCATGACCGAGGACAACACCGACCCCCAGGGCACCGCCTTCACGGTTTCGGTGGACGCGCACCGCAAGTACGGGGTCACCACGGGCATCAGCGCCTTCGACCGCGCCAGGACCATCGAGGTGCTGATCGATCCGGCGAGCCGCCCGGGCGACCTGCGCCGTCCCGGTCACATATTCCCGCTGCGCGCCGTGCCCGGCGGGGTGCTGCGCCGGGTAGGGCAGACCGAAGCCTCCGTGGACCTGGCGCGCCTCGCCGGGTTCGAGCCCGCGGGCGTCATCTGCGAGATCCTCAGCCACGACGGCTCCATGGCGCGCCGGCCCCAGCTGGAACAGTTCGCCCGGGAGCACGACCTGCTCTTCATCACGGTAGCGGAGCTGGTGGCCTACCGGCTGGCGAAGGAGCGGCTGGTGGAGCGGGTGGCCACCGCGCGGCTCCCCACTGCCGTCGGCTCCTTCGACGTCATCGGCTTCCGCAGCCCGCTCGACGACCGCGAGCACGTGGCGCTGGTGAAAGGAGAGATCGACGGGCGGGCGGACGTGCTGGTGCGCATGCACTCGGAGTGCCTGACCGGGGACGTCTTCGGTTCGATCCGCTGCGACTGCGGCCAGCAGCTGCGCGCCGCGATGCGCCAGGTGCAGGAGGAGGGCAGCGGCGCCATCGTCTATCTGAAGCAGGAGGGCAGGGGGATCGGCCTGCACAACAAGCTGAAGGCCTATCAGCTCCAGGACGGCGGGCAGGATACGGTCGAGGCCAATCGCACCCTCGGGTTCGAGCCCGACCTGCGCGACTACGGCATCGGCGCGCAGATCCTGCTCGACCTGGGCCTCAGCTCGATCCGCCTTCTGACCAACAATCCCCGCAAGATCGTCGGACTGGAGGGATACGGCTTGCGTGTGACCGGACGGGTGCCGCTCGAGATGGAGCCATCGGACTTCAACGAGCACTACCTCGACACCAAGCGCGCGAAGCTGGGCCATTTGATCTAGAGCAGATGACCGGGTCCAACACCTTCAGCGCGTCGCTCGACGGATCCGGCATGCGGTTCGCCGTCGTGGCGGCCCGCTTCAACCCGGGGATCACCGGCAACCTGCTCTCCGGGGCCCTGGCTCGCCTGGCCGAACACGGTGTTGCGACCGGGGACATCGACGTCTACCGGGTCCCGGGCGCCTGGGAGCTTCCGCAGACTGCGGCGCGCCTGGCGACGCGAGCCGGCCATCACGGCATCCTCGCGCTGGGGTGCGTCATCCGCGGCGAGACCCCGCACTTCGACTACGTGGCGGGAGAGGCGGCGTACGGGCTGGGCGAGGTCGCGCGCTCGTCGCCGATCCCCGTCGTGTTCGGCGTGCTGACCACCGACACGCGCGAGCAGGCCGAGCGCCGTGCCGATCCGAAGGGAATGGACAAGGGTGGAGAGGTCGCGTCGGCCGCCGTCGAGATGGCGCTGCTGTTCGACCGGCTCGCCTGAAGGGCCATGTCCTTCGAGGATCGACCCCGCCGCAATCGCACCCGCGCGCGGGCATGGGCGCTCCAGGTGCTCTATCGCTGGGAGGCGGCGGAGAGCGGGTCGGTCCTGGATGCCCTTGAGAGCACGCTGGCCAACCGGCGGGTGGCGCCCACGTGTCAGGCGCACCTGGCGCGGGTCGTGCGCGGCTTTGCCAGGCACGAGGAAGAGGTGCGCGCGGCGGTCAGCGAAGCTCTGGACAACTGGCGGATCGAGCGGCTCGCCCGGATAGACCGCTGCATCCTGTTCCTTTCGGTGACCGAGATGCTCTTCCTGAAGGGCGTGCCGCCCGCGGTCGCGATCCAGGAAGGGGTCCGGCTGGCGCAGCGGTACGGAAGCGAGCATTCGGACCGCTTCGTCAACGGCGTCCTGGACGCGGTGATGAAGGCGCGCGCGGTCGTGGATGAACGCTGACCGGCGTGGCCCGTAGACCTGTGCCCCCGTCCTTTCTACCTTCGACGGGGCCGAAGTCAAACCAACGGGAACCGGGGTTTGAAGAGACATGAAAGTCAATACTGTAGCTTGCCGCTGCGACGTGCCCGAATACGTGATCAAACGGGCCGACCGGAAGATCGGAAAGCTGGTCCGTTTCGACCCGCGCCTGACCTCTGCCGAAGTCGTGTTCCGGATTGAGCGCCACGTTCACCGCGTGGAGGCCTTCCTTTCCCTCAATGGACACGAGCCCGTCGTCGCCCGTGGCGAGGCGCGTGATTTCCCGACCGCGCTCGACCAGGTGGCCGATCGCCTGAGCAAGATTCTGCGCCGCAGCCGGACCCAGCAGGTGGAGCACTGGGCCGGCCGGTGAGCATGAGACTCTTCACTTCCGAGTCGGTCACCGGAGGCCATCCGGACAAGCTCGCCGACCAGATCTCCGACGCCATCCTCGACCACCTCCTGGCGCAGGATCCGCGGGCCCGAGTGGCCTGCGAAACCCTGGTCTCGACCGACTTCGCCCTGGTCGCAGGCGAGATCTCGACGACGGCCGGAGACCTCGACTACACGCAGATTGTCCGCGAGACCATCCTTGCGGCCGGGTACACCCGCGACGAGTACGGCATCGATGGCCGCAGTTGCGAGGTGGAGTCGAGGATCGACCCGCAGTCACCGGACATCGGGGCTGCCGTGGACGACGGCGGCGCGGGTGACCAGGGACTCATGTTCGGTTACGCAACCGACGAGACCGACGAGCTGATGCCCGCCGCCATTCTCCTGGCCCATCAGCTCGCCTGCCGGCTCACCTTCGTACGGACGTCCGGCCTGGTGCCGTGGCTGCGGCCGGACGGCAAGACCCAGGTCACCATGGAGTACGACGGCGACCGTCCCGTGCGCGTGCACACCGTCGTGGTCAGCGCCCAGCACGACGATGACGCCGCCGACGAGGAGATCCACGAAGCGATCACGCAGGAGGTCATTGCCCCGGTGTTTTCCGCGTCCGGTTTCGGGTGGCAGGGGTGCATCCGCCACATCAACCCCTCGGACCGGTTCGTGATCGGCGGTCCCTTCGGGGACGTGGGCCTGACCGGCCGCAAGATCATCGTCGACACCTACGGGGGCGCCGCCCGGCACGGAGGCGGTGCGTTCAGTGGCAAGGACTCCACCAAGGTCGACCGCTCCGGCGCCTACGCCGCGCGCTGGGCGGCCAAGAACGTAGTCGCCGCCGGGATCGCGCGCCGCTGCGAGATCCAGCTCGCATACGCCATCGGCCGGGCGCGGCCAGTCTCCGTGGCGGTAGATACCTTCGGCACCGCCACCTGCGGGACGGCGGACGAGCGCATCGCGACTGCCGTACAGGAGGTGTTCGACTTTCGTCCCGCCGCCATCATCGACCGCCTGGGCCTCCGGCGTCCTGTCTTCACCCCCACCGCCGTCCATGGCCACTTTGGCCGCAAGCCCGAATGCGTGCGGTGGAAGGACGGCACGGGGGTCGCGCTGTTTCGCTGGGAGAAGACCGACCAGGTCGAAGAGCTGAGGCAGGCGCTGGGGATGTGACCCCGGGCTGGCGGGCTCCACCCTTCGTCCAGCAGCCGGAACTTCACCCGCAAGCGGGGGTCTAGCAGCCGGTGGACTCCGGCCCGGCGCCCGGCCGTTCCCGGTGCCTACGCGGAATCGTCCACCGACTGCCAGGCTTCAGGGCGCGTGGCATGCCATGTCCCGCGCGCAAATCACCTCACATTCCGATTCTTCGGGACGACTGCCCAGCAAGCATGTCTACGCTTACGAAAGCCCGACCGGCCCGGCCGGCGGTCTCGCGGCCGCCCTTCAAGGTCAAGGACCTGGGCCTCGCCGAGTGGGGCCGACAGGAGATGGAGCTCGCCCGCAGGGAGATGCCGGGGCTGATGGCGCTCCGGGAGGAATACGCCGGCGAGAGGCCCCTCGCGGGCGCCCGCATCTCGGGCTCCCTGCACATGACCATCCAGACCGCCGTGCTCATCGAAACTCTCGTGGAGTTGGGCGCGGAGGTGCGGTGGGCGTCCTGCAACATCTTCTCCACTCAGGACCACGCTGCGGCCGCGATGGCCGATGCCGGCGTGCCGGTCTTCGCCTGGAAGGGAGAGACGCTGGAGGAGTACTGGTGGTGCACCTGGATGGCCCTCGCGCACCCCGAGGGCGGCCCCGACCTCATCGTCGACGACGGCGGGGACGCCACGCTCCTGGTCCACCAGGGGGTCGAACGCGAGCTGCAGGCGGAAGCCGGGGTTGCGCGCGCCCCCGGGGCCTCGGAGGAAGAGGAGGAGATCGGCCGGCTGCTCGACCGGGTGCTGCAAGAAGATTCTCGCTTCTGGAGATCGCTCGCGGCGGATGTCAGGGGCGTGAGCGAGGAGACCACTACCGGCGTGCACCGGCTCTACCGCATGGCCGAGGAAGGCACCCTTCTGTTCCCGGCCATCAACGTCAACGACTCGGTCACCAAGTCCAAGTTCGACAATCTGTACGGCTGCCGCGAGTCGCTGGTCGACGGCATCAAGCGCGCCACCGACATCATGGTGGCGGGCAAGAAGTGCGTCGTGCTGGGCTACGGCGACGTCGGCAAGGGCTGCGTACAGGCCTTCGCCGGGCTCGGCGCCACCCTCTACGTCACCGAGATCGACCCCATCAACGCCCTGCAGGCCGCGATGGAGGGCCACCAGGTGGTGACCATGGACGAGGCCTGCGCCTTCGGCGACATCTTCGTCACCGCCACGGGCAACGTCTCCGCAATCACCCGCGGGCACATGGACCGCATGAAGGACGGGGCCATCGTCTGCAACATCGGCCATTTCGACTCCGAGATCGAAGTGGCCGGGCTGGCGGGCCTGGAGTGGACCGAGATCAAGCCGCAGGTCGACAGGATCACCTGGCCGGACGGCAAGAGCATCGTCCTTCTCGCGCGCGGCCGCCTTGTCAACCTCGGCTGCGCCACGGGCCACCCGAGCTTCGTCATGAGCACGAGCTTCACCAACCAGTGCATGGCGCAGATCGAACTCTGGCAAAAGCGCGAGACCGACGAGTACGCGAAACGGGTCTACACCCTTCCGAAGATCCTGGACGAAAAAGTAGCGCGACTGCATCTGGACAAACTGGGAGCGCGGCTGACGACGCTCACTCCCGAGCAGGCGGAATACATCGACGTGCCGGTCGGCGGCCCGTACAAGCCCGACCACTACCGCTACTGAGCGCCCACGCGCATTGCTGCTGCGGTCGTCCGGGACGGCCGGCGGGGTAGCGTCCCGCGAGGAGGACCGTTGGTCGAGGTCAGGGTACAGAGCCTGGGGCTTGACCCCTCATCCAACACGCCGGTAGTCATCCTGCGGGAAGTGGAGGGCGAACGGGTGCTGCCGATCTGGATCGGTCCTGGCGAGGCCAGTTCGATCGCGATGGAACTGGCCAGCATGAAGTTCAGCCGACCCCTCACCCACGACCTCATCGTCTCGGTGATCGGCGGGCTCGGCGGCACCCTCAAGCGGGTGCTCATCACCCGCGTCCTCGACAACACCTTCTACGCCGAGCTGATCGTGCAGCGGAACGGCGATGTCGACTCCATCGACGCGAGGCCATCGGACTCGATCGCCGTCGCGCTCCGGACCGAAGCGCGCATCTTCGCCCAGGAGGACCTCCTCCACAAGACGTCGATCGAGGTGACGGACGAAGAAGATGTGGCCTCGGGAGAAGGCGACGAGGAGACTCCGCCGGGAATGGACGCGGAGGAGCTGAAGGAACACCTGCGCAACCTTCATCCCGAGGACTTTGGTCGCTTTACGCCCTGATTCCCGGGCGCTCCTGTTGGCCGCGTTCCTCTCCGCGCCGGGCTTCGGGGCTGTCGCTGCCCACGCAGCGATCGCGTCGACCGGTGATGCGCGACCGCCGTCGGGAACGAGTCCGTCGTCGCAGGAGACCGCCGCGCCCGCCGCGACCAGCGAGCAGGCGACCGCGACGCTCCGGGGCAGGGTGGTGCTTGGTGACGCCGGCGTCGCCTCCGGGCTGGTGACGCTGCACGAAGTGGCGCTCGGTGGAGGAAGCGAAATCGACTCCGTCGAGGTAGCGGACGATGGATCCTTCGCCTTCGAGTTGCCCCGTGTCCCGGACCCGGAATCGGGAACCGTCTTCTTCGCCTCGACGCTCTACGAGGACATCCTCTACTTCGGCATCCCCGTAAACAGCGTCATCCAGCTCGACAGCACCTACGTCATCCGAGTGTACGAGACCGAACCCGCCCCGCCGGGCGGCGCGGATTTCACGGTCTCGGTGCGCAACCTCTTCCTGCAGGACGTGGGCACGGGGTGGAGCGCGGTGGACCTCATCCAGATCCGGAACGACGGCTTCCGGACCCTGATCCCGGCGAACGGCGAGCCGGTGTGGTCGTATCCGCTGCTGGGCGGCGCGCAGGACTTCGAAGTGGGTGAAAGCGACCTCGCGGAAGACGCGGTGCGTTTCGCCGACGGACGCATGTACATCGCGGCTCCGGTGCCGCCCGGCGAGCGCCTGTACGCGGTCCGCTACACGGTCCCGGGCCACCAGTTCGTCGCGCCGCTTCCGGGACTCACCGAGACCATGGAGCTGCTGGTGCTGGAACCCTCCCCGCGCACCGCCGTCACCGGTCTCCAGCAGCAGCTGCCGATCGAGGTGGAGGAGGGCGTGACCTATCGCCGCTACGCCGCCGAAGACATCGTCGATGACGCGGTGGGCCTCCTCCTGGCGGAGGAGCCCGAGGAGCTGCCGCTGGAATGGATGGCGGTGATCCTGACCGTCGTCCTCGCCTGGTTCGGGCTGTTCGCGGTATACCGCGATCCCGCGGGGGCGACGCCCTCCGTCGCCGATGAACGGCGCAGGCTGCTTCGCGAAGTGGCCATTCTGGACGAAGCGTATGCTCGCGAGGGCAAGGTGGGGAGCAAGGCCCGCAAGGCGTATCGGCGCAGGCGCGAGCGGCTGCTGGAGCGCCTTGGGCTTTCGGATGACCGCGGGATCTAGTGGATGTCGCTTCTCTCGACGCGCGCCATCCTGCTCAAGGCCCATCCCTTCAGCGAAACCAGCCTGATCCTCCGCTTCTTCACCCGCGAGCGAGGCCTGGTGAGCGTGATGGCGCGCGGCCTGCGCAGGCGCGGAACCCCTCCCGAGATCTTCTCCTCGGGGGTCCTCGTGCTCTACTACCGCAGCAACCGGGACCTCCAGAACTATCGCGAATTCTCCGTCATGCAGGCGCACCGGGCCCTGGCCGGCGACGTGCGGCGTTTCGCGGGGGCGTCGCTGCTCGCGGACCTGGTGCTGCACCACGCCGGCGAGGAACCGAGCGCGGCCCTCTTCGCCGGACTCGACACGTCGCTGGGACGCCTGGCCGAGGCTCCTCCGGGGATGATCGCGGTCCTCATCCTTTCCAGCGCCTGGGCGTTGGTATCGCTGATGGGGTACGCTCCTGAACTCGGCGTGTGCGTGGAGTGCGGGGACGACCTGGACGACATCGCCGTGGGCCGCCTGGACCATGCGGCGGGAGGGGTGCGCTGCCCGCGTTGCACGGGTCCGGCATCCGAGGCGCCCCGCATCGGGCCGCGCGCGCGCGAACAGCTGAGGACGCTTCTCCTGGGAGAACCGGTGGATGGGCTCGACCGCGTCACCCAGCACCTCAAGGTGCTCCGCAACTACGTGCAGCACCACATTTCCGGGTCCCGTCCGCTGCCCTCCTTTCCCTTTCTCGAGAGCGTCGTTGGCAAAGCCGTCTGAACCGTACCCGCGGGAGGGCTCATGCGCCGGCTGATCCTCGGCACCGCCGGGCACATCGATCACGGGAAGACTGCCCTCGTCCAGGCGCTCACCGGCGTGGATACGGACCGGCTGGCCGAGGAGAAGCGGCGCGGCATCACCATCGACCTGGGGTTCGCCGAACTGCCGGTGAGCGAAGATCTGGCCTTCGGCGTGGTCGACGTCCCGGGCCACGAGTCCTTCATCCGCAACATGCTGGCGGGCGCGACGGGAATGGACCTGGTGCTGCTGGTGGTGGCGGCGGACGAGGCCACCATGCCGCAGACGCGTGAGCACCTGGCGATCGTGCGCCTGCTCGGGGTCGAGCGGGTGGTGGTGGCGCTCAGCCGCATCGACCTCGTGGAAGAGGAGTGGCTGGAGCTCGCGCTGGACGACGTCCGCGAGCTGCTCGCCGGCACGCCCCATGCGGACGCGCCCATCGTGCCGACCTCCGCGGTGACCGGGGCGGGCCTGGACGAGCTGCGGGTGGTCCTCGCGCGCGAGGGCGGGAGGGCGCGCGCGCGCCTGGCCGACGACATCGTGCGTCTGCCGGTGGACCGGGTGTTCACGGTACGCGGCACCGGAACGGTGGTGACGGGCACGCTCTGGTCGGGGTCGTTGTCCCTCGACCAGCGCGTGCGGCTCGAACCGGGCGGGCTGGCGGCGCGGGTGCGCGGCCTGCAGGTACACGGGCGCGCGGTCCGAACCGCGCGCGCCGGGGAGCGCACAGCGGTAGCGCTCGCCGGCGGCCGCGTGGGCAGGGAGGCGGTGGAGCGGGGACAGGTGGTGGTCGGCGCCGATCCATGGGTGGCCGCCGACCGCGTAACCGCGCGCATCGAATTGCTTCCCGACACCGCCTGGGGCATCGAGCGCGGCCAGCGGGTCAGGGTGCACCTGGGGACGTCGGAGGTGATGGCCCGCGTATTCCTGCTCGACTGCGCCGAGATGGTTGCGGGAGAGGTGGCCTGGGCGCAACTGCGGCTGGAGGCGCCGCTGCTGGCGAGGGCCCGCGACCATGTGGTCCTGCGCTCCTATTCGCCGATGACCACCATCGGCGGCGGCATCGTGGCCGAGCCGTCACCACCGCCGCGGACGCGGCTGCGGGGCAGGGAAGGCGAACTGCTCGAGGCGATTGTGGGACCGGACCCGGACCGTCGCCGCCGGGCGGTGCTCGACCTGGCGGGATGGGCGGGCGTCCCGGACGAGGCACTCCCCATCCGCACCGGCGATCCACCAGGGACGCCTGCCTCCGGCGAGGACGAGACGGGCTTCGCAACCGGCCGGGCGCTCTATTCCGGAACCGTGGCCGACGAGGGCCGCCGTCTGCTCCGCCGCCAGGTCGCCCGCCACCACCGAACCCAGCCGCTTCGACCCGGCCTGCCCCTCGCCGAGGCGCGCGACGCTCTGCCCCACGGCGCGGGCGCGGAACTGGCCGATGCCCTGCTCGCGCACCTGGCCGAAAAGGGCGAACTGGAGGTCCGCCGCGACCTGGTGCGCGAACCCGGCTTCACGCCCTCCCTCACCGCGCAGCAGGAAGGCGTGCGGTCAGGCCTGGCGGAGCAGTACCGGGCTGCGGGCCTTTCTCCGCCCTCCATCCGCGACCTTCCCGCCGCGCTCCGCGACCATCCCGACCTCTGGCCCATCCTCAAGCTGATGGAGCAGGCCGGCGACATCGTCGTGTTGAACGACGATTTCTTCGCCGACGCGGACGCGGTCAAGCAGGGCGCCCGCGAGGTACGGGAACGGCTCGGTGGCCGATCCGGCCTCGGTCCCGCGGACTTCCGCGAGGTTCTTCCGGTCACCCGCCGTCACCTGCTCCCTCTGCTCGCCTGCTTCGACCGGCTCGGGGTCACGGTTCGGCGCGGCAGCCGGAGGGACGTGTCCGACAGGTGAACGTTTCGGGCTTGTGTGGTGTCCTATTGGGCAGCAAGGCACCTCACGCTGGCGCCCGTCGATGTTGACAGGGAGGGCAGTGGCCTCGTACCATGCCTTGGTGGTGCAGATTCATTTTTTCCAGGATGCCTGGGAGGGCTATCGTTCCTAAGCTACTGCACAGAAAAAACTGTGCGGAGGGGTTGATATGAGACGCTTCCTACGCGTCTTGACAGGCCTCCTCCTCATCCCGCTCGCTGGTCTGGACCCTATGTCGGCCCAGGAAACGGGTGATCGGGGACGCCAGCAGAATCCCGGATTCGAGTTGCGACAGAACTATCCGAATCCGTTCAACCCGGAGACCCGTATCCCCTTC
>JAJDVR010000248.1 GCA_022826025.1 Gemmatimonadota bacterium | reverse complement strand
AAGCCGCCCGCGTGATTCACGGACCCATGGCTCAAAGGAGGGGGTCCCGCGGCGAAAACGAGACTCGCAAGGAGGCAGCCATGTCAGGGTTTCGACTTCCATTATTCGCGCTCGCGGGTGCGGGACTTCTCACCGGGTGCGCCACGGAGTCCGGGCCACTGGCGACGATGGCCGCCGAAGGAGCCAATCCGATCACGGGCGAGGGGCTATCCAATCCGAACCCGACGCGCATCGGTAGCTGGGCGACGCTCCCCGAGGGGCGGCAATGGGGATCCACCGCGGGCGTGGACATCGACCCGACGGACGGGCACGTCTGGGGATATGAGCGCTGTGCGGCGGGCTCCGCCGGAGGACCCGGGATCAACTGCGACAACAACCCGGTGGACCCCATCTTCAAGTTCGACAGGAACACGGGAGAGATCCTCGCCAACTTCGGTGCGGGAATCTTCGTCACTCCGCACGGCATCGACGTTGACGAGGACGGGAACGTCTGGGTGACCGACTTCGCCGGAAACGAGGCGGGCACCAAGGGTCACCAGGTGCACAAGTTCAGCCAGACCGGAGAACTGCTCACGAGCCTGGGCGTCGCGGGGCAGCCCGGAGACGCTCCAGGCCAACTCAACCAGCCCACGGACGTCGTCGTCGGGCCCGACGGCAGTATCTTCGTCGCGGATGGTCACGCTGGTCAGGGACTGACGACCGACGCGCAGATGGAGGTGGCGCGGGACGCTGGGCTGACGGGCCGAATCGTCAAGTTCTCGCCGGAGGGCGACTACCTGATGGAGTGGGGGGAGATCGGCACGGAGCACGGACAGTTCCGTACCCCTCACGCCCTGGCCTTCGATGGTCAGGGTCGACTCTGGGTCGCGGACCGAGGCAACCACCGCCTCGAGATCTATGACCAGAACGGGAACTACCTGGAGTCGCGCTATCAATACGGCCGCATCAGCGACGTCTTCATTACCGAGGACCAGATGGTGTACGCCATCGACTCCGAGTCCAACCGTCTCCGGCACATCAACTGGAGGAACGGGGTCCGGATCGGGCCAGTCGACCGGGACGCGCTCGTGGGCTTCATTCCGGGCTGGGACTCCGATAGCCGACCGAATCACGGCGTGGCGGGGGAAGGCGTGGCGGTGGACGCGGACGGCAACGTCTACGTGGCCGAAGGACCGGCCTCGCTCTTCGACGCGGGCTCAGCCTTCACCAGGTACGCGCTGGCGGCCGGCATGTAGGGTCGGCGACGCCGCCGAAGCACAGCGCGGGAGAGCAGAACCGCGGGAGCGCCGTGCTTGCCAGCGGGAAGAGCGGGGGCGTAGGTTGATGCGGTGCTATGTCCGGGCCCCGTGTGTCCCGGCGCCGGCAGTCCGTCCCCGCGCAGCCGTCCGCAGGCGGAGGTGTTTGTGAGAGCTCTCCTTCCGGGAATCTCGCTCCTGGGTCTGGCCCTCTTCCTGGGCCATGAAGGAGCGCGCGCGCCGACGTTCGCCGGGGAAGCCCGTGACGCCGCTCCCGTATTCGCGACGGGCCATCGTCCGGATGCCTCACGGGGTCCGGGTGCGCGTCTCGATGCTCCCCGGTCCGAAGAGCTCAACGCCGTCGTCCGCCAGTACTGCTTCGTCTGCCACAACGACGCCATGATGACCGGCAACATGTCGGTCCAGGGCTTCGACGTGACCGCAGCCTGGGACGACTGGGAGACGGCCGAACGCATGATCGCGAAGCTGCGCACGGGCATGATGCCTCCGCCCGGAATCCCCCGTCCCGGCGGGGACACGCTGCTCACGCTCGTCGAGACGCTCGAGCGGACGATCGACGACTACGCGGCCGCCAATCCCAACCCGGGCAACCGCAGCTTCCAGCGGCTAAACCGCGCAGAGTACGAGAGGGCCGTCCGGGATCTCTTCGGCATCGCCGTCGACGCCAGCCAGTGGCTTCCCCCGGATCTCTACCTGGGGAACTTCGACCACATGGCGGTCTCGCAGCCGCTGTCGCCCACGCTCCTCAACTCGTACCTGAACGCAGCCAACGACGTCAGCCGCCTGGTGCTGGGGCACCCCGGCGCGACCTCGGACTCCAAGACCTACCTCGTCTCCACCTACCAGTCCCAGCACGAATGGGACCATGTGGAAGGCGCGCCGTACGGCACCCGTGGCGGGATCGTGGTGGACCACCATTTTCCCGCCGACGGCGAGTACGTCTTCGAGATGGCCTTCTGGGCGGGGGACCATGAGCGCTTCGCGGAGATGGACATCTCCATCGACGGCGAACGCGTCGCTCTCATTCCCGTCGAAGAACTCCGCCGGGACGCGGACTTCGGCCCCAACTGGAACCAGTTCACCGACCCCATCTTCATAAGCGCGGGCCAGCATCGGGTCGCGGCAGCGTTCATCAAGAAGCAGGACGGGCCCTACGCCGACCTTCAGGAGCCCTTCGGCTGGTCCAACGCCGGGGTCCGGTTCCGCATCGGGACCGGGTTCGTCGTCCTGACCCACCTGAGAGACCTGACCATCCGCGGGCCCCTGGATCCGCAGGGCGTCTCCGAGACCCCGAGCCGGCAGCGGGTCTTCACCTGCCGGCCGACGTCGCCCGGGGCCGAACGATCCTGTGCCCGGGAAATCGCCGCGAGGCTCGCCCGGCAGGCCTATCGCCGGCCGCTCACCGACTCCGATCTCGCGGGCCTGATGTCGTTCTACGACGTGGGGGCCGCAGAGGGGGGGTTCGAGACCGGCGTGCGCACCGTCCTGGAGGCCATCCTGGCGAGCCCGCACTTCGTGTTCCGGATCGAGGAAGCCCCGGAGAGCACGCTCGAGGCGGGAGGGAGCTACCGGGTCAGCGACCTCGCCCTCGCCTCCAGGCTGTCGTATTTCCTCTGGGGAACGCAGCCGGACGACGAACTGGTGTCGCTCGCGAGCCGGGACAGGCTGTCGGATCCGCGCGTCCTGGAGCAGCAGGTCCGCCGCATGCTGGCCGACCCGCGCTCCGAGAGCCTCGCCACCCGTTTCGCCACGCAGTGGCTGAGGCTTCAGGATCTCGACAGGGTGCAGCCGGACGCCTTCTGGTTTCCCCACTTCAACGAGCAGCTCAAGGCCGCCATGCGGCGCGAGACCGAGCTGTTCTTCGATCACCTGGTCCGGGAGGACCGGAGCCTGCTGGAGCTCTACAGCGCCGACTACAGCTTCATGAACCAGCGTCTGGCGGAGCACTACGGCGTGCCGGGCGTGGTCGGGGAGAACTTCCGCCGCGTGAACTATCCCCGGGGAATGCTGCGCCAGGGTCTGCTGGGGCATGGCAGCGTGCTGATGTCCACGTCGATGGGTACGCGGACCTCGCCGGTATTGCGCGGCAAATGGGTGATGGAGGTGCTGCTGGACGCGCCGCCTCCACCGCCTCCCCCCGATGTGCCCGCTCTGGAAGAGACCGAGGACGAAGGGGAGGGCCGGCTGCTCACCACGCGCGAGCGCCTGGAGATCCATCGGCGCAACCCGGTGTGCGCCGCCTGCCATCAGTTCATGGATCCCATCGGGGTGGCGCTGGAGAACTTCGGGGTGACCGGGGAATGGCGGATTCGCGAGAGCGGATCCCCTCTCGACGCCCGGGGCCAGCTCTACGACGGTACCGAGCTCACCAACTCGGTTCAGCTCGCGGACGCGCTCCTGGAGCGCCCGATTCCGCTGGTGCGCACCTTCACGATGAACCTGATGGCCTACGCCCTCGGACGCCGCGTCGAGTACTACGACGGGCCGACCATACGCGCCATCGCGCGAGAGGCGGAGAGCAACGACTACAGAATCTCTTCCTTCGTCCTCGGCGTCGTGACGAGCGATGCCTTCCGCAGCAGGCAGGACATCGGGGCTGCCGCCACGGACGGGGTCGAGGGCCGATAGGACGACGAGACAACATGCCACGGGGCTCGTGCCCCGGGGCGCCACGATGAGCAGAGGGAGCACGACGATGACGACCAGCTTCATCACGGGCGCGCACATTCCCCGCCGCACCTTCGTTCGCGGGATGGGAGCCGCGGTGGCGCTGCCCCTCCTGGACGCGATGATGCCGGCCGGACCGGGCCGCTGGGGACGAGCGGCGGCCGCGCTCGAGGATCGTACCCGCCTGGTGTGCATCGAGGAGGTGCACGGCGTGCCGGGGTGCAGCGAGTGGGGCGCGAGCCAGCATCTGTTCGCACCCGAGAGGATCGGGCGAAACTTCCGCATGACGGATGCGAACGTGCTGAAGCCGCTCGAACGCTTTCAGGACTACCTCACCATCATCAGCAACACCGACGTCCGCATGGCGGAGGCCTACGAGCCCAACGAGATCGGGGGCGACCATTTCCGGTCGACGGCGGTCTTCCTGACCCAGTGCCATCCCAAGCAGACGCAGGGTTCCGACATCTACGTGGGCGTCTCCCTCGACCAGCTGCAGGCGCGCCGGTTCGGGCAGGACACTGCGCTCCCCTCACTGCAGCTCTGCATCGAGAACCTGGGGCAGGGCGGAGGCTGCTGGTACAACTACCACTGCGCGTACACTGATGCGATCAGCTGGGGGTCGCCGACCGAGCCGCTGCCGATGATTCGCGATCCGCGGGCCGCGTTCGACCTTCTCTTCGGCGCGGGCGGAAGCAACGAGGAGCGGGCGGTCCGCAGGCGCACCAACCAGAGCATCCTCGACTGGATCGTGGATGAGGTGTCGACGCTGCGGGCCCGGGTGGGCACGGAGGACCGGAACCGGCTGGACCGGTATCTGGACAACGTGCGCGAGGTGGAGCGCCGCATTCAGAAGGTGGAGGAGTTCAACTCGAGCGGCGAGCAACGGGAACTGCCGGAAGCCCCCGCAGGCGTACCCGACTCCTTCGCCGAGCACATGGAGCTGATGTTCGACCTGCAGGTGCTGGCCTTCCAGACGGACATGACGCGGGTCGTTTCCTTCAAGATGGGGCGCGACGCCTCGAACCGGATCCACCCGGAAAGCGGCACGACCACGCCGTTCCATCCGGCCTCGCACCACGGCAACAGCGAAGAAGCCATTCTGGACTTCAACCAGATCGCGCAGTACCGCATGAGCCCCCTGCCGTACTTCCTGGAGAAGCTGCAGGCGAGCATGGAGGGAGACGCGAACCTGCTCGACAAGTCGGTAATCGTCTGGGGTTCGCCGATGGCGGACGGCAACGTCCACAACCACCGCCGCTGCCCGCTCATCCTTCTGGGCCACGGAAACGGACGGCTCGAGGGCAACGTTCACCTGAAGGCCCCGGACGGGACCCCCATGGCGAACGTCTTCCTCAGCCTGCTGCACCGGATGGGGCACGAGGACATGGAGAGCTTCGGCGACAGCACGGGCGAGTTCGCGCTGGGGTATCCCGGCGGCGCCGTGGCCGCGGCGCAGTCGTCGAGCCGATAGGGGTCTGCCCGTGAATCCGACGACCACCTTCGCGATCATCGCTCTGCTGCTGGCCGGCCCGGCGGCAAGCGGTCCGGTAGCCGATGCGGCCATGCGCGAGGACATCGAGGGAGTTCGCGCCCTGCTGGAGCAGGGGGCCGATGCCAACGAGGCCCAGGGCGACGGCATGACCGCCCTCCACTGGGCCGCGCGTCACGGCGACGTCGAGATGGCGCGGCTGCTCATCACTGCGGGGGCCAATGTCGAGGCGGGGACCCGGATCGGGCGCTACACCCCCCTTCACCTGGCGAGCCGCGCCGGAGGCGCCGGGGTCGTGGAGGCGCTGCTCGCGGCGGGCGCCGACGTGCACGCCAGGACCACCAACAGCGGTGTGACCCCGCTCCACCTGGCCGCCGAGTCGGGGAGTTCGGACGCGATCCGGGTTCTGGCTGATGCCGGCGCCGACCTGGACGCTCGCGAGCGGGAATGGAAGCAGACGCCGCTGATCTTCGCGGCCGCCCGCAACCGCGCGCAGGCCATCCGCACGCTTCTCGAACTGGGGGCGGATGTGTCGTTGTCCGAGACCGTGATCGAGGATGTGGATCGGCGGGCGGCGGTGGATGTCGCCGCCCAACACCGGCTGTACGAGGTGCTGGCCCAATTCCGGCCGGACTGGCTGGAGAACGACCCGCGCGAGGACCCCTGGGGACCGGTAGACGAGGGCGAACGTCCCACGCCCGGCCAGGTGGCCGTAGCCATCGAAGCCGCGCGCGAAGTGCAGCGCAGGGGCGATGTGCTGATCCTGGACGGGGAGGTGCAGGGCATCTCGCCGATATCGACCAACCCCCCGCCCGGCCAGCCGGCCCTGGTGGGCAAGTGGGGCGGGCTCACCCCCCTTCTCCACGCGGCCCGCGCCGGGCACGTCGAGGCCGTGGACGCGCTTCTGGACGGGGGCGCGGACATCGACCAGACCAGCGGAGACGGGACCAGCCCGCTGCTGATCGCCATGCTGAACGGGCGCTTCGATCTGGGGCTCCATCTCCTCGATCGGGGAGCCGATCCCAATGTCGCCAGCGAGCCGGGAGCGACGCCCCTGTATGCCGTGATCAACGTGCAATGGGCCGGCACCTCGTTCTATCCCCAGCCGCGCGCCCACGAGGGGCAGGAAGCCGATTACCTCCACGTGATGGAAGAGTTGCTGCTCGCGGGAGCGGATCCGAACGCGCGGCTCACCAGGGACCTGTGGTGGGCCCATCAGCGTCTCGTCAGCGCGAACCTGGAGGGAACCACGCCCTTCTTCCGCGCCGCGCTCGGTGTCGATGTCGCCGCGATGAAGCTGCTGGTCGCCTATGGGGCGGACCCGGGCATCCCCAGCCGGAAGCCGGCGGACGCGGACGTTGTCCCCGTGGCTGCGGACTACTCCGCCGCCGTTGACGAGAGCGGCATACCGCCCGTTCCCCCGGGAGGCGCCGCCATGTACCCCATCCACGCGGCCACGGGCGTCGGCTACGACCAGCGCGCCGCCAACGAACACCGGTACGTGCCGGGTGGATGGCTCCCGGCCGTGAGGTACCTCGTCGAGGAGTTGGGGGCCGACGTCAACGCCCGCGATTTGGATGCCCGCACGCCGCTCCACAACGCCGCTTCACGCGGTGACAACGACGTCATCCTCTACCTGATCGAGCGCGGTGCCGACGTGCACGCGGTAACGCGGCTTGGCCAGACGACCGTCGACATGGCCAACAGTCCGAGCTACAATGTCCGCCCATTCCCGGCGACGATCGCTCTTCTCGAGCGTCTGGGTGCCATCAACAACGACAACTGCGCAATGTGTTAGTTCGCGGGGTCGCGGGCTGCGCGCCCGAGGCCCCACAAGACCCCGGCGAATCCAGGCAGGATTCCCGGGAGCAGGATCGGTGCCGTTCCCCCAAGCAGGAGGTGGAAGCATGAAAATCCTTCGTAAGGTCTTCACCTTAACCGGCGCCGTCTGCGCCATGGCCATGATTGCCGCTCCCGTGTCCGCCCAGACCGGCACCATTACCGGCTCGGTCCAGGAGGTGGGCACCGGGCTGCCGCTGGCGGGCGCGCAGGTGAGCATCGCCGCGGAAGGCGTCGGCAACGTCACCAACGCCAACGGCCGCTTCGTGCTGCTCGGCATTCCTGCCGGCAACCACGTTCTGGAGGTCCGCTACATCGGCTACGGCACCGAGACCCGGGACATCACCGTGGTCGCGGACGAGACCGTGAATGTGGACGTCCAATTGGAATCGGAGGCGATCGCCCTGGACGAGGTGATCGTCACCGGCACCGGGGTCGTCACCGAACGGCGGCGACTGGGCCAGACCGTCGAGACGCTGGGGGCGGAAGCGATCAATTCAGCGCCCGTATCCAATATCACCGAGGCCCTTTCGGGGCGTGTCGCCGGGATGGTGCCCGGGATCGCCCCCAACGTGGGGACCTCGAGCCAGATCCTTCTGCGCGGGGCTGTCAGCCTCACGCAGCGGAGCGCACCGCTCATCTACGTCGACGGGGTTCGCATCGACTCCAACTACAGCAAGGTGGGCGGCGCCCGCCAGGCCACCTCGCTCGACCGTCTGAACCCCAACGACATCGAGCGCATCGAGATCATTAAGGGCGCGGCGGCCGCGACCCTGTACGGCACCGAGGCCTCGAGCGGGGTGATCCAGATCATCACCAAGCGCGGGAGCGCCGGTGATCCGGTGTGGACCTTCGGGACCGGTTTCGACGGCACGAGGATACCGGAAGCCCGCCTGAAGGGCGTCTGGGGCTACAACTTCGACACCAAGCAGCTGCAGACCCTCGGCAAGCCCGTCCTCGACTACCTCGGCGGCTGGGGCTCGGTCATGGACTTCAACGCCGACGTGCGCGGCGGAACCTCGACCGTACAGTACTATGCCTCCGGCCGTCTCCGTGACGAGGTCGGGCAGATGGGCCGCGAGTACCGGGACTTCCAGGGAACCCTGGACGCCAACCTGCGCGCCAACCTCACGGTGCAGGCAACCGAGAGGCTCGGCATTCGCGTGGACATGAACACGGTCTTCAGCGACCGGCGCCAGCCCGGACAGAACGGGCTCAACTGGGGAAGCGGATACCTGTGGGGCTTCTTCCTGGCGACGCCCAGGAATCCGGCGCCGCGCTTCCCCTACGGCGGGCGCTACGGGGTCAACGCCTACGAGATCGCGTGGCCGCCTCCGCACGGGTACAACGGACCGCTCTCCCCGAGCGAGCACTTCCTCCCCCTGGACAGCGAGCCCATCGCGAGCGTGACGTCCAACCAGGACGAGCAGCGGGTGACGCTGAGCGGCGCCATGGACTACGACTGGGGCAACGGCATCCGCTCCGAGCTCATCCTGGGCCGGGACCGGATGACCGAGGAGTACATCGAGCACGTCAACAAGGGCCTCAACATCTATCACGAACAGGGCGAGCGGCTGGTGCGCACCTCCGAGCGCACGGCGACCACCCTGGACTTCAAGACCTCGTGGACGCGCGACTTCAGCGAGAACCTGACGTCGACCCTGCTGGTGGGTGGCCAGAGCTTCTGGGAAGAGGAGTGGTTCAGGACGCTCGGCGTCCGGGACTTCCCGCTGCGCCAGCTCGCAACCCTGCCCGCCGGTTCGCAGCTCCTGCCGCCGAACGAGACCTTCCAGGAGGTCATCAACGCCGGCGTGTACGCCCAGGAGGAAGTCGGGCTGTACAATCGCCTCTTCCTGAACGCCGGTCTGCGCGTGGACGGCAACTCGGCCTTCGGTGAGAACTTCGCCTTCCAGGTGTATCCCAAGGGCGGTGCCTCCTGGGTCGTGTCGGAGCATGACTTCTGGCCGTTCCAGAGCTGGGACCAGTTCCGGGTGCGGGCGGCGCTCGGCGCGGCGGGGCTGCAGCCCGGCGCCTTCGACGCCACCCAGACATGGCTGCCCGGCATCGCCGTGAACAACCTCTCCATCGTGAGGACCGGCAACCCCGGGAATGCGGACCTGAAGCCCGAGCGCACCCTGGAGTGGGAGTTCGGCACCGAGTTCGGCTTCCTCGATGGCCGCGTCGGGCTGGATCTGGTGTACTACAACGCGACCACCAGCGACGCGCTCCTGCCCGTGCCCTCCGCGGCCTCCACCGGATTCCTTCAGCCGGTCATTTCCAACGTCGGCAAGATCCGCAACCAGGGGTTCGAGTCTTCGCTGGACGTTACCTGGGTCCGCCGTCCCAGCCTGAGATGGTCGACCACCTTCCAGGTCGCTCTGAATGACTCCGAGATCATCGACATGGGCGGCGTGCCCCCCTACCGGGTGCACATCCAGGGTGGTACCAGCGCCGGCCGGTACTATCCCACGATGAAGGAAGGGTTCACTCCGGGCGCGTGGATCGCTCCGGTGCCCGACCCCAGCAATCCCTACACCGTGGCGGTGCCCATCGCTCAGCTCACGAGGCTGAACCAGATCACGCCCAACAAGCTGAAGAATGCCGCGGGCGGCGATTCGCTGGAGTATGTGGGGCGCCCCATCCCGCTCTGGACGGGAAGCTTCCTCACCTCGCTCGACCTCCCCGGGGGCGTGAGCGTCAACGCTACCTTCACCGGGGCGTACGACTATCACATGTTCTCGGAGGTGTCGGTCATTCAGGATGCCTTTACCCGGAATTCACCGCGAGTGGCCGAGTTCGAAGCCATCCTGGACGACCCGAACACTTCGGTCGAGGAACGCCAGCGGGTCGCGGAGAACTTCGGCAACCAGCATCCTTCGATGATCTCCAGCTATCTCTTCAGGGCCGACTTCCTTCGCTTCGCGGACCTCTCCCTCAACTACAACGTCCCCGAGAGCTTCGTGACTTCGCTCGCGGGCATGAGCTCCCTGGTCGTCAGATTGTCGGCGAACAACCTGTTCCTCTGGAACAAGTGCCCCGTGGATGTCTGCATGTCCGATCCCCTGACTCCCTATCACGGAATTCCCGATGCCCGGTCCGGCGGACCCTACAACGCATTCGGCATGAACTCCGACTACGGTCAGCCGCCGAGCCCCAGACGCTATGGCATTCGTTTCCAGGCGACGTTCTAGGATACGATTGTGCGACGGGTATCGAATCGATCGCCAATGGCGATGAGCGGATTTCCGAGAAAGGAGAAAACAGTCATGCGGATGCACATATTGAGATTGGGAGCACTGTCGTTCACCGTAATGATCGCAACGGGCTGCGGTGACCTGTTCAAGGTCGACAACCCCGGAAGCCTCACGGTCGAGGATCTGGAGGATCCGAACCTGATTCCGGCGCTGGCCGCCACCCCCGAGGGCGTGGTCTGCGATGCCTATGACGGCACAGTCGCGGCCAACGCGCTGCAGTCCGACGACGTCACGTTCATTTCGAGCTTCACATTCACCGAACTCCACATGTGGGGTCACATGGAGGGGTTCAACACAACCCAGAACGCGGTCTGGAACTCGCTGTCGTCCGCCCGCTGGATCGCGGACGAGGCCGTGAGGAGATTGCAGGAGACGAACCCCGGTGACACGGCAATCGTGCGCGGCATCTTCTGGGAGGCGTTCGCGCGCGTCACTCTGGCCGATCACTTCAAGGAAGTGCCCTTCAACGGCGAGGCGCCGCTGGCGCCCGACGTCGTGCTGGAGCAGACGCTGTCCACCTTCGACCAGGTGGCGCAGGCGAGCAACCCGGACCTGCGCGCGGCGGCGCTCGCCACCAAGGCGCGGGTCCACAGGTCGCTCTTCTTCGAGCGCGGCAGGGACATGTCCCAGGTTGCGGCGGCCATGCAGGCGGCCGAGGCCGCGCTCGCGGTGAAGCCCGACTTCAATTTCGCCTGCCGCTACCAGCAGCCGGGCTCGCTGAACAGCCTCAACACGTACCACCAGTCGATCACGGGCGTAATCATCGATCCGCGCAACGTGGCCATCGTGGACCCGGTGAGCGGCGAGGTGGATCCGCGCGTCGGAACCCGCGTCGGTCCACCTGAGCTTGCCGCGCCGCCGCCCCATACGGGCGACGTGCACCGGTTCTTCAAGTACCCGGGGCTCGACGCGGATCTTCCCGTCAGCCGCTGGCAGGAGGCGCGACTGATCCTGGCGGAGGGCCACCTGTTGGCAGGCAACTACCAGGAGGCGGTCAACCAGATCAACATGGTGCGCGCCAACTGGGATCTGCCGCCGTTCATGAGCATGAACATCGCCGAAGTCCACCAGCAGATCATCTACGAGCGCAGACTCGAGTTCATGATCGAAGGCCGTCGACTTCAGGACCACCGCTACTACGACATCAAGCCGTGGCAGTGGGACGAGGTGACCAAGCAGCTGGGGACGAACCGGCGCTGGCCGGTCTCCTCCGAAGAGCTCGCCGGCAACCCCTATTACCAGGGCGGGTAGCTGACAGCAACCAACCCGGCGCACCCCGAGAGCGGCCACAGATCGTTCCGGGGTGCGCCGGGGGTTGAGGGTCTCCGCGGGGGCGGATCCCCTGCGTCAGCGAATGTGACCAACCCGGGGTAGCCTGCGCCCGGGCGCGGGGCTTTTGTCGCTAGGGAAAGCCCAGCCGCACGAAGGGTTCCTGGGGGCCGTCCGTCGGCGGTGAGGTGGGCGCGCCTTCGCTGCCCCGGATGATGTTGACCACGGCCCACACGATCGCCGACCCCGCAACCGCGACCACGCCCCCCACCAGAAACCCCGTGCGGGTGCGGTCGACCTCGCGCACATCGATGCCGACGACATTAGCCGGATCCACGACCAGGCGCTGGCGCAGACCGGGGTCCACGCGCGCACCCGTGGGTGCAAGTGCGGTGGAGACCAACACTTCGGGTTCCCACTGGAGCAGTTCCCCGCTGACCTCGGCGGCACGCGCTCCCGTCATTTCCTCGAGCTGCGCGGCGCCCTCCTCGGAAAGGCGGAGGCGGACGTCGGTGCCGGGCGGAACCGTCCCCAGCTGGGCGGGCACCCATCGGGCGCAGCCGGATATGGTCAGGAGAAGGATCAGGGTCAGACCGGCGCGTGTCATGTTCGCCTTCGGTTGGAGGGTCATGGATGGGTCGGAGGGTGGTCCGGGCGGCTAGGGAATGCGAATGCGCACGAAGGGCTCGCTGGGCCCGGGGGGCGGGGGATCGGTCGGTGCCGCGGTGCCGCCGCCGGTGAGCTGAGACACCACCCACACGATCGCCGACCCCGCCACCACGGCGACGCCCCCGACGAAGAGTCCGGTGCGTGTGCGGTCCAGTTCCCTGACATCCACCCCGAGGATGTCCTCCTCGTCCACCACGAACCGCTGGCGCAGGCTGCTGCTGTTCGCACCGGCGGCTGCAGATCGCAGGGCAGCCGAGACCATCACTTCGCTGCCCCACTGGAGCAACTGTCCCGAGACCTCGGACTGGCGGGTCCCGGTCAGTTCCTCCAACTCCGCAGCACCCTCCTCCGACAGCCGCAGGCGGACGTCGGTGCCGACGGGCACTTCGCCGACCCGGGCCGGAATCCATCGGGCGCAGCCCGAGACCAGAATCACGAGCGCCATCAACAGACTCGCACGTACCATATTCCAACTCCGGTGAGGTCCATGAATGCGTGGTCCCGGGATGCCCGGCGCGGGCGGCCAGTCACCCGCCCAAGTTATTCCGACGCCGGATTTCGGGGCAACCACGGCGCGCCGGCCCGCCTCGACTGCGATTTGCGAGCCCGTTCTACCAGTAAGCGATCGTTCATCGAGCGTTCAATACACGTCCAGGTCCGCCGCCGACACCACGCGCCCGGTGTACCCCGCCTCGCGCACCTCGCGGATGAGGTCCTCGTCGGTGGCGGAGCGGTAGAGCTGGTGATAGAGCACAAGCAGCCCCGGGCGGGCCTCCATGGCCAGCGCGGCTACCTCGGCGGTCGAAGTGTGCGCCGCCGCGTGGTAGGTCTGGTTCCGATGCCGGTCGAAGAAATCCCGTGAGTAGACCTCGTGCACGAGCACGTCGCAGCCGTTGCAGGCTTCGACCAGCGAGGGACTCGGGCGGGCGTCCCCGGAGATGACGATGGTGCGGTCCGGAGTGACGAATCGGTAGCCGAAGGCGACGGGCCAACTGGTATGCGCGACGGGGATGGCGTCCACGCGCACGTTACCGTCGTCGTAGACCGTGCCCGCTTCGATTTCCGTCGTCACGGCGCGGTAGTTGTGGGCGGTGCGTCCTTCCAGACCGAAAAGACGCATGTGGATATCCTCCACCCACGCCTCCTCGATGTTCGTGGTCATGCGCAGCGCGCCGGGTGGTCCATAGACCTCGAGGGGCTCCGCGCGGCCGTTCTGCCAGGGGGTGAACATCAGGTCCGGAAGCCCGACCGTGTGGTCGGTATGCAGATGCGTGATGAAGACGCGTTTCAGGTTGGACGCCGCCAGGGCGGCGATGCCGTTCCGGGCCGCCGCGGCCGCCCGGCGCACGACCCCCGCTCCCGCGTCCACCAGGTAGGACTCCTCCCCGACCACCACCGCGACCGAAGGCCCGAACCGGTCCGGGTCGGCGATGGGCGTTCCGGTCCCGAGGATCACAAGCCGGGTCGCGGGCTCCTGGGCTCGAACGGCGGTGGAAACCGGGACGATGGCCGGTGCCGGCAGGGACGCCAGCAGCGGCGCGGACAGGAAGGCCTGGAGGGAAACAAGTGCGCGCAGATGACGGTTCATGGAAGGGTCGTCCGGCTGCGAGGAAGGGTTGGACGGGATGGCGCCCATCGCGGCTCAGAGCCGTATCACGGGCCCGGTGCCGGCGGCGCGCGCCGACCATGACGGTAGCCGGTGGCGCGTCGCGGCAACAGCGACGGGGCCTCGCGCCCGCCGAACCGCACTTGCCGGCCGCCTGCGCCCGCTTGCGCCTCTGCGGGACGGCCGAGCCGGTCCTGCACCTCCCACTGGCGCCCCGCCGTCTGCAGCATCGATCTTTCGGCATGCCCGAACTTCCGGAAGTCTGCCTGTATGTGAACGCGCTCGACGCCCGCATCACCGGGCAGCCGATCGAGCGCGTCCGGCTCCGCTCGCCGTCGCTGCTCAAGACCTTCGATCCCCCGGTCTCGGAGCTCGTGGGCAAACACGTGCGCGCCATCGGGCGCATCGGCAAGCGCATCGCGCTGCACTTGGACGACGACCTCCACGCGGTCATCCACCTCATGATCGCGGGACGCTTTCAGTGGCGAAACGTGGGGGCGCCCCTGCCCGGGAAACGGGCGGCGGGGGCCCTGGACTTCCCCAACGGAACGCTGGTGCTGACGGAGGCGAGCACGAAGAAGAGGATGTCGATGTGGGTGGTGCGCGGAGACGAAGCGCTGCGCGGACTCGACCCCGGAGGCGTCGAGCCTCTCGAGGTCGACTTCCCCGGATTCCAGGCGGCGCTCTTGCGCGAGAACCGCACCCTCAAGCGGGCGCTCACCGATCCCAGGATCCTGAGCGGCATCGGCAACGCCCACTCCGACGAAATCCTGCTCGCGGCGGGCCTCTCGCCCGTGCGCCTCACGCGCCGGCTCTCGACCGGGGAACTCCGCCGCCTGTACGAGGCCACCCGGACCTCCCTGCGCGCATGGACCGAGCGCCTGCAGGCCGAGGCGGGCGGGGACTTCCCGAAAAAGGTCACCGCGTTCCACCCGGCGATGGCCGCCCACGGGAAGTTCGGGAGACCGTGCCCGCGATGCGACACCCCGATTCAGCGCATCGTCTACGCCAGCCGCGAGACGAACTATTGCCCGGAATGCCAGACGGGGGGCAGGCTGTTGGCCGACCGGGCGCTCTCCAGGCTCCTGCGCCGGGACTGGCCGCGCACGCTGGAGGAACTGGAGGCCATACGAACGCCGGACACGGCATGATGAGGGGCGCAAGGATGCCGGGAAGGGACATCGCGGGGTGCTAGAACGCATTCGTTTCCCGGACGCGGATGGGCAGGCGGATGAATTCCCGTTCAACATCCCGGCCCTGCGGGGCCTCGAGGCCCTGGAAGTGGCGACTCCCGTAACGCTGCTGGTAGGGGAGAACGGCTCGGGCAAGTCGACCGTGCTCGAGGCTCTTGCGGCGGCGACCGGGCTTCCAACCGTCGGCAGCAGGAGTGCGGACCGCGACCCCACACTCGCGCCGCAGCGCCGCCTGGCGAAGATGTTGAGGCTCGCGTGGAGCACGCGCACCCACCGCGGCTTCTTCCTGCGCGCCGAAGACTTCTTCGGTTTCGCACGCCACATGGCCCGGCTGAGGATGGAGTTTCAGCAAGAGCTCGCCGAGGTCGACGAGCGATTCCGCGAGCACTCCAGGCTGGCCCGGACACTCGCGCGCGGTCCCGCCGCCGGCTCCATCGCGGCGATCGAGCGGAAGTATGGGGCGGACCTGGACGCCAACTCCCATGGCGAAGGCTTTCTCAAGCTCTTTCGCGAGCGCTTGGTCCCCGGAGGGCTCTATCTGCTGGACGAACCCGAGGCCGCGCTCTCTCCCCAGAGCCAGCTTGGCTTCATGGCCATGATGCGCGACATGATCGACCAGGACTCGCAGTTCCTGATCGCCACCCATTCGCCGATTCTGATGGCCGTTCCCGGGGCGAGGATCTACGACTTCGACGGACGGCCCGTTCGCGAAGTACCCTTCGAGGAGATCGAGGCCGTGAACCTGACCCGCGATTTCCTCAATGCTCCGGAACGCTTCCTGCGCCATCTCTGGAGTTGATCGCGCCGAGGCGCGTGTCCTCTGCGTGCCTCGGCGGAGGAGACCTTCGCGGCTTGATATTTAGGCACGCCTAACTTATTCATTAGGCAAGCCTACAAACCGTCAGCGGTCGCTCCCCGCCTACCGGTCTTCTCGATGGGATGACCCGGATATGATCGATCCCGGATTCGCGCTTCTCGTTTTCGCCGCGGCGGCGGTGTTTGCCGCTGCCCTGCTGTGGCCGCGCAAGGGGCTGCTGGCGTGGGCCCTCGGCGCCGCGCGCATGACGGAGCGGGTTCGAATCGAAGATGCGCTCAAGCACCTCTTCAACTGCGAGTACCTGGCCCTGCCTTCCACGCTCGAAAGCCTCGCGGGAGGACTCGGGATGCGCCGGGGCCGCGCCGGGCGCCTGGTGGCCCGCCTGTGCGAACTGGGGCTGGCGGAAGCGCGCGGCACGGCCGTCTCGCTGACCGGGGCGGGGCGGTCCTACGCCCTCCGGGTGGTGCGAACCCACAGGCTGTGGGAGCGCTACCTGGCGGACCGCACCGGTGTGGCGGAGGCCGACTGGCACGCGCAGGCGGAGGTACGGGAGCACCGGATGTCGGCGGCGGAAACGGATGCCCTCGCGGCGCGCCTGGGTCATCCCCGTTTCGACCCTCACGGCGATCCCATCCCGACCGCCCGGGGCGAGGTGCCGCCCCGCACCGGGGTGGCCCTGACACAGCTGCGCGCGGGAGCGGGCGCCCGCATCGTCCATCTGGAGGACGAGCCGCGCGAGATCTACCTGGGATTGCTGGTGGAGGGGCTCTCCCCGGGCATGGAGATCCGGGTCGTGGATGTCTCGCCGAGGGGGGTCAGGTTTCTCCTTTGGGGCAGGGAGCACCTGCTCGATCCGGTGGCGGCGGCGAGCGTGACAGTGGAGCCGGCGGAGGACATGGTGGTGCCTTCCTCACCGCCCAGGACGCTTGCCGAGCTGGCGCTCGGCGAGACCGGCGTCGTAGACCGCATCGCGCCCGCCTGCCAGGGTCCCGCGCGGCGCCGTCTGCTGGATCTGGGCGTCGTTCCCGGCACGCCCGTGCGCGCGACCTTGCGCGGGGCGGGCGGCGACCCCACCGCCTACCAGATCCGGGGCGCGACGATTGCGCTCAGGCGGGAGCAGGCGTCCCGAGTGGAGATCGCGCACGGGGCTGAAAAGGCGGCCAGCCGCGAAGCGGGGTCGCCATGATCGGGCGTGCGCGCCGGCAGAGGGGGTGTGGCGCCGGCCACGAGCCCCGCCTGGTGAAGCTGGGAATCCATCCCGGCCGGTGGGACTATCTGGTCGCCCTGGCGGGCAACCCCAATACCGGCAAGAGCACCGTGTTCAACGCGCTCACCGGGCTCCGGCAGCACACCGGCAACTGGCCGGGGAAGACGGTCGTGCGCTCGGAGGGCGCCTTTCTGCACGACGAACACCGGGTGAAGGTGGTCGATCTTCCGGGGACCTACTCCCTGCAGGCCGGCAGCACCGACGAAGAGGTGGCGCGCGACTTCATCCTGTTCGGGCGCCCCGACGTGACGGTGGTCGTGGTGGACGCGACCCGCCTCGAACGCAACCTCAATCTGGCCCTCCAGATCCTGGAGATCACCTCCCGGGTGGTGGTGTGCCTGAACCTGGTCGACGAGGCGCGCCGGCACGGCATCGCCGTCGACGAGAGGAAGCTGGCGCGCCGGCTGGGCGTGCCCGTGGTCGCCACGGTGGCCCGGCGGGGGGAGGGCATCGACGACCTGATGCGGGCGGTCCACGACATGGCGACCGGCGGCACGGCCAGGGCGCCATTGCGGTCCGCCACCCACATGCCCGAGGTGGAGCAGGCGGTCTCCGCCCTCGCGCCCACCATCGAGGCGGCCTTCCCCGGACTCCCCAACGCGCGCTGGGTGGCGCTGCGCCTGCTCAACGCGGACGAACGCGTCCAGGAGGCGGTGCGTACCGGCGACATCGGCGGGGTGGGTCGCGAAGAGGCCGCGGTGGGACGCCCGCCGGCGGCCGGGGAAACCGGGCCTGCGCGCGAGAGCGTCCTGGAACTGGCCTCCCAGCTGCGCTGGAAGCTCCCGACCGACTTCCACGACTCCCTTGTGACCGCCTTCTACCGCGAATCGGAACGCATCGCCCGGGCTGCGGAAGTCCGGGGGCTGCGCCGGATGGGCCTCGACCTGGACCGCACTCTCGACCGCGCCCTGACCAGCCGCTGGACCGGATTCCCGGTCATGCTGCTCATCCTCACGGTGGTGTTCTGGCTCACCATCGCAGGGGCCAATGTCCCCTCCTCGCTGCTCGCCACCCTGCTCATCGACCAGGTGCACCCCTGGCTGGTCGGAGCGGGCTCCGCGCTCTCCATGCCGTGGTGGCTGTCGGGGTTTCTCTTCGACGGGGTGTACCTTGCCACAGCGTGGGTGGTGAGCGTCATGCTCCCGCCCATGGCGATCTTCTTTCCGCTCTTCACGCTGCTTGAGGACTTCGGCTACCTGCCGCGCGTGGCCTTCAACCTCGACGGGCTCTTCCGCAGAGTGGGCGCCCACGGCAAGCAGGCGCTCACCATGAGCATGGGCTTCGGCTGCAACGCCGCGGGAGTGGTGGCCGCGCGTATCATCGACAGTCCTCGCGAACGTCTGCTCGCCATCGTCACCAACAACTTCTCGCTCTGCAACGGTCGCTGGCCCACGCAGATCCTGATCGCGACCATATTCATCGGCGCCGTCGCGCCCGCGCACCTGGCCAGTCTGGTCTCGGCGACCGCCGTGGTCGGGGTGGCCGTGCTGGGCATCCTCTTCATGTTCGCGACCTCGTGGCTGCTCTCGAAGACCCTGCTGCGCGGCGAAGCCTCCACCTTCAGCCTGGAGCTTCCCCCCTACCGGCCCCCGCGCATCCTGCAGACGCTCTACACCTCGCTCATCGACCGAACCCTGATCGTGCTCTGGCGCGCGGTCGTGTTCGCCATGCCCGCCGGCGCGGTGATCTGGCTCACGTCCAACATCGTCGTGGGCGAGGCGAGCCTGGCCGAGCACTTCGTGACCTGGTCGAATCCGCTGGGCGTGCTGCTGGGACTCAACGGGGTGATCCTGCTGGCCTACCTGGTCGCGATCCCCGCCAACGAGATCGTCATCCCGACGATCCTGATGCTCACCGTGATGACCGCGGGGATCGCCGGCGCCGGGGAGGGGGCGGGGGTCATGTTCGAGCTGAGTTCGGCGACGGACGTGGGGACCCTGCTGGCGGCAGGCGGATGGACGCTGCTCACCGGCGTCTGCCTCATGCTCTTCAGCCTGCTGCACAATCCCTGCTCCACCACCCTGTACACCATCTACAAGGAGACCGGGAGCGTGAAGTGGACCACGGTCTCGGCGCTGGCGCCGCTGGGGATCGGGTTCGTGGTGTGCTTCCTGGTGGCCCAGGCCTGGAGGCTGGTGGCGGGCGCCTGATTCCGAGGCCGAAGCCGGCTATCGACGGCTTGTGGCGGGAACCCCGGCGCGGGCGGCCGCATCCGCCGCGGCGAACCCCGCTGTCAGACGCTGAATTCCGCGACCACGGGGGCGTGGTCCGAGGGCTTCTCGGTAAAGGGCCCCTTCTTGCGCGCCTCCCGGTCCACGAAGGCGTCGGTTGCTCGCGTGGCGAGGCTCTCGGTGGCGTAGATGTGGTCGATGCGCAGGCCGTTGTTGCGCGGGAAGGCGAGCCTCTGGTACGCCCACCAGGTGTAGATCGACCCCTCGGGGTGATGCCGCTCGAAGACATCGCTCAGTCCCCACTCGCGAATGCGCTCGAGAGCGTCCCGCGCGGCGTAGTGACACAGGACGCTGTCCTTCCAGTCCTCCAGCTGGTTCACGTCCGTGTCTCGCGGCGCGACGTTGAAGTCGCCGGCCAGCACCAGCGCCTCGGAGGGAGAGGCCGTCTGCTCCAGATGCTCCCGCAGCCGACGCAGCCAGTCCAGCTTGTAGCCGTACTTGTCCGTCCCCACGCGCGCGCCGTTGGGGACGTACGCCGAGAGCACCCGGACGCCGTTCACCGTGGCCGCCACCAGCCGCGCCTGCGGATCCCGGTCGCCGGGCCCCATGCCCACCTCGATGTTGCGCGGCGGTGAACGGCTCAGGATGCCCACGCCATTGTAGGTGCGCTGTCCGTACACGGCGGCGTGATAGCCCAGCTCCTCGACCGCCTCCAGGGGAAAGGCGTCGTCGGTGACCTTGAGCTCCTGCAGGCACAGGACATCGGGCTGATGCAGGCGCAGCCAGGTCAGCACCCGTTCCCGGCGGGCGTTGATGGAATTGACGTTCCAGGTCGCGATCTTCATACGGGGCGGGGTCCGGGCTCCCCGGGCGGGACCGGGCTCGGGTGCCGAAGATTCCGGGAAGGTGGACCTTCCATGATTGTGGGGGGCGAAGATAGCCGCTTCCGGCCCCGGGCGCACCAGGACGAGAACGTGAATCCGCCCGCCGAGCATGTCTACTGATGACAACTGGTGTTTACTGACAATACAAGCTCGACCTCGTCGGGAAGGGGGCCGGGAGTCAGGTTGCGGCGATGGCCTGGCGGCTGGCTTCCCACCCGAGCATGCAGCGCTTGCGGGAGGGACCCCCGCCATAGTTCCCCGACTCGCCGGTGGCGCGGATCACGCGATGGCAGGGGACCAGGAAGGAGATCGGGTTGCTCCCCACCGCATTGCCCGTCGCGCGCGCCGCCCGGGCGCTGCAGACCTCCGCGGCGAGGCGTCCGTAGGTCGTGACCGCGCCGGTGGGAATGCGCAGGAGGGCGCGCCACACGGCGAGCTGGAAGTTCGTCCCGCGCACATGCACGGTCAGAGGGCCGGCGTCCGGATCGAACGGCGCCGCAAAAATCGTCCGCGCAAGCGACATGGCCTGAGACTCGTCCGCCTCCAGCACCGCCCGCCCCCAGGTCCGGCGGAGTGCTTCCTGCTCCGCCGCGACATCCCGCGCGCCGGCAAACGAGACCCGGCACACGCCGCGGCCGGTCCACGCCACAAAGACGGGCCCGAACGGGGAATCCGCCGTACCAAAGCCGATCCGCAGCCCGGCGCCCCGGCTCCGGTACTCCCCCGGCGTTGCGGCCTCCACCGCCACGAAGTGATCGTGCAGCCTTCCGGGGCCGGACAAACCGCTCCCGTACGCCGCCGAGAGCACCGATTCGGAATTGTCGAGCAACTTCCTGGCGTACCGGACGGTCAGGAACTCCAGAAAGCGTTTCGGCGTGACCCCGGCCCACCGGGAGAACAGCCGATGCAGATGACTCGGGCTGAGCCCGACGTGCGCCGCCACCTCCGCGAGCTCCGGCTGGCGCGCGCGATGGCTGTCGAGGTAGCGGATGGCGGACTCGATGCGGTCGTAGTCGGTCATGTTCACCTGAAGCTCCGGTAGGGGTCGCTGGGCCGCCCGTCCGCCGTAAGCTGGTGGTTTCGTCCCGCGAAATCGACCCGATCCTTGCCACGATGGCCGGCTCGAAAACGGACCGGCGTCCGAACGTTGCCCGAGTAATGCGGATCACGCGATGATTATTGACGCACGTCCCCAGCCAACTCATGAGAAAAACCATGAACAGCCCCGCGAGAACCGCATTTCTTCGTCCTCCCTGCAAGCGCTCGCGCATCATCCGCGTTGCGCTCGTCACGGCCGGGACGCTGCTCGCTCCCGCGATGCTGCCGGCACAGGCGCCGGCGCCCGACCGACCGCTGCCGGCCGATCCCGCGGTCACGGTGGGCGAACTCGAGAACGGACTTCGCTACTACGTGCGCGAGAACGCCACGCCCGAGAACCGCGCCGAGTTTCGCCTGGTCGTGAACGCCGGCTCCATCCTGGAGGACGAAGACCAGCTCGGTCTGGCCCACTTCACCGAGCACATGGCCTTCAACGGCACCGAGAACTTCGAGAAACAGGAACTGGTCGACTACCTGGAGTCGATCGGGATGCAGTTCGGCCCCCACATCAACGCCTACACCAGCTTCGACGAGACGGTCTACATGCTGCGCATCCCCATGGACGATCCGGAGGTGCTGGAGACCGCGTTCCAGATCCTCCAGGACTGGGCGCGCGGCGTGGTCTTCGACCCGGAGGAAGTGGACAGGGAGCGGGGGGTGGTGATCGAGGAGTGGCGGCTCGGGCGGGGGGCGCAGGCCCGCATGTTCGATGCCCAGCTCCCCATCCTCTTCGAGGGCTCCCTGTATGCCGACCGCCTGCCGATCGGGAAGACGGAGGTGCTGGAAACGGCTCCCGCGTCGGTACTCCAGCGGTTCTACCAGGACTGGTACCGGCCCGATCTCATGGCGGTGGTGGCCGTGGGGGACTTCGACGCGGAAGCCATCGAGGGCATGATCCGCGGGGGGTTCGAGGGCCTTGCGTCCCCCGCGAATCCCCGCCCGCGCGAGACGCTGGAGGTGCCTTTCGACCACCCGCCGCGGGTGGCCATCGCGACCGACGTCGAGGCGTTGCAGTCGCAGGTGTCGGTGCTGTACAAGAGGCCGGTTACCCCGAGGGGCACCGTAGCAGCCTTCCGCCGCGGCATCACCGAGAGCCTGTACGAGGGGATGATGGCGGCGCGCCTCGAGGAGCTGACGCAGCAGGCCGACCCGCCCTTCCTCATCGCCTTTCCGGCCGGCGGGAGCTTCGTGCGCGCGCTGGACATGTACCAGCTCCTCGCACTGGTGCCGGACGGCGGGCTTGAGCGTGGACTGGACGCGCTGCTCACGGAGGCCGAGCGCGTCCGGCGCCACGGCTTCACCGCGACCGAGTTCGAACGCCTGAAGGCGGAGGTCGCGCGCGCCTTCGAGCGCCGTTTCGCGGAGCGCGAGAACCAGGAGTCCGCCAGTCTGGCGGGCCGCTATGTCCAGGCGTTTCTGACCGGCACCGCCTTCACCAGCCCCGAGGACGAACTGGAGCTGGCGAACGCGCTCTTGCCGGCGATCACGCTGGAGGAGGTCAACGGGCTGGCCGAGGAGTGGCTGCAGGAGCGGGGACGCGTGGTCATGGCCAACGCTCCCGAGAAGGCGGACCTGGAGGTGCCTACGGAAGAAGCCATCCAGGGCGTGTTCGCATCAGTGGTGAGCCGGGAGATCGAGCCCTGGGAGGACGCCGCGGTCGACGCGCCGCTGGTGGCCGCGATTCCCGATGGGTCGCCGGTGGTCGACGAGGAAGTGGTGGAGGAGGTGGGGGTGACGGTGTGGACCCTCGAGAACGGCGTGCGCGTGGTCCTCAAGCCCACCGACTTCCGGGACGACGAGGTCCTCTTTGCGGCGACCAGCCCCGGGGGCAGCTCGCTGGTCCCCGACGAGGAGTTCGCGGGCATTCGCATGGCTTCGGCGGTGGTCGTGGAGGGCGGCGTCGGCGAATTCGACAAGCTCGCCCTGGACAAGAAGCTGGCGGGCCTGGACGTGCGCGTGTCGGCGAGCGTGGGAGCGTTGACCGAGGGCATCAGCGGCAACGCTTCGCCGCGGGACATCGAGACCGCCTTCCAGCTCATCTACCAGCGCTTCATGGCCCCAAGGAAGGACGAAACCGCGTTCGCGGCCTACAAGACGCTGCTGTCCGGGATCTTCGCCAACCGGGGGGCCAGTCCCGCTGCGGCGCTCGGTGACACCGTGTCGCTGATCCTGACGCAAGGGCATCCCAGGGCGCTCCCCCCGGACGACGAGATGATCGAGCGCCTGGATCTGGACGCTTCCTTCGCCCTCTACCAGGATCGGTTCGCCGACGCGAGCGACTTCGTCTTCTTCTTCGTGGGCGCGTTTGCGCCGGAGGAGATCCGGCCGCTGGTGGAGACCTGGCTCGGCGGGCTCCCGAGCCTGGGACGAGTGGAGACGTGGCGGGACGTGGGGATCGATCCTCCCGAGGGGGTGATCGAGAAGGAGGTGCGCAAGGGACTCGAACCTCAGAGCCAGACCCGGATCGTCTTCGCGGGCGACGCCGAGTTTTCGCGCGAGGAGGGAATGGCGATCTCGGCGCTCGCCGACGTGCTGGACATCCGCCTTCGCGAGCTGCTGCGCGAGGATCTGGGCGGAACCTACGGCGTGGGCGTAAGCGGCTTCCTCTCGGATCGCCCGGACGAGGAATACTCGGTGCGCATCAGCTTCGGCTCGGCGCCGGAGCGGGCGGAGGAACTGGCGGCCGTGGTGTTCGAGGAGATCGACCGGATTCAGCTGGAAGGACCCGATGCCGAGACCGTGGAGAAGGTGCGCGAGACCCAGCGGCGCAACAGGGAGACCCAGCTGGAGCAGAACCGCTACTGGCTTGGCCGCCTCCAGCGTCTGCACCAGCTCGGCGTGGACTACGGCTACGCGACCTCCTACGAGTTCATCGAGGGATGGACGGCGGACCATGTGCAGGAGGCTGCGCTCCGGTACCTGCGTGACGACCGGTTCGTGAAGGTCGTGCTGTACCCGGAGAACCCCGTGCCCTGAGACGTCACCCGGACGGGCTGCGGGAGCGCAGGCGCCGCCCCGGAGGCCACCGCCTGCCCGGATCCCTTATCCCGAGAGCAGCGTCAGCGCGACCGCGGTCACCAGGGCCACCGTCACGTTGTCGTCCACCGGGATGGGTGCCCGTTCGGCCGCCGCGGCCACCAGCCCGATGAGGATCGCGGGGCCGAGCCCGGCGAACGGAAGCACGCACACCGTCGCGACCGCCCAGAATACGCCGGAGCCGAGCAGCGACGGCTGTCCCGGGTCGGCGCGGCCCCATAACTGGCCGCACACGCTGGCGCACGGATCAGCCAGCGCGACCACCAGGATGCTGGGGATCCAGACCCGGCTCGGAAACACCAGCATCACCGCGGCGGCCCCGATCACGTACCAGGTGGACGACGCCCATTTGCGGGATTCGCGGGGCGAGGCGAGGTGGCGGAAGACCCGGAAGAACTTGCGGTTGAGGTCCGGTCGCCGGAGGCGCAGGACATCCGTCCCCACTGCCATTGCGATGATCGCGCCGAGACTGACCGAGAGCGCCAACGGCGGCAGGAAGTCCAGCCAGATGAGCCCGACGAGCCCCAGGCCGCAGCCGGCGTGAACGACCCGCCGCCACGGCTGCAGGCCGCGTGTCTGCTGCACCAGTTTCTCCAGGGCGGGATCCATATCCGGGGATCTATGGTGTCACCTTCGGGTAGGCAAACGCCCGCGTTCGCGAAACATATCCGAATTGCTGCACGTTGGGTGTCGAAGCTGCTAACTTGGGTCGGCACCGGCGCGCGGGCCGCAAGGAGCGGAACCTGTTCATGATGACAGCACTGAGGGCATACGACGAGCGCATGCTCGACGTGATCACCGCCCGCCGGAAGCGGTGGCTCGACATCTTCATGCGCTGCATCACCCACGCGGGTGACTGGCCGTCGATGGTGGGCATCACGCTGACACTCAGCTTCGGCTTCCCGTCCGGGCTGCGCAGGGTGGGGCTCAAGTGCCTGGCGGTGCTCACGATCTCGCATCTATTGGTGCAACTGATGAAGCGCACCATCAACCGGCCGCGGCCGAAGCTTCGTCCGACGAGGCTGTTCGTCATGGAACCCCCCGACCGCTTCAGCTTCCCCTCGGGACACGCCACCGCAGGGCTGGCGGTCGCCATCCCGCTCTACTTCGCGCTTCCCCCGCTGGCGGCCTTCATCGTTCTCGGTCTCGGGCTGGCCATCGGCGTGTCACGCGCCTACCTGGGCGTGCATTATCCGGGGGACGTCATCATGGGCTGGGTGACGGCGATCATGACCGCGCTGATCGTGGACTGGAGCCTGCCGGTCTAGCACCCCCTCTTTTTTCGCCATTCCGAGGCTGAAGTGGCGGGCGTCAGCGTCCGGCGGCGGCGCCCTGCTCCCACGCGAACCCGTAGTGGGTTTCCATGAAGGACCTGAGCGCCCGCGCCAGGGCGCCCGCGAAGCGCCGGCGGTTCCGGTCGGTATCGCGGATCCCCGGGCCGTGCAACTCGATCTGGACGCCGTCGATGACGCCGCCGTCCAGTGACCCGTGCCGGCGCGTGCTGTAGCCGCCGCTGAAGAAGGGCTCACCGCCCGGATCGGGGATCAGCGGGCTGGGCACCGTCGTGATCCTCTCCCCGAAAAGCAGCCCCCCCAGGCTCTCGGGGCCGCGCACTATGTCGGCAAAGGAGAGGTCGACCCGGCGGGCGAGCGAGCGGATGCTGGACTGCTCCGGGAAGCGCGGTGCGTTCAACCCGGTGTCGGAACGGCTCAGGTCGTTTCCGGTGAGCAGGTACCCCAGCTCGACCCGCGGGGTGGGGTGCGCGTGGCCGTGCATGTCGACGTAGAACCCGCGGCCGTAGTCCTCGGCGACGCGCTCGCGAGCCACCTGAATGAAGGTGTGGTACTCCCGCCAGGCCTGCTCCGCGAACTCGCTCCCCTGGGCGGCCTCCACGATCGCCCGGTTGGGGTCGAGGCGCGTGCGCCGCAGCCGGCTGATCACGATGTGCGGCTGGCCGCCCCCGAAATAGGCGATGATCGAGTCGCGGACCGCACGGGTCGTCTCCTGCGTCCACGAGTCCCGCGACAGGGTTCCGTAGGTGCGGCGGGGAATCTCGGCCGGCTCCTCGCCGCCTCCGTGCCCCGCGCTCACCACCAGGGGCAGGTCCCCGGCGATGTACTCGACGTATTCGTTGCGCCCGAAATAGGTCCGGCCGGGCACGTACTCGGCGACGGGCGCGGAAATGTACACTTCCAGGGTGGCCGTGCCGGACACGTCTCCCGCTGCGGCCCGAACCTCCGTACGGCCCGTTGCCACGGCGGTGGCCTGTCCCGTGGCGTCGACCGACGCGACGGAAGCATCGGCGACCGACCAGGCAACCTCCGCCCCGCGGATGGCCGCGCCCTGCGCATCGGTCACCCGGGCCTCGAAGCGAAAGGTCGTGCCCGCCTCCACCAGCAGCTTCACGCCCGGGGATACGATGACACGGGCGGGCGGGGTGGGCGAGGTGCCGCCGTCGCACGCCAGCGTGGCGAGCAATATCGCGGAAAGCCATGTGCGCATATAGCTTCTCCGGGTCCTCTCCCGCGGACTTCCCTTGAATAGTGACGACACGCCTCTTCTTCGATCAAGGGAGGCAGGGTCGACAGCGACCGGAAACGTACGGGGGCACGACGAGAAACCGGTGAAGAGAACGACATGATCCGCACCGAGGCGCTCAGCAAGGAATTCCGTTCTCGCGGGGCCAGGCGCGTGCGGGCGGTGGACCGCCTGGACCTCAATTGCGACGCGGGCGAGATCTACGCGCTGCTGGGACCCAACGGGGCGGGGAAGACCACGGTATTGCGCATCCTGAGCACCCTGATGGACCCGACTTCCGGCGAGGCGTGGGTGCGGGGACACCCGGTGCGAACCGAAAAGGCCGCCATCCGCGCCCTGATCGGCTTCGTATCATACGAGACCCGGGTGTACGAGCGCCTCACGCCACGCGAGATCGGTCACTTCTTCGGCCGCCTGAACGACATGACCCCGGCCGCCATCGAGGACAACCTCGCATACATCTTCGATCTGCTGGACATGGCGGAGTTCGCCGACGAGCGCACCGATACCTTCTCGACCGGGATGAAGCAGAAGACCGTGCTCATGCGCGCGCTGGTGACCAACCCGCTCATCCTCATCTGGGACGAGCCCACCTCCGGGCTCGACGTCCTCACGGCCAGGAAGGTGCTCGACTACATCCGCCTGCTGAAGGGGGAGGGCAAGACGATCCTGTTCTCGACCCACATCCTGTGGGAGGCGGAGAAGCTCGCCGACCGCATCGGCATCATCCATCGGGGAAGGCTCAGGTCCGAAGGGACCCTGGAATCGCTGCGGGCGCAGACCGGCCTGGGGGATCTCGAGGACATCTTCTTCTCCCTCGTGGGGTCGGACGAGGAAGCCGGCGGCCGATGATCCGCAAGGCGCTGCTGATCTACGGCAAGGAGATGCGGGTCCTGAGGCGGGACGCCCGGCTCATCGGAGGGATGGTGGCGAGCGCGCTGATCTTCTTCCCCCTGCTGATGGGGCTGGCCAGCAACCTCGACCGGCTCGGCGGCGACGACCCCGGTCCCGTACCCGTGGTTGCCCCGGGGGCCGACGATGTCCTGCGCCGGCTGCTCGACGCCAATCCGCTGGTGCGCGTCGCGACGCTGGAGGAAGTGTCGGACGGCGGCGAAGCCTACGTGAGCGTGCTGCGGGAAGGGGCGGCCTACCGGATCCGGGCGGCATCCGCAGAGAACGCGGTCTGGGCGGCCGCGATGTCGCTGCGCCAGGACCTGCAGGCGGTGCAGCAGCGGGCCGTCGAGGACAGGCTCGCGGAGCGGGGCCTGCGCATGCGCGATCTGCGGCCCTTCGAGGTCGTGCTGATCGATACCTCGGGCGGCATCGGGGGAGCGCTCAGCCTGCTGATCCCCTACATGGCGGTGATCCTGCTGGTCACCAACGCAGCGCGCGCTCTCTACGTAGCGGTCGGGGAGAAGGAGAAGAACACGCTGGCGGCGCTGCTGGTGTCGACGGTGCCGCGTCCCGCGATCGTGATCGGCAAGAGCCTGGCCATCATGACGTTCGCGGTGGTGGCGTCGCTTCTGCTCATCGTCGGAATGATGATGGCGGCCCGCCTGGGGCTCGCGCCCGAGGACTTCGCCGGGCCGGGCGAGCTTTCGCTGGCGCCGGCGCAGGTGGTGGCGCTGGCGGTGAACCTGGCTGCGCTCGCCCTGCTGGTGTCCGCCCTGGTCATGGTGATCGGCACCTGGGCGCGCTCGCAGCGCGAGGCGGGAATGTACACTGCGCCGCTCGTGTTCCTGTCCGTCTTTCTGGCTATCTTCGCCCTCGCGCCGACCTCGTTCGGGGCCTTCGTGTATGCGGTGCCCATCCTCGGCAATGCGCTGGCGATGCGCGAGGCCATACAGGGGCAGGTCGACTGGCTGGCGCTGGTGCTCCTGGCCGGCGTGAACGCCCTGGGCTTCACGTTCCTGACCTGGTGCTCGATCCGCCTCTACGGGCGCGAGTCGGTGCTCTTCCGGGTGTAGGCCAGCCCTTTTGCGCGCAGCCTAACCCTTCCACTCCTCCAGGAGCTGCTGGTCACGCTCCAGGTTGAGTTGAAGCTGGTTGCGCCGTTCCTCGGGAAGGGTCCTGAACCACTCCAGCGTGTCGAGAGCGGTGACCGCGATGGGGCGGAACTTGAGCCCCTTTGCGACGGCCTTGTGGGACCTGACGCGCGAGATACCGCGAACGGCGCCCTCCGTGGGCGGATACCAGAGCGGGAACCGCGCCTGCCGGTCGGCGAGGAATGGCTCATCGATCCAGGTGAAGGACAGCGGCGTGCTGGTGATCGCGCGGATGCCGTAGACGAACTCGGCCATCGAGGTCGGGGCGAGGGCCGGGCCGGCGGCGTTGAAGGTACCGCCGACGTCGCGCTCCAGGCACAGGATCATGAACTCGGCCAGATCGCGGACATCGATGTACTGGACCGGTGTGTGCCGGCTCCCGGGCGCGATGATCTCACCGCCGTGGTCGATGCGCACGGGCCAGTAGGTAAACCGGTCGGTGGTGTCGCCGGGCCCCGCCACGACATGGAGCCGCACCACGGTGCCGCGTTCCCGGTAGGTGTCCGTGACCGCATTCTCGCAGAGGATCTTGAGAGGTCCGTAGTAGCGGTCGACATCCTCGCTTTCGGGATCCTCTATGGGAAGAAGTTCCGAATCCTCGGTGAGTTCGTCCTGGTCGAAGCTGTATACCGATCCGGTCGAGGTGAAGAGGTATCGGCCCACCGAGTCGCGCAGGAGCTCCGCCGAGTCGCGCACATGGCGGGGCACGTAGCCGCTGTTGTCGATCACCGCATCCCAGGTGCGGCCCTCCAGGGCGCCGAGCTGGCCGTCCCGGTCACCGATCAGCGTCTCCACGCCGGGAAAGAGGTCCGGGGCGGTGCGGCCCCGGTTGAAGATGCTGACCTGGTGGCCCCGGTACATTGCGTACCGCACCTGGTGCGGGCCGATGAACCCTGTGCCGCCCAGGATGAGGATGCTGAGGGGGCGCGCTGACGGTTCGGGGCCCGCGGGCGCCGGGGGGGCCGGGGTCGGATCGGCCGGTCCCGGGGTGGAGGCCAGGGCGCGGGCGGGTCCGAGTGCCGCGGCTCCGGCGGCGGCGGCGGAGCTGGCCAGGAAACGGCGGCGAGTGTGCGTCATGTCACCTCCTAGCGGATCTCTGGCGATGCGAGCAGGGCGGTCGCGCGGCGGTTCGATTCGGTGATGGCCTCCAGCAGGCGGTTGCGCTCGCGCACCAGCGTGGCCATGGCGAGGCGGTAGCGGTCGCTGCCGGGCGCCGCCGCGACAAGGATCCGGGTCGGAGCGAGGCCGGGAAGGGGGCCCGGGACCGCGCCCGCGTCCGGGTGGTGCGGGGTGAGCGGGACGTAGAGCACCCGGTGGAGCGGCCGCAGCACGTCCACAAGCGCCATGTCGAGCGAGGGCGAGCCGGTCGCCCGCGGGAGCGCCGCCTGCAGCCGCCCCGCCAGCGCGAGGAGTTCGCCCTGGGCTTCGGAGGCCTGTGAGAGGTCGAACTGACCGCTGCCCGCCTCGGAGCGCGCGATGATGGCCGCGCCCAGAGCCTCGACCTGGCCCACCAGGTCCACCGGCAGCACTTCCCGTCCGAGCAGCGCCGAGAGCGCGATTGCGTACAGGTAGGTGTCGCCCTCCAGGATGTCGAAGTCGATCTTGTCGAAGGTGTCCTCCGGGGTATGCCACCACCAGTACCCGCCGTCCTCTTCCGCGCGGTTGCGGTAGAGCTGCAGGAGCGGCAGCCCGACTCCGTTGAACGACTGGTCGGAGTTGCGGGCCGGCCGGTTGGGCTGGATGTTGGCGTCCTCGCCGCGCTGCATG
>JAJDVR010000110.1 GCA_022826025.1 Gemmatimonadota bacterium | reverse complement strand
TGGGGCCAGCCGCCCTGGGCGCACGACTATCCGAGGGCCGAGCGCAACCTGGCCAGGATCCTGACCGCCACGACCCTGCTGAACACCTACGAGGGCGGCAGCAACATCCTCACCTTCGACGACCCGGAGCTCCACAGCTACCCGCTGGCCTACGTTTCCGAGCCCGGCTTCTGGTGGATGGACGAGGCCGAGGAGGAAGGGCTCAGGAACTATTTGCTCAAGGGCGGCTTCGTGATCTTCGACGACTTCGGCGGCCCGCGCGACTTGGCCAACTTCGAGGCCCAGATGCGGCGGGTGCTCCCCGAGGGGATGTTCTACGACCTCTCCGACCTGGACCCCCTGCCGACGGTCTTCGACTCGTTTTTCGAAATCTCCGAACCCGAAGCTCTGGCGCCCCCATACAGGGGCGGTTGGCCGCAGTACCTGGGCATTTTCGAAGACAACGATCCTGGGAAGCGGCTGATGCTGGTCGCCAACTACAACAACGACCTCGGGGACTACTGGGAGTTCTCCGACACCGGATGGCTCCCCATCGACCTGACCAACGAAGCGTACAAGTTCGGTGTCAACTACATCATCTACGCGATGACGCACTGACCTCCCGCCAACCCCATCCATTCCCCGCCAGGGGAACTCCCGGAGAAACCAGAGTGGCCTTCATCAACAGACCCGCAGCGGGCGGCACCGACGCCCTTCCCTCCCTCGACGACGCCGACGACGTGGCGCTGGCGGCGCGCATGACCGCCGGCCGCGACCAGATCCTCAGCGAACTGCGCAAGGTCATCATCGGCCAGGACGAAGTCATCGAGCAGGTCCTGCTCACCCTGTTCGTGGGCGGCAACAGCCTGATCGTGGGGGTGCCCGGGCTCGCGAAGACGCTGCTCGTGCACACCATGGCCCAGGTGCTGGACCTGAACTTCGCGCGCATCCAGTTCACCCCGGATCTGATGCCCTCGGACATCACCGGAACCGACATCATCCAGGAGGACGTCAAGACCGGAAAGCGCACCATGGTGTTCGCCCCGGGCCCGGTGTTCACCAACATCCTGCTGGCCGACGAGATCAACCGGACCCCTCCCAAGACCCAGTCGGCGCTGCTGGAGGCGATGCAGGAGCACCGCGTGACCATCCAGGGGCGCACCTACGACCTTGACCCGCCCTTCTTCGTCTTCGCAACCCAGAACCCCATCGAGCTGGAGGGAACCTACCCGCTGCCGGAGGCCCAGCTCGACCGCTTCATGTTCCACATCATCATGGAACACCTGCCGGAAGACGATGAACTGGAGGTCGTGCGCGAGACGACGTCGCTGCAGGACATCGAGTTCTCGCACGCGGTCACCGGCGAGGACCTGATCCGCTTCCAGCAGCTTGTGCGCAAGGTTCCCGTGTCGGAGGCGGTGCTGCGCTACGCCGTGCAGCTCGGACGGACCAGCCGCCCCAGCCCGAACGGCAACAGCCCGGAAGTGATCACCAAGTGGGTCTCCTTCGGCGCCAGCGTCCGGGGCGCCCAGAACCTCATTCTGGCCGGGAAGGCGCGTGCGCTCACCCGCGGACGCTACCACGTCAGCTTCGACGACATCCGCGCCCTCTCGAAGCCGGTGCTGCGGCACCGCGTGCTCACCAACTTCCACGCCGAATCGGAAGGGATCACCACCGACGAGATCATCGAGGAGCTGATCACCCAGGTCCCGACGCCCTCTTCCGGGATGTAGCATGGCGCGCACCGCCGTCCGCCCGACCGGTCCGGGGACCGGGTTCATCGACCCGAAGGTCCTGGGGCGCATCCACAACCTGGAGCTGCTCGCGCGCACGGTGGTGGACGGCTTCATCAGCGGCCTGCACCGGGCCCCCTTCCTGGGGCTCTCGGTCGACTTCGCCGAGCACCGGCAGTACATGCCCGGGGACGACATCCGAAGGATCGACTGGCGCCTTTACGCGCGCAGCGACCGCTTCTACCTGAAGCACTACGAGGCGGACTCGAACGCCAACTTCATGGTCGTTCTGGACATATCCCGCTCGATGACCTTCCAGCAGGACGGCATCTCCAAACTGGACTACGGGCGCTACCTGGCGGCGTGCCTGTCCTACTTCTCGAGGCAGCAGCGGGACCGGGTGGGCATCCTCACCATCGCCGGGGAGATCGTGGACTACATCCCGCCGGCGGCCGGCCACCTGGACCTCGTGCTGCACGCCATCGACCGCATCGAAGCCGGAGGCCCCGGCACCCTGGCCGAGCCGCTCTTCGAGCTCACCGGCCGCATCGGGCGGCGGGGCATCATGGTGGTGATCTCGGATTTCTACGAGGAGCCTCAGGCGGTCGTGGATGCGGTCAAGGATCTGCGCTACGCCGGCCACGACGTCATCGTCTTCCATCTTCTGGATCCCGCCGAGCTCGACTTTCCCTTCGAGAGGCCGGCAAGCTTCCAGGACCTGGAGTCCGAGGCGCGCCTGCCCGTGGTTCCGGGGCGGCTCCGGGAGGGGTATCGCGAACTCATCCGCGACCACACCGAGACGCTGTCGCGACGCTTCGTCGAGCACCGCATCGACTACGCGCTGTTCAACACGGGAACGCCCCTCGACTACGCGCTCTTCAGCTACCTCTCCGCACGCCAGAGGCTGACCCGGGTCCGATGAGCGCCCTCGCCTTCCTCGCGCCCCTGTTCCTCCTGGGCCTCGGCTTCCTGGTCTGGCCGGTGCTCGTGCACCTGGTGCAGAAGGACCGCAAGGAGGTGGTCGAGTTTCCCTCGCTGATGTTCCTCGAGCGGGTTCCCTACAAGTCGAGCCGCCGGCAGAAGATTCGGCACTGGCTGTTGCTGCTGATGCGGCTCGCGGCGCTGACGGCGCTCATCGCCGCATTCGCACGCCCCTTCATGGACCGGGACGACATCGCCCTCGGGGGGACGGCGGTGGCGCGCGAGGTGGTGATCCTGGTCGACCGTTCGTACAGCATGGACTACGGCGATCGCTGGGCGGACGCTCTTGCCGGCGCCCGCGCGGCGGTCCGCCAACTGGGCCCCGAGGACCGCGCCTCGCTGGTGTTCTTCTCGGCCGGCGCCACCCTGGCGGTTCGCTCGACCACCGACCGCACGGTGCTCTTCGCCGCACTGGATACGGTCGAGCCGGGCGCCGGCGCCACCCGCTTCGGGCCCGCGATCGACCTCGCGCGCACCGTGCTGGAGCAGTCGAACCTCCCGGGCCGGCACGCGGTGGTGATCTCCGACTTCCAGCGCGCGGGATGGGACGGCGACGAAGGGGCGCGCCTGCCTACGGGGACCACGGTGGACCCGGTGGTGGTGACCGGACCGTACGAGGGCGACCTCGCCGTCGGCCAGCTCCTCTTCCAGCGGAGCTTCCGCGACGGACTGGAGCGGGTCGAGACCACCGCCCGGCTCGTCAACTCCGGCGATCGGGAGGCCGAGGATGTGGAGGTGGTGCTGGAGCTGGACGGCAGGCCGGTCGGATCGGCGGCGGCAACGCTTGGGCCCAACGCCACCACGCTGGTGACGCTGCCGCCCTTCACGCTGAGCGAACCGTTCATGCGCGGGTCGGTGCGGGTCGCCGGCGACGCCCTGCCCGCCAACGACGTAACCCATTTCGTGCTGTCGCCGGGCGAGGGGTTCTCGGTGCTGGTTGTGGAGGACGGGAGCGACCCGAGGGATCCCAGCCTGTACCTCGACCAGGCGCTGGCCATCGGCACCGATCCGGCCTTCGACGTCGATGCCACGACCGTGGGCGCGATGACCGCGGGCGACCTGGCCGGCCGGTCGGTGGTGATCCTCAACGGGTCGCGGCCGCCGCGCGGCGGGGTGGGGACGCGCCTGCGTGAATTCGTGGAGGACGGGGGCGGCCTGGTGGTCATCCTGGGCGAACGGAGCAGCTGGCCCGCCGACGGGCCGGACCTGCTTCCCGGTCCGGTGGGCGCGGTGATGGAGCCGGAGTGGCGGGAGGGCCGCGGCGGAACCCTCGGCCGCATCGATTACACCCACCCGGTCTTCGCCCTCTTCGCCGCTCCCCGCAGCGGCGACCTCACCGATGCCAACTTCTTCCGCTACCGCAACGTGGAGCTCGCGGGCGCGGAGGGCGTGCTGGCCCGCTTCGACAACGGCGCGGTGGCGCTTGCGGAACGGCAGGTGGGCGAGGGGCGAGTGCTGCTGTGGACGTCGATGCTCGACAACTACTGGAACGACATGGTCCTGCAGCCCATATTCCTGCCCTTCGCGCACCAGTTGATCAAGTACGCCGGGAGCTTCCGTCCTCCCACGCCCTCCTACACGGTGGACGACGTGCTCAACCTCTCGGGACAGGGCGGAGGAGGGGAAGGCGATCGGCTCCTCGCCGGTCTCACGCTGGACAACGGGGATGGACTGGTCGCACTTTCGCCCGCCAATCGTTCCATTGATGTGGGTGGAGGAGCCCGACCCGGCTTTCTTCCGCTCTCGGAGCAGGGCTTCTACGAGCTGCGCGGCGGAGGCGGGGGAGGAGGGCCGGGCACACCCGCGGTCGCCGTGAACGTCAACCTCGGGGAAGCGGACCTCGAGGCGATGGACCCCGAGGAGTTCGCCGGGTCCATCACCAGTCCGGACGTCGGCGAGGCAGGTGCCATCGGCGCCGAACTCGGGCCGGAGGACAGGGAACGGCGCCAGGGAATCTGGTGGTATCTCCTGGTGGCGGCGTTCCTGCTTCTGGCACTGGAGACGATTGTCTCCAATTATTTGTCACGAAAGGCTGCCAGCCAGCCATGGGAAGGATCGGCGGCGAGCAGTTGACGTAACAGAGAAGGGGGGCTGAGGTGCCTACACGACTCAACCAGCGCGCCAGACTCGAATTGCTCGACGCCATTCGGCACGTGCGAACCCGCTGGCGCATGCGCATTGCGCTGCGCGGGCTGGCGGCGCTGCTCGGGATCGGCCTGGTGGCCTTCCTGGTGTCCGCCTGGGGGATGGAGGGCAGCCGCTTCAGCCCCGCGGTAGTCACCGGCTTCCGGATCTTCACTTGGCTGTCGCTGCTCGCGGTGGGCATCTGGTTCCTGGTGCGCCCGCTCTGGCGGCGGCCTTCCGACGCGCAGGTCGCGCTCTATCTCGAGGAGCACGAGCCATCCCTCAAGGCCGCGGTGCTGAGCGCGATCGACGCCGGTGCCGACCCCGATGCCCACGACGCGGCGCACTCGCCCGCCCTCGTGCAGCGGCTCATGGAGTCCGCCGTCCGGAAGGCGCGCGCCGTGGATGGCGGCCACCGCATCGAGCGGGCGGGGCTGCTGCGCTGGACCGCCGCGGTCGCGGGAATCGGGCTCGCCTTCCTCATCATCTTCCTGACCGGTCCGGCCTTCCTGCGTCACGGGGCCTCGGTGCTGCTCTCGCCGACGGCGGACGCGGCGGAGGTCAACCCCTACTCCATCGAGGTGACCCCGGGTGACGTCACCATCACGCGCGGCTCGGACCTGCGCATCGCGGCGCGCAACCTGGGTTTCGAGGCCGCGGACGCGGAACTCTTCCTGCGCACCGGCGCCGACGGTGAATTCCGGCCCCTGTCCATGCTGCTGGCGGGTGACACGGGCGAGGAGGATGTCGGCGAGTTCGAGGTCGTGCTCTTCGCCGTGGAAGACGTCACCGAGTATTTCGTGCGCTCCTCCGGCGTGCAGTCGGACCTGTACCGAATCGATGTGGAGATCCTGCCGTACGTGGACCGGCTCGAGCTGGTGTACGATTTCCCGGCCTACACCGGGCTCCCGGACCGCACCATCGACGATGGTGGCGACATCGCAGTGCTGCGCGGGACCCGCGTCCACCTGCGCGCCTTCCCCACGATTCCCGCCCCGCGCGCCAACCTGTGGCGCGACGACGCGCTCGCAAGCGAACTGACGCCCGCCGAGGACGGCTCGTTCACCGGATCCTTCGTGGTGGAGCAGAACGGCTTCTACCACCTCGAGATGGAGAGCGCCCGCGCCGGGCTCGTGCCCGCCTCGCCCCAGTACACCATCGACGTGCTGAACGACCAGCCTCCGTCGCTTTCCTTCACCCGCCCCGGCCGCGACACACGCGCTACGGCGCTCGAGGAGTTCTTCATCGAGGCGCGCGCCAACGACGACTACGGCATACGGCAACTCGAACTCGTCTTCTCGGTCAACGGCGGAGAGGAACAGACCGTCGAGCTGTTCGGCTCCGGGGCCGCGCCCCTGAGCGAGGTAAGTGCGGGCTACACGTTCTTCCTCGAGGAGTACGAGCTCGTCCCGGGCGACATCATCTCCTACTACGCCCAGGCGCGCGACAACGCGGGAACAGGCAGCCAGGAGGCCATCAGCGACATCTACTTCCTCCAGATCCGCCGCTTCGGCACCGACTTCCGCCAGGCGGAGCAGCAGCCCGGAGGCGGCGGTGGCGGTGGCGGTGGCCAGATGGGCGGCGAACAGGAGCTCTCCGAACAGCAGAGGGAGGTCATCTCGGCAACCTTCAACCTGAACCGGGACCGCGACCGCTATTCGCCGGAGGGATTCAGCGAGGGACTGGTCGTGGTGCGGCTCTCGCAGGAGAGGCTTCGCGACCAGGTCGCAACCCTGACGACGCGCCTCAACAACCGGGGCGTGGTGCGCGATCCCGAGTTCGAGCAGATCGCCCAGTTGCTGCCCCAGGCGATGGAGGAGATGGAGGCCGCCATGGAGCGCCTCGACGCCGCCGATCCGCAAGGCGCGCTCTCCGAGGAGCAGCAGGCGCTCCAGTACCTCCTGCGCGCCGAAGCGCTCTACGACGAGGTGCAGGTGAGCCAGCAGCAGGGCGGAGGCGGAGGAGGGGGCGGCGGCGGGCCCAACGCGGAGGACCTCGCGGATCTCTTCGAACTGGAGCTGGACAAGCTCAAGAACCAGTACGAGAGCGTGCAGCGCGGGGAGCGACAGCAGGCCGACGAGCAGATCGACGAGACGCTCGAACGCCTTCGCGAACTGGCGCGGCGCCAGGAGCAGGAGGCCGAGCGCCAGCAGCGTCTCGCCAACCGCTCGCAAGGTTCCGCCGGGGGCGGCGCACAGAACCAGCGCTCGCTCGCCGATGAAGTGGAGGAGGAGGCGCGGCGCCTGGAGGAGCTCTCGCGCATGCAGTCCAACCAGCGCCTGGCGGAGACCGCGCGCCAGCTTCAGGACGCCGCCAACGCGATGCGGGAAGCGGCGGCCGCCAGAGGAGGCGAGGCGGCCGCCGACGCGCGTTCCGCACTTGACCGGCTGCGGGCCGCGCGGCGACTGCTGGAGCGCGATCAGTCCGGGCGCATCGAGCGGGACGCGCAGGATGCCCTGCGGCGGAGCGAGGAGCTGATCGAGGAGCAGCTCGACGTCGCCGGGGAATCGGTGGACATCTCCGGTGCCGACCAGGTCACCGCGGAACGCATGCGCAGGCTCATCGAGCGCAAGAACGAGATGTCCCAGGAGGTGGCCGACCTGGAGCGGCAGATCGACGAGATGTCGGCGGAGGCCGGCTCCGAACAGCAGCAGGCGGCCGAGTCGTTCGACGATGCTCTGCGCAACATCCGTGACAACAAGATCAGGGAGCGGATCCAGTACTCGCGCGGACTGCCTGGCGCGCGCAGCCCCGACTTCACGCGCGATTTCGAGCAGCAGACCACCGAACACCTGATGGAGCTGCGGGACCAGCTGCGGCAGGCGTCGGAAGCGATCGGCGAGCCGGTGGACGACCGCACCATGGAGTCACTCGACCGCGCCCGGGACATGGTGCGCAACATGGAGTCGCTCAACCGGCGGCTGCAGGCGCGCGCCGACGAGAACGCCCGGCAGGGGCTCGGGCAGCGCCCCGGCGAGGAAACCCGGGGACAGCAGGGTGAAGGTCAACAGGGCGAGGGCCAGGAAGGACAGCAGGGTCAGGAAGGACAACAGGGCCAGCAGGGCCAGGGCGGACAGCAGGGCCAGGGCGGACAGCAAGGACAGCAAGGACAGCAAGGCGGCCAGACTGGCGGAGGCGGCGGTCCCGACGGCGATCTGAGGGATATGGCCGGCGCCGGATTCGGACCGGGCGGCAGCGGCTGGGCGCGCGGGCTGACCCCCGAGGACATCCGCCAGTTCCGGGGCGAGTACCGTGAACGCGCCCGCGAGATGGCCGATCTGCGCGAACAACTCTCCGGGGCCGGCGTCGGCGTCGAGGAACTCGACGACGTCATCCGCTCCATGAGGGCGCTGGACGACCGCCGCGTCTACGACGACATGGAGGAGATCCTCCGGCTCCAGACCCAGATTCTCGAAGGGGTGAAGCGCTTCGAGTTCGGACTCCGCCGGGCTGCAGGGGAAGACGACCCCGAGCGGCTGCTCCTGTCCGGCTCCGACGAGGTGCCGCAGGGCTTCCGACAGTTGATCGAAGAGTATTACCGTTCGCTGTCCCGCACCCCCGGAGGCTGAGCAACCCGGAGACGCGGGAAGGGAACCAATCGGACGCAACCAGGCTGCGCCGGAGCGGCGCCGCCCAACCAGACAGACCAAACGGAAGTGACAGCATGCTGATTCGCGTGAAGAACGCCGGGCTCGACGTCCCGTCTTCGGAGATCACGCCCGAGGACACCTATCTGAACAGGCGCAGGTTCATCGCCGCCGCAGGAGCGATCGCCGGAGGCCACCTGGTGGCGCCGGCTCTCGGCGGGAAGGCCGGCAGCGCGTACGCCCGGACCGGGCAGGACTTCTCCGACGCCACGGACGAACTCGGCGGCGAGGTCAACACGTACGAGGACATCACCACCTACAACAACTTCTACGAGTTCGGCACCGACAAGCGCGACCCGTCCCGCAATTCCGGCGACTTCAAGCCGGAGCCGTGGACGGTGGAGGTGAACGGGCACTGCGCCAGGCCGGGCACCTACGCGCTCGAGGACCTGCTCGCCCCGCACACGGAAGAGGATCGCATCTACCGGCTCCGCTGCGTCGAGGCCTGGTCGATGGTGATCCCGTGGCGGGGCATTCCGCTCGCCGACGTGATCTCGCGCCTGGAGCCCACCGGGTCGGCCAACTACGTCCAGTTCAAGACGGTCGTGCGCCCCGAGGAAATGCCGGGGCAGCGCCGCCGCGTCATCCCCATCCTCCCCTGGCCCTACCTCGAAGGCCTTCGCATGGACGAGGCCATGAACCCGCTCACCCTGCTGGTAACCGGGCTCTATGGACGCAGCCTGCTAAACCAGAACGGGGCCCCGCTGCGGCTGATGGCGCCCTGGAAGTACGGGTTCAAGAACGTGAAGAGCATCGTCGAGATCTCTTTCGTGGAAGAGATGCCGCACAACACCTGGAACGTCCAGACGCCGCACGAGTACGGCTTCTTCGCCAACGTGAACCCCGAGGTGGACCACCCGCGCTGGAGTCAGGCGCGCGAGCGGCGCATCGGCAAGCTCCTGCGGCAGCCGACCCTCATGTTCAACGGATACGGCGATCAGGTGGCGCACATGTACGCGGGGATGGACCTGGCCAGGTGGTACTAGGCACCCGGATCCGGCGGCGCCCGATCCGCCGGGCGCGCTGAGGCGGACGAAACCGCGTCGAGCGACGGAACCCCGATGCACCGCAAGACCCGCGCCCGGGTGCTCAGCGCGCTCGTCTGGGGCGTCTGTCTGGCGCCCCTGCTCTGGCTCGCTCTCCGTGTCGGCGAGGACGGCCTGGGCGCCAACCCCATCGAGGAGTTCACCCACTGGGGCGGCACCTCGACGCTGATCCTGCTGCTGCTGACACTGGCCGTGACACCGCTTCGGCGCTGGGCGGGCTGGAATCTGGTGCGCTACCGGCGGCGGCTCGGGCTGGCCGCGTTCTTCTACGGCCTGACCCACTTCATGACGTACGTCGCCCTCGACCAGTTCTTCGCCTTCGAGTACGTCCTAGAGGACATCGCCGAGCGGCCCTACATCACCGCGGGCTTCGCCGCCTTCGTGCTGCTCATTCCCCTGGCGGTCACGTCGACCCGGGGGTGGATCCGCCGCCTGGGCAGGCGCTGGCAGCGCCTTCACCGCATCGTGTACGTGGCCGCCGGACTCGGGGTGCTCCACTACTTCTGGAAGGTGAAGGCGGACACCCTCTGGCCGGCCGTGGCCGCGGTGGTGCTGGCGATCCTGCTCGCGGCGCGACTCAAGCCGAAGGGGACGAGGCGGCGGAAGTCGAAGCCCGCAGGGCCGGGGTGACGGCCGACGCCCCGCGCGGCCGGGCCCGCTCCCCACATGCAAGGAGGCCCTCCATGCACCGGAAGACCCTAATCGTTCTCGCCGCAGCCGCGTGCGGGCTGGCGCCCTCTCCGATGCTCTCCCAGTCGGATGCCGATGCTGCGGCGGACGCGGAAGCCGTCCTGCAGGTGGTGGAGGACCTCTTCGACGCCATGCGCGCCAGGGACGGAGCGACGCTGGAGCGCATCTTCCACCCGAACACACGGCTGATCACGGCGGGCACCGATGCCGACGGCCTCCCCGAGGTCACCGAGATCCCGATATCCCGCTTCATCTCCTCGGTGCTCGCGTCCTCGAGTTACCTGGACGAACGCATCTACAACCCCGTGGTTCAGGTCGACAACAACCTGGGAACCGTGTGGGTGGAGTACGACTTCTTCGCCGACGGGGAGTTCAGCCACTGCGGCGCCGACGCCTTCATGATGGGCAGAAGCGGCGACGGATGGCAGATCGTGCAGATCGCGCACACCATGGTGCGGGAAGGCTGCCCCGAGCGGGGCGGCTGACGCGCTCCGGCGGCGCAGACCGGCATCGCCCCCCGGATGCCGGGGGGAGTCCGCCCGCGAGCGGCTAGTTCGGCGCCCCTTCCCGTCCCAGCAGCCGGTCCGGCTCGGGCACGATGCGGGTGGCCCGGAAAGCCGCCAGGCGGTAGAGGGTCTCGTTCCCCGCGGCGCGCACCCGGTATTCGGCGTCCACCGGCGCCATATCCAGTGCAAGGAGGGTGTCGCCGCTCTCGTTCAGAGCCACGAAGCGACGTACGTCCTCCGTCGGAAATTCGGAATCTCCCTCCTCCACGAAACCGATGGCCCGCAGTTCGTCCACCTCGTCCAGCATGTTTGCGACCGAAGCCGAATCCGGCACGGAGCCCGACTCTGCAACCGTCCAGCCCGCGTCGTCGCGCTCGACGACGATGACCTCTCCGTCGCGCTCCATCTCGATGGCCCCGATGGCCTCCACATCCACGCGTGCGATGAGCTTGTCGCGCCAGTCCGTGAGGGTGCGGGTGAAGGAGCCGCGCAGGTCGCCCCGAACGGTGTAGACCTCGTCGGAGCCGGGCAGCCGGGCGTAGGCGGTCTGGAAGGCCGATCCCACGCGGCCCAGCGCCACGATGCGGCTCTCTCCGCCGAGGAGGCGGAACTCGAGCATCCAGGCGTCGCGCCCGCTCACCCCCAGACGCTCGTGGTTGTCCGGGTTGGCCGCGGCCAGGGCGCCCACCTCGACCTCGGAGAGCGCCGTGAACATGCGCGCGACGGCGGCGGAGTCGGCTTCGTACCCGTTCACCGTCCATTCACCGGCGGCCCGCGCCACCTCGATCTCCCGGTCGGCGCCGCTGAAGGTGGCGCTCTCCAGCGTGCGCCCGTCGATGCCCTCCAGTTCCGCCGCCAGCTCGATTGCGCCGAGGGCGAGGTTCGGACTGCGGCCGCCCACCAGCCGGATGACTCCGTACAGGACCAGCAGTCCGGCGAGTGCGATGACAAGTCTCTGCAGTACGTTCTTGCTCATGCGTCCATCTCGTTCCAGCGGCGCTCGGCGCGGGCCCGCCTGCCCGTGACCCGCAGGGCGCCGGCGAGGCAGAAGAAGAGGGGTATGCCCACCAGGTTTCCCCACTTGAGCGCGTTCTTGGCGAAGTCCGACTCCAGCGCCAGCGGAGGCGGCGTGCGGTCCTTGGAGCGGATGCTGATGAGTGCCTCGTCCTGCGCCAGCCAGTCGACCGAGTTGGCGGCGAAGAGCAGGTTCTGGCGGCTCGACCGGACGAACTGCTCGTCCAGGAAATCCACATCGGCGACTACGACCATGCGGCCGGCCTGTTCGGGACCGGCGCCCTCTTCCCCGTCTTCAGGGGAAAGCGCCAAATCCACCGCCGCCGCCACGACCTCAACGCCGAGACCGGCCTCGTCGGGATAGGTCTGCATGTCCGGCGCGATGGGGCTCCCCGGCGCCTGGACGCCCCCCGCCTCGGTGGTGGTCCAGAGCGGCGTGACGCGCGCCGAGTCGGTCAGGATCAGGGAGCTGGCCCATCCGACGGAGAGGTTGTTGAGATCGCGGGTCACCGGATGATCGGCGCCCCGGAAGAGGATGGGCCAGAGCGGGTAGGAACGCACCACCGCGAAGATCCCCTGGCGCCCCATCTGCACCCGCTCCGCCGAGGCCAGGTCGAAGACGATGCCCCCGTCGTATCTCATGCCGCGCTCTTCCAGGAAGGTCTCCAGCCCCGATGTAACCGGCGACGCCATCGGCGACTGCGGATCGATCTGCGTCCCCTCCACCAGGAGCATCGCGGCACCGCCGCCGTCCACGTACTCCCCGAGCCGCTCCAGGGCGAGCGGCGACATGGGCTCCGTCGGCCCCGCCACCACCAGCACGTCGATGGAATCCGGATTCAGCGGGGGGACGGTGTCGCCGTCGAGCGCGACGCTTCCGATCGAGTAGCGCTCGCCGAGCTCCTGCTGCAGCGCCGGCATCTCGAAGGCCTGCCTGGCGCCGAACCCCGAGGCGAAACGCAGGCGCGGCCGCGCGTCGGTGGTCATGGACACCACCGCCGTGGCCATGCGCAACTCCAGATCGTCGGTGCGGTCGATGATGGGGATGATCTCACGCTGGTCCGCGTACTGCATGGCCAGCCCGAAGTACCCCCGGCGCACCTCGAACTCGTCGTCGCGCAGGACGTTGAAGTCGAGTTCCGGGATCCCCATGCCGCTGGCTTCGGTACGCCCTTCGTCGCTGTCGCCCGGGTCGATCTTCTCGACCACCAGCTGCCCACCGCCCGCGCGCCGGAAGTCTGCGAGCAGATCCTCGACGTCGCGCAGGGTGAGCTGCACCTCCGGGGGAAGCTCGTCGGACACGAAGAGCTTGAAGGTGACGATGTCGTTGAGGTTCCCCAGCACCTCGCGGGTTCCCTCGGCGAGGGTGTAGAGGTTGCCGCGGGTCAGGTCCAGGCGCCCGCGGATGTAGCCGCCGAGCAGGTTCAGGACCACGACCAGCGCCGCGATCGCGATGGTGCCCACGCGCAGGCGTCGATAGTCGCCACGCCCATGACTCAGGCGCTCCCGGCTCACCATCCCGATCGACAGCACCAGGAAGAGGGCGGCGGTGGAGAGGAAGTACAGGACGTCGCGCAGGTCGATCACGCCGCGGGCGACGTTCTCGAAGTGCCCGATCACGGAGAGGCGGGCCGCGGCGCCGCCGATCATCGGCGTCAGCCCGATCTGCACAAACGGCAGGCCGATGAGGACAAGCACCAGGCTGACGGCGATCGCCAGCATGAAAGACGTGATCTGGTTGCGGGTCATGCTCGACGCCCACAGGCCGATGGCCACGAACTGGGCCGCGAGCAGCGACGCGCCCACGTACTGCGCGGCGATGATTCCGGGATCGGCTTCGGACGCCATCAGCACCCCGATCGACATCGGCAGCGTGCCGGCGAGCGCGACAAGAGCGAAGATCCAGTTCCCCAGGAACTTGCCGAGCACGGTCTCGATCTCGTTGAAGGGATGCGCCAGCAGCCACTCCAGCGTCCCGCTGCGCCGCTCCTCCGCGAGCGAACGCATGGTCGCGGCCGGAATCAGGATCGCGAACAGCCAGGGCAGGAGATCGAACAGGGGACGCAGGGTGGCGATGTTGGAGGCGTACAGAGAGCGGAACTCGATGAAGATCCCGAGAGCCAGGAAGGCCACGATCAGGATGTAGGCCGTGGCCTGATCGAAGAAGCCCGCGAGTTCGCGGCGCGCGATGGTGGGCACGCCCCTGACGCTGGCGAGAATGCGGGAGAGGTTCATTCTTCCACCTCCTCCGCCCGCGCTGTGGAGGCGTCTTCGTCCGCTGATGAAGCCGTCGCTCCGGCCTCGGAAGCGATCTCATCGCCCGCGCCGTCACCGACGTCTTCCCCGTTCGCACCGTCTTCCCCGTTCGCGCCGTCTTCACCGTTCGCGCCGTCTTCACCGTTCGCGGTGAGGGACCGGAAGACCCGTTCCAGGTTGGCCTGCTCCCGATGCAGCTCCCAGAGCGCCCACCCGCGGTGGGTGGCGACCTGGAAGATCGTGGGGCGCAGCTCGGCGCCGGACGCCACCTCGAGGCGCACGCGGGTGCGGCCGTCGCGCGTGTCCGCGGTGGCGGAGGAAACCCCATCCAGGGCGGCAAGCGTCCCGGACACGTCCTCTCCCTCGGCTTCGACCAGGTAGTACGCTCCACCGGTGCGGTCGGCGGCCAGGTCGGCCACGGTGCCGTCGGCGACCAGCCGGCCGCCCGAGATGATCAGCAGCCGCTGGCAGGTGGCCTCGACCTCCTGCATGACGTGGGTGCTGAGGAGAACCGTCCGCTCCGCGCCCAGTGTGTTGATCAGCTTGCGGATCTCCACCCGCTGGTTGGGATCGAGGCCCTCGGTGGGCTCGTCGAGTACCAGGATCTCGGGACGATGAAGGATCGCAGCCGCCAGCCCGATACGCTGCCGGTAGCCCTTGGAGCACTCCCCGATCGGGCGGAAGAACACCGCCTCGAGCGCGGTTTCCTCTACCGCGTCCCGGACGGCGCGCCGGGCATCCGCGCCCCGGATTCTGCGGATCTCGGCCACGTACTCGAGATACTCCGCGACCAGCATGTCCTCGTACAGCGGATTCGCCTCGGGCAGGTACCCCACGCGCCGCTTGGCTTCCCTGAGGTCGGTCTCGATGGGCACGCCGTCGAACTGCACCACCCCGGAATCGGGCTGTAGCGTCCCGGTCAGCATGCGCATTGTGGTGGTCTTGCCGGCCGCGTTGGGGCCGAGAAACCCCACCACCTCGCCCCGGTCCACCTCGAACGACACGTCGTTGACGGCTACGAGGGGGCCGAAGCGCTTGGTCACGCCCTGCACGGCGATCATTCCGTCCTCCTTCCGCGTTGTTCTCTCCCGCGCCCGCAGTTCCCCTACACGAGAAGAGCCGCGCGAGATACTCGTCTTCGCGCGGCCCGGGAAGCCCGTCGCAGTCCCGCGCGCGAGCAACTCGCTGGTCTCCCCCGTTTTCGCGCGGGGGCGAACGATTCTAAAATGGGATGCGGATGATGTCCAGAAGGTTTTCTCGCCGGGAGCACGTCTCATGCACCACCAGCGCACCACACGATTCAGCGTCCTGAAGGCGATCGTCCTCGTACCCGCGTTCGCCGGCCTCGCGTGCGGTGGTTCCGGAGATGAAGCCGGGGGAGACGCCTCGGCCGAACTCGTTCGCACCGCCGACCCGTTCGCGCGCGGGTACACCGAGGAGGACTTCCCACGCCTGCGCGAGCTCGCCGACGGCGTCTACTCCTACGAGGCGCTGCGCTCGGCCGGGGACCAGCGCTTCACCACCGTCAGCATGTTCGTGGTGACCGACGAGGGCGTGCTGGTGGCGGACGGACAGGGCAGCGTGGCGGAAACGCAGCGCCTCATCGACCACATCGCCTCGGTCACCGATTACCCCATCACGCACGTGGTAATCTGCTCCGACCACGGCGACCACACCGCCGGCAACTCCGCCTTCCCCGCGGACGCGGAGTTCATCGCCCACCCCACTTCGGCGAGGGTGCTGGAGGCCACGGCGGCCAATCCCATCCGGCCCGCCGACGCCCCCCCGGTGGTGCTGCCCACCCGCCTGGTCGACGAGCGCGAGGTGCTCGAGCTGGGCGGCCGGACCATCGAGATCCTCTTCCTCGGCCGCGCGCACACGGGCGGCGACCTGGTCGTCCACCTGCCCGAAGAGGACATCCTCTTCATGAGCGAGGCCTATCTGCACCGCGTCTTCCCCGCCATGCGCACCGCCTATCCCAGCGAATGGGTGGCGATGATCGAGCGGGCGCAGGCGATGGACGTCGGGACGTACGTTCCCGGACACGGCTTCGTCGATTCCCCCGAGGTTCTGCGGGAGGAGCTGGAGGTGTTCCGCCAGGCCGTGGTGCAGGTCATCGAAGAGAGTCGTCGTCTCCACGGACAGGGACTCGGCCTGGAGGAAGCGCACACGAGCGCGGATTTCGGAGAGCTCGGGGACTGGTCACTGTCGGAGAGTCAGGCACCCCGCGCGATCCAGCAGGTGTACGCGGAGCTCGACGGCATGCTTCCCCCGATGGAAGGCGATGGGGATGGAGCGGAGGAGGGCCGGGAAGGAGGCGAAGAGCACGAGGCGGAGGGTGAAGGCGAGCACGGCGCCCGCGAAGGCGGCGGCGAAGGCGAGCACGGGGGTGGCGAGCACGGCGAGGAAGGCGAGCACGGGGGTGGTGAGCACGGCGAGGAGGGCGAGCACGACGAAGAGGGGGAGGAGTCGGGCGAGTACATCGCCCCCGGCGAAACCTGGGACGAGATCCGGAGGGGCGCCCGCCTGATCCTCTCGTTCGATGCCGCGCGGGAGGCGTTCGTGGGCACCGTCGAGAACGTGACCCGGGAGGTGCTCTGCGCCGTGCGTGTCGAGGTTCACCTGTCCACCGGAACCGAATTGGGGCCGACCGCGCGAACCGACCTTGCCCCGGGCGAATCCATGGAAGTGACGTTGACGACGGGAGGCGAGCCCTTCGACGCCTGGACGGCTCATCCGGAGGTATCCGCCTGCGCGAGCTGACGACAACGGCCCGCTCTTCCAGGAAGTCGCGCCAGCTCCAGCCCCTGCGGCGCGACCTCCTGGAGATGGCCCGGCTGGACCGTACCGTGCGTGCCCGACTCGCGGCGTCCGGCAAGCTCTTCAACGCCGGCTATGAACCTCGCATGGCCCGGGTGCACCAACGCAACGCCCGGCGTCTCCGGCGAATCATCGAGTCGGTCGGGTGGCCGGGTTCCGACCTTGTCGGTGCTGACGGAGCAGAGGCGGCGTGGTTGATACTCCAACACGCGATCTCGGAGCCCGACCTGCTCCGTCGAACACTGCCACTCCTCACGGCGGCGGCACGAGAAGGGAAGGCGAATCCTGCGCACGCCGCGATGCTGGAGGACCGGATCCGATTCTTCGAGGGGCGCCGGCAGCGCTACGGCACGCAGCTCGATTGGGACGCCGACGGGAGCCTGTCGCCGGGCGAGGTGGAGGATCCGCACAAGCTTGCAGAACGCCGGAAAGCGGTCGGCCTTCCGCCGCTGGAAGAACAAGTCGAGGACGCTCGGGGCCAGGCGGCCGCCGAGGGACAGCGACCTCCGGCAGACTATCAGGCGTACGCAGACGCCCGCGACGAGTGGGCGGCTGATGCCGGGTGGCGCCCTGCCGCTCCAGGCGGGCGCGGAGATTCATCCGCTGACTGCTAATGGTGCCTTCCGCTGAACGGGAGCCGACCGCTCAGCCCTCCCGGTCACGCATGTCGGCCAGCGCGTCCGTGTCGATCGCGTCCCGCAGGTCGTAGAGTTCGTCCATCGTCACGCCCCGTCCCTCCAGGGAGACCACGAAGCGGCCCTCCACCAACCAGGTGAGCTGCCCGCGGCCGCGGTCCCCGCGCGTACGCCGAAACTCGTCCAGCGCCGGATACCCCTCATACTCCAGCGTGCGCTTCCAGCCGCGCTCGCTTTCTTCGTCGACCTCGACATCCAGCCAGTCGAGGAAATCCTCCGATCCGACAAGCGGGAGAGCCCCGATGTCGGCGATGGCGACGTCCACGTCCGCTCCGTCGCGGTTCCGATACTCGGCTTCGACCGTCGAGACACGGAACCCGAACACGCCAACGGTCGACCCTTCACGGGACGAGAGCGCCAAACCGCCGGCTTCGTCCGGCAGGACATCGCGCAATGTGCGGAATGACACCGGCCTCTCGACCAGCGTCTCGCTCGACAGCTCCAGGTCGACGTGGTGCAGCGCTTCGCTCAACTGCTCCACCGCGTCGGAAAGACCATCGGCGAGGTCATCCGCAACCTCGTGCATGCCCTCCCTCACTTCCTCCATTTCGACGTCCGCCCGCGACTCGTCTTCGTCGATGAAGACGCAGCCCGTTGATATCAGGGCGACGAACAGGGTGCCCGCGAGGGCGAAAGGCCGTGACTGGCGGCCATGAACTCGACGCTTCCAGGACATCTCTTCCTCCAGACGCTGAACGCAGGGTTGTACAGTCGGCACGGCTGCGAATCGCCGCGCCCTGCGGGCCACCGACGTGATTGGCACGGGGGCGTGTGCGCGTCTACGCGCGCCGGACGGGGAAGGTGTCAGAACTGGAAACCGAGGAATGCGTGACATCCCGGAGGCGTGAACCGTACCTTCGGTGTTGTCCCGTGAGGCGATTCGCGCCTCGTTGCGATCTCGGGCCAGGAGGATCGGGCCATGTCCCGCCCGGAACGGGCACTCACGCGCTCTCGCCGTCCATCCTTTCTCGTCCTCACGCTCGCCGCGGCCCTCAACTCCTGCGCGCCGGAATCGCCGGCGGCGGAGCCGACGCGCGAGACGCTTCCGAGCGGTGCGGTCCTCGTCCGTTATCCGGGCCTTCCCGCCATCGACGCCGTCGGCCCGGAGGTCACCGAGGCGCATGTGGACCTGCAGTTCGGAAGCCTTGAAGGGGACGACCCCGCCTTCGCCTTCGCGGACATCCGGGGCATCGAGGCTTCCAGCGACGGTGACATCCATGTGCTGGATTACCAGGCGGCGGAGGTCCGCGTTTTCGACTCCATGGGCCGGTATCTGCGGACGATCGTGCGGCGGGGCGAGGGACCGGCCGAGATTGGAGAGGCCAACGGCATCTTCCTGTCGGGGGACACCCTCCTGTGGATCCCCAACCACAGCCAGGGGACGATCATCGGGGTGGACCCCCATGGAGAGGAGATACGCAGGTTCAACAAGCCGGTCTCGGGCTACGGCGGTTTCTGGAGCGGAGCGTTCGACAATCCGGGCCGTTACTGGAAGGAGACCTTCCATTCGCAAAACGAACCGCGCCATCTGCCTTCAACGGGCGTGGTCTCAGTAACGTACCGGCGCTACTACAAGTCCTACGACCTGTCCAGCGGGGCCATCGACTCGGTCTACCTCGGTGAGATCAACAGGCGGTTCTACGCCTACACGTCCGGCACCCGTGCGGGGGTCCGCGACATTCCGTTCCAGGCATTCGCGATAGCTGCGGTAAACCCGTCCGGTGGATTCTGGCTCGCGCACAACGCGTCGTACCGCATCGCGCGGACAGGCGAGGGCGGGGACACGCTGGTCGTCATCGAGGCGGCGGCTGCCGCGCAACGGGTCACGGACGAAGACCGGTCCGCGTACGCCGAGAGCATCGTCGAAGACAGTCCCGAACTGCGTCGGGTGGCGGAAGAGGCTGCCGCCCTGATACCGGACGTCAAGCCCGTTCTTCAGGGTCTCTTCGTCGACGACCAGGGCCGGCTCTGGGCTGAGAGGGTCACGCCCGAGGACGCACCCGACTTCTACGACCTGTACTCGCAGGCCGGCGATTACCTGGGCTCCGTTCGCCTCGCCTTCGAGGCAGCAGGGCCGATCCGGGTCAGGCACGGCAGCATCTATACCTGGGTTGTCGATGAGTTCGAGGTCCCGTACGTCGTCAGGGCCTCCGTATCGTGAGGTCCCGTACCGACGTTTCCCCCAAGGCACGCATCGCGGCGCTGGTGCGCGATGACAAGTGGTTCCTGGGAGGACTGGACGGTGTGGTGTGGGCGCCGCCGTTCCCGCGGTGGCTTCACCGGCCGGGGTTCTGGGATCCCGTGCATGTGCTGCAGCACGAGGTCGGTCCGGGGTTCTCGGTGGCGCTGGTGCGGCCCGATGGGCTGGAAAACCCCCTCCGCGGAGCGACAGGAGGCTTGGGCGGGCACGAGTTGACCCCGCGCAGGTGGCGGCCCGGGCGGCTGGACGCCAGGTGGGCGGATGAGCAAGGGGTCCTCGTCGAGGAGCGCCGGCAGGTGTTGCCGGGGGGAGTCCTGGAGTCCTCCTGGCAGGTTCCGCGCGCGCTCGAGGGCTACCTGGTCGGCTTCACCGCGCAGCCGGCCGACGCGACCGAAGGAGCTGGACCCACGGCAGGCGGCGTCGGCTGGACGCGGGTGGTCGCGGACCGGCGCGGGCAGAAACTGGTGTTGCGCATGGAACTCGCGGGCTCCGTTTCGCCCGCGTGGAGAGGCATCGCGGCGTCCGAGGGGCGAGGCGAACCCGAATGGGGGCATTCCCCGTTTGCCGAAATGGCGTCCGGCGCCCTGGGGACCGCCGTCGCCGCATCTAACCTCGCCAGGGATGGTGCAGGTACCGACGGTCCGTTGGAGCCAGTATCCGCCGCGGCCCTCGACCCGGAGGCGCACCGCTCCGGGTGGATCTGGATCGCAGTCGCGCTTCCGCTGGCGGGGATCGACGGCGGTGAGCCGCCGGCCATCCGGCTGACGCTCCGGCCGGAGGGAGCCCAACCCCGACGCGCCGGCGAAACCTCGCCCTGTTGCGCCTGGGAGTCGTTCTTCGGCGGCTTTCCCCACTTCCAGTGCGGCGATCCCTGTCTCGAGCGCTATTTCGACTACCGCGTCTACGGCCTTGGCCTGAACCGCATCGAGGGTCGATGGGGCCCGATCCGGCACCCCGCCATCGCCGAGGGCCCGGAGTACTTCCACGTGCCCATCACGTACAGCGCGCAGTGCCACATGATGGAGATGCGGTGGCGCAGGAGCGGGCGCGAGGCCTGGGGCTCGCTGTTGAACTTCGTCGACAACCAGAAGCCCGACGGCTCGTTCCACGGGCGCCTCTATCCCGAGCGCCTCGAGGGAACCGACTTCTACCACGCCAACTGGGGCGACGCGCTGCTCGCGGTCGATGACATGCAGCCTGACGCGGTGGCGCTGGCCCGCTGCTACGAGGGGCTGTCCCGCTACGCCCGCTGGCTGACCGCGGCGCGCGATCCGGAGGGGTCCGGGATGTTCACGGTCACGAACCACTTCGAGACGGGACAGGAGTACATGTCCCGGTACATGGCGGTGGACGAGGAGGCCGACGTGGCGGGGTGGCGCCCGCGGCTTCGCCTCAAGGGGATCGATGTCACGGTCTACGCGCACCAGCTGTTCCGCGCCCTCGGCTCGCTGGCGTGCCGATTGGACCGGCCGGGCGACGAGGCCGGGTGGCTGCGTCTCGCGGCCCGCTCCTGGAGGGCGATCGACGAGCGCATGTGGTCGGCCGAGGCGCGGCTGTTCACCGACGTCGACGGACGCACCGGCGAGCGCACGGGCGTGAAGGCGGCGGTGGGGTTCTACCCGCTGCTCACCGGACGGGTGGACGGCACCCGCCTCGACGCCCTGCTCGACCACCTCGAGAATCCCGGAACCTTCGGCACGCCCTTCCCCGTGCCTTCGTCCAGCGTGGACGACCCGCGCTTCTCCGCGGAGGGCATCTGGCGAGGGAAGCGCCGCAATTGCCCCTGGAACGGACGGGTGTGGCCGATGACCACGAGCCACGTGATCGAAGGGCTGGTGCGCTGCTGGCGCAAAGGAAGCGAGCGGGCGGGCAGACTCGCGGCCGACATGCTCTTCCGCTTCGCGCGCATGATGTTCACGGATGGCGATCCCGCCCGGCCCAACTGCTTCGAGCACTACAACCCGTACACGGGTCGCGCCTGCCACTTCCGGGGCATCGACGACTATCAGCACTCTTGGATCATCGATCTCCTGGCGCGCGGATTCGCCGGGCTCCACGTGGATGCGTCGGGCGTTGAGGTGCGGCCGCTGCCGGATGGTCCCGCCCGCGTGTCGCTGGGGCCGGTCATCGCGCGCGGCCGGGCGCTGCATGTCGAGGTGGAGCCCGGACGGGTGAGCGTCGCCGTCGACGGCGAGCGGTACGTCGGATCGCGCGGCGAGCCCCTGCGAGTCCCATGGTTACCGTGAGTCGCTCCGGGCAGGGTGTATTGCTGCGCGGCGTGGGGAAGCGGTTCGGCGATGTCGTGGCCCTGCAGCCGATGGACCTCGAGATTCGGCCCGGCGAGCTGATGGTGCTGGTGGGCCCCTCGGGATGCGGCAAGAGCACCCTGTTGCGCCTTATCGCCGGGCTTGAGGCACCCACCTCGGGAGAGGTGTGGATCGGGGGACGGCGGGTGGACGAGGTTGAGCCGGGCGCGCGCGACGTGGCGATGGTGTTCCAGAGCTACGCGCTCTATCCGCACATGACCGTCGCCCGGAATCTCGGCTTCGGCCTGCGCGTGCGCGGAACCCCTCGCCCGGAGCTCGAGCGGCGCGTCGCTGAGACCGCGGCCGCGCTCGGGCTCACCCAACTGCTGGAACGGAAGCCCGGCCAGCTGTCGGGGGGTCAGCGCCAGCGGGTGGCTCTGGGCCGGGCCATGGTGCGCGATCCGGGCGTGTTCCTGTTCGATGAGCCGCTCTCGAACCTGGATGCGGAGCTGCGCCTGCGGACGCGCGACGAGATCGCCGCTCTGCACCGGCGCCTGGGCACGACGATGATCTTCGTGACCCACGACCAGGTGGAAGCGCTTTCGCTGGGCCAGCGGGTCGCGGTGATGGATCGCGGACGTTTGCAGCAGGTGGGCACGCCGGACGAGGTCTATCGGCGGCCGCATAACCTGTTCGTGGCGGGCTTCGTGGGATCACCTCCCATCAATCGGATCCCGCTTTTCCGCGATGACCGGGGACGCCTTGCGGGCGGTCCGTTCGCGCTCGCGGGGACGTCGGGTGCGGATCAGGCCACCCTGGCGGTGCGGCCGGAGGATCTCGCGGTGGCGGGGCCGGGAGAGGCAGAGGACGGCGCGTCCGGTGGAGAGCCCGGTTCGAGCACGATCAGCGGCTCGCGCGAGGCCGGCAGCTCGACCTTCTCGGGCGACTTTCGGGCCACCGTGCTGCGCGTGGAGATGCTGGGGAGCGAGCAGCTCGTGCACCTGGACGGCCCGGGCGATGCCGCGTGGGTGGCGCGCGCATCGCCTGCGCTGCGCGTTGCCCCCGGCGACCGGGTGAGCGTTTCCGTGGCCTGGGAGCGCAGCCACCTGTTCGGCCCGAATGGCCGCCGCAGGGAGGGCGTGCCGCGACCGGCGAGGCAGTGGGTATCGCCATGAGAAGCAGCCGGTGGCAGGACCCCGTGCTCGCCGCTCTCGTCCTCGCGGCGGCGGCCTGCTCCCGCAGTGAGTCCGGCATCACGCTGCGTGTGGCGCTCTGGGCCGGGGGCCACGAACTGGAGATCGAGCGGCAGGTGGCCGACCGCTACGAAGCCCTGCACCCCGGCGTGCGGGTCGTGCTCGAGTCGGCCCCCAACGGATATGAGGAGAGGCTGCTGACCTCGATCGCCGCAGGGCGGCCCCCCGACGTCTACCTCCTGGACTCGCCCGACATCCCCACCTTCGTGGAGCGGGGGCTGGCGCTGGATCTCGCGCCCTACCGGGAGGCCCTAGGTTTCCGGCCGGACAGCGTGTTCGGGCAGGTGGCGGACGCGTTTCGGCGGGGCGAATCCATGTTCGCTCTGCCGAAGGACTTCACGCCGATGGTCCTGTACGCGAATCGGGAAGTGCTTGCGGCCGCGGAGGTGGAGGGCCTTCTGCCCGCCATGTCGTCGGCTGCCGGGCAGCCGCCCGGCTGGACCTGGACGGACTTCCGGCGGGCCGCCGAGGCGGTCGTGGCCGACGCCGACGGCGATGGCCGGGACGACGTGTTCGGGTTCGACTTCCCGCGCAACCTGTACCAGTGGATCCCCTTCGTGTGGTCGGCGGGAGGCGACATTCTGGCGCCCGGGGGGAGCGGGGCGGCGGGTTACCTGGACGGGCTCGAAGCGCTGGAAGCCTACCGCTTCCTGACCGGCCTGGCGGAGGACGGCCTCACCCCCGGCGCGCAGTTCGTCCAGCAGGGAGACCCCGCCCGCGAGGCGCGCTTCGCATCCGGTGGACAGGCGTTTCTGCTCTCGGGCCACTGGACGCTCCCGGTGTTCCGCGATCTGGTCGGAGCGGGCGCGCTCGACCTGGCCATCCTCCCCATTCCCCACCACCCGTCCCGGGCAGCGGCGACCAGCGTGCTCTACGCGTCGGGGTGGGCCGTGCCGCCCAACGCCCGTGAGCTGCGCCGCGCCATCGACCTGGCGGGCTTCCTCGCTTCGCCCGAAGCGCAGCGCATCCGGGCACGCTCGGGACTGGCCATTCCATCACGGATGGATGTCGCGGCGGAGATCGCCGCTGCGGACGGAACGGGGGTCGAGGACGCGTTCATCGCACTGGTGGAGGGCGCGCGCATGACGTGGGGCGCCCGGGTGCGCGACTTCTCCCGCATCGAGGCGCTGGCGGTGGAGATCATGGACCGCCGCCTGGTGCGGGGAGAATCGCTCGCATCGAGCGCCGGGGACGTGGCCCGCCGCATTGACGCGGAGTTCGGGTGGTGAGCGGCGTGCGCCAGCCGGTTCTGGACTCCCTCGCCGCCGTCGTCCTGGCGACCGGCCTTGCGCTCGTTGTGGTCGTGGCCGCGGGCCGGGTGGAGAGGGCACGGGTCGGCGCGGCGGAATCCGAGGCGCGCATGGCGGCCGCGCTGTGGGAGGAGGAGGGGGGCAGCGCCGGCGCGGTGGCCGACCTGCTCGGCGGCCGGGCTACGATCGTCGCCGCCGATGCCGGGGGCGTCGCACCGGGGGCGTACGCCTACGAGGCCGGCGCCCTCGACCCAGCCGCCTGGATCGCGGTCACGCCCCGCCCGGCGGACGGTCCCTCCGGCGCCCTGCCGGTCACCGCCGCCGCCATCGCGCTCGCGGGCCTGGCGCTCATCACGGGGTGGGCCCTGGCCCGGCGCCGCGGGCCCACGCGCACGCGCTACCCGGTGGGCATCGCGCTCCTCTCCGTCGGCTGCATCGCCCTGACCGCGGTCGCCGCCGGACGGTGGGCTGATCGGGAACTCAGGTCGCTGAGCGCCTCCACCGTCGCCCAGGGCGGGCGCGCCGCCGAACTGGCGCTGGCGTCCGGCGCGGATCCGCCCCGCGCCGCCCGAGTCACTCTCCTCCCGTGGATCGAGGACTCGTCGCTGGAGTCACCGAACGAGCAGTGGACCATGCCGGCCGCGGTCGCGGCAGCCATCGCCGGCTCACCCGAACGGGGTGTGGAGACATCCGCCGGGGCATCACCTGCGCCTCAGGGCGCTACCGCCGGCACGCCGCACACGGTGGAAGCCGACGGCGCCGTCTGGCACGTCGCCCGCACCGCCGACATCCACTTCGCCTTCCTCGGATACGAGCGCACTGCCTCTCCTTTCCTCCCGCCGGCGGCGGCGAGCGGCCTCGCCACCCTGCTGGTGGGGCTGGTCCTCCACCTCGCGCAACTCGCCTCCCGCCCCCGTGCCCTGCGACGAACCCTGGCGGCGTGGGGCCTCCTCGCGCCGGCTGCGGCCCTCATCCTCGCGTTCACCCTCGGACCGCTCCTCTTCTCGCTGTGGATCTCGCTGCACGAATGGCGTCTCATCGATCCCGCGCCCCTCTTCCTCGGCCTCGACAACTATGCGGCGCTGCTCGCGAACCGGGAGTGGTGGTCGGCGATCGGGAACACGGCGCTGTTTACGCTGCACGTGCCCGCCGCGATGGCCGTCGCCCTCGCCCTGGCGCTCCTTACCCGGGGGTCGCGCCGCGCGCTGCGCTGGGCCCGGCTCGCCCTCTTCCTGCCCGCCATCACCAGCATTGCGGCGATCGCGGTCGTGTGGAAGTGGCTGTTGAGCGACCAGTACGGGCTGCTGAACCGGGGTCTCGAGCGACTGGGACTCGAGTCCGTCCCCTGGCTCACCTCGCCCGACACCGCGCTCATCAGCCTGATGATGATCGGCATCTGGATGGTCGTGGGCTATCAGATGGTGGTCTTCCAGGCGGGCCTCGCCGCCATACCGCGCGACTGGTATGACGCGGCCCGGGTCGACGGCGCGGGGCCGTGGCAGCGCCTCCGTCACATCACGCTGCCCGGCCTGCGCCACACCCTGTTCTTCGTGCTGGTGACGTCGATCATCGGGTCCTTCCAGGTCTTCGGGCTGGTCTACGTGATGACCGAGGGCGGCCCGCTGGGCGCCACCGATGTCGCCGTCTATCACATCTACCGGGAGGCGTGGGAGTTCCTGCAGTTCGGCAGCGCGGCGGCGATGAGCTGGCTCCTGTTCGCCGTCGTGTTCGCCGCCACCTGGCTGCACTTCCGCTTCCTCGATGCGCGCCGGGCCCATGGCTGAACGCGCCGTCGCGCGCCGGATGGCGCGCAGGCTGGTGCTCGCCGGGGCGTGCGTCGTCATGGCGTCTCCCTTCCTGTGGATGGGGCTGACGAGCCTGATGGGGCAGCTCGAGGTGTTCGCCGGCGGGGGCATCCTGCCGCGGGTACCGCGCTGGTCGAACTACCCGGAGGCGCTGACGGTCCAGCCCTTCGGACGCTACTTCCTGAACTCGCTGGTGTTCGCGACCGCGGTGGCGGCGGGCCAGGTCGCGACCTCGGCCACCGCGGGGTACGCCTTTGCCCGAATCGACTTTCCGGGCCGGAATGGGCTCTTCATGCTCTTCCTGTCGACGATGATGGTTCCGGCGGTCGTCGTCCTCATCCCCCGCTTCCTCGTGATCGATGCCCTGGACTGGATCGACACCTACCAGGGGCTCATCTCCACCGAACTGGTCTCGGTGTGGGGCATCTTCCTCATGCGACAGTACTTTCGAACGGTGCCCCGGGAACTGGAGGACGCGGCGCGTGTCGACGGCGCCGGGCACCTGCGCATCTTCTGGAGCGTCGCCCTGCCGCTCGCGAAACCCGCCGTGGCCACGCTCGCGCTGTTCGCGTTCGTCGATGCGTGGAAGAACCTGCTGTGGCCGCTCCTGGTCACCCGGTCCATGGAAATGCGGGTGGTCGAGGTGGGGATCGCCGCATTCCATTCGACGTACGAGATCAATTGGCCCTACCAGATGGCGGCCGGCGTCGCCGCGGTCCTGCCCATCGCGCTCCTGTTCCTGTTCACCCAGCGGTACTTCGTGCGGGGGATCCAGCTCGAGGGGATTCGGTAGCCGTGGCGCGCGTCGGCAGTCCGAGATTCCGCAGCCTCGCAGCCAGCGTCGTTGTCTCCCCGAATCCGGACGCCCGGGACGCGCACCGGGCCGGTCCGATATGATGCGCGTCGGGGCCCTCGAGGCCCGGCGCTGGGCCGGCCTCGTGTTCGCGGCCGGACCCGACGACGGCATCGGCCTCCGCTTCGTATTCACCACGCCGGACGGCTGGCCCCGCGAGCTGGAGGATTGGTACTGGATGGTCTCCCGCGTCGGCCCCCACGCGCCGGACGGAAGCTACGCCCGCATGGAGTTCGACCTCGCCGCCGAGCCGTCGCCATCGTCCCGCCCCGGGGAGAGCACGCTGATCCTGGAGTGGTCGCGCCGCGAAGACGCCGTGGCGCTGCGGGCGATGGCGCGCGCGCCGGGCCGGCTGGAGCTGGTGGGTGACGCTCCCTGGGGATGGGAGGCTCGCTGGGAGCAGACCCCCGACGGCTGGTACGCAGCGCTCGGAAGCGTGGAGATCGCCGCCGCCTTCCGGGCTCGGACGGGAGGACGCGCGGCCGCGGTGGTCGCCTGGACGCCTGAAGGGGCGCCGTTCCAATCCGCCGCGGCGGCCAACCCCAACCGGCCCGCCTCGGCCGCCCTGGCCCGCGCGCAACGTCTTCTCCCCGGGC